>NZ_JFAL01000007.1:0-147908 GCF_006454495.1 Bifidobacterium sp. UTCIF-38 | reverse complement strand
GGTGACGATCGAACCCATGTGCCCGGTGGAGACGGTGTACGCGGTCCACGCCAGAGGACCGGCGGCGAGCGCCACCGCCGTGAGCGCGCAGGCGCCGGCACCTGCGATCGTGATGACCCGTCTTGCATGCGGCGTGCGCAGGAAGCGCATCTCGCGTGTCGGCGCGGCCGCGGCCGAGACGATGATCAGCAGGAGCGTCGCGATGAGTCCCGCCGCCATGACGAGGTATCTGAGCCACGGCAGCCAGGTGGAGCGGCCGAGCAGCTCGACGGCCCAGAACGTGTTGACGAGCACGAGGAGCGCAGCGACGACACGTGCCCAGAACCACTGTCGTTTGGCCCACAGTCCGCTTACGGCGATGGCGACGAGCGCGGCCACCGCAGGTGCGAGGGCGACGGTGTAGTACTGGTGGAAGATGCCGGCCATGAAGCTGAAGGTGAGCCATGTGACGATGAGCCAGGATCCCCACACGAGGGTGCCGGCGCGGCGCAGATCGGTGCGGCGGCTGCGGCGGGCGACGATCAGCCCGATGGCGATGCCGGCGAAGGCGATCGGCGCAAGCCATGCGATCTGTCCGCCGTACTCGCCGTCGAACAGTCGGGTCAGGCCGGTCTGTCCCCACATGCCGCCGCCGTTGCCACCGCCCATGCCGCCGCCCCCGCCGACGACGGCTCCGGTCTCGTCGCCGGTGATGCGGCCGAGACCGTTGTAGCCGAAGGTGAGTTCGAGGAAGGAGTCGGTCTGCGATCCGCCGATGTAGGGGCGGGATCCGGATGGCACGAGGACGGTCAGGGCCACCCACCATCCGGCGGAGACGACCACGGAGGCGATGGCGGCGAGGCCGTCGACGATGCGTCGGACGAGTCCGGTGGGCGAGGCGACGAGGAAGGCGAGTGTGAATCCGGGCACGACGAGGAACACCTGCATCTGCTTGGTGAGGAAGCCGAATCCGATGCATGCGCCTGCGAGGATCATCCACAGAGTGCGGCTACGGTTGCCGGCACGCGTGTCGGGGTATTCGAGGGCGCGCATGACCGAGGCGGTGGCGCCGGTCATGAGCAGCACGAGGAGCGCGTCTGGGTTGTTGAAGCGGAACATGAGTGCCGCGACGGGCGTGGTGGCGAGCGTGAGTCCTGCGATGACGCCGGCCCAGTTGCCCCATGTGCGTCGGATGGTAGCGTAGAGGATCCACACGCTGGCCATGCCGCACAGCGCCTCGGGCAGGAGTATCGCGAAGGAGTTCAGGCCGAGGACGCGCACGGACAGGGCCATGAGCCAGATGGCTGCCGGCGGCTTGTCGACGGTGATGGCGTTGCCGGAGTCGAGCGACCCCCACAGGAACGCCCACCAGTCCTTGGATCCGGCCTGGGCTGCTGCGGAGTAGAACTCGTTGGCGTACCCGGAGGCGGTGAGGTTGACGAACATGATGATGGCGGTGAACGCCATCATGCCGCCGAAGCCGATCCAGTCGGCGGTGGTGCGTCGCGTGGCGATGTTGGATCGCACGGTGGGGTTGGTGCGGGTGTCGACGTATCGTCCGGCAGGCATCGGCGCGCCGGAGTCCGGACGGTGGTATTGGCTGCGGTTCCTCGCCTGTGTGGATGCGGAGCCATCCGATGAGGGGATGGCCGATGCGGTTGTGGTGGTCATATAGGGAACTGTCCTTGGGTATTGGTGATCGATGGGTCTATGGAATGTTTGCCGTCGGAGCGTTCAGGCCGTTGCGGCGACTCGCATGCGGTTCAGCGTGCCGTTCATGCGCCACATGCCCTTGAGATCCTTTCTCACGGTGTCGGGAATGTTGACGGTGCTGCCCGGATCCTCGACCCAGCGGACGGGGAACTCGTACATGCGCATGCCGGTGGCCTGAGCCAGCAGTAGCATCTCCGTGTCGAAGAACCATTCGTCGTCCTGGATGTAGGGCAGCAGATGTCTGGCGGCGGATGCGGTCATGGCCTTGAATCCGCATTGCGCGTCGTGGAAGGAGGCGCCTAGCAGCATGCGCAGCATTCCGTTGTAGGTGCGGGAGATGAATTCGCGTTTGGCGGATCTGGTGACTTCGGAGTCGTCGAAGAGTCTGCATCCGAAGGCGACGTCGGCGAATCCGTAGACGAGGGTGCCCACGAGCGTGCCGGTCTGGTGGATGTCGGTGGACAGGTCGACGTCCATGTAGGCGACGACCTTGGCACGGGACTCGCCCCAGGCGAGTTTGAGTGCGCGTCCCCGTCCCTTGCGTGCGATGCGGACCGCTCGCACACGGCCCGGATACTGGGATGCGAGGCGGGAGGCGATGGCCCATGTGTCGTCGGTGCTGGCGTTGTCGGCGATGACGATCTGCCAGGTGTAGGCCCATCCTTCGATCTGGCTGGAGGCCAGGTGGTTCATCAGGGTGAGCACGGATTCGGCGAGCTGCTCCTGCTCGTTGTAGACGGGGATGACGATGTCGGCGTCCACGGAGCGTGGCTCCCCCACGCGTTCGACGATCCCGGTTCGTGGCGCCCCGTACGCCGTCCCGGCCATCCCGGTCGATCCGGTCGATCCATATGTCGACTCGGTATCGGATGCGATGCGGCAGGCATCGTCCGTAAGTTTCGGCTGCGGTGTCGCGGCAGCTGGCGTTGTGATTGCGGTGTTCATGGTTCTTATGAAACAGCCGCTTTCCTAGTGACGTCTTAGCCGAGCGTAAAGCGTTCCCGGCAGTGTCGGGGAAGAGGCCTCAACGTTCTCTGAACACTTGCTGGATGCGTCGGGCCGCGACTGAGCCACGTCTCCCGATCAGCATCTCCAATCAATGCTCCCTCGGCACCTCTCGACACCCCCTCGACACCCCTCAATACCCCCTCAGCACCTTTCGGCACCCTTCGACACCCCTTCAACACCTCTCGACACCCCCTCAACACCTCTCGACACCCCCTCGACACCCCCTCAACACCCTATCGACACTCCCCAATCGGTACCCTGACACCCCCAATCGACCGTGAATGATTCGACAGCGTCACATTTTCCCGAAAACAAGCCACTCCTCGGGAATATGTGACGCTCAGTCGAACTCAGCGTCACGTTTTCCCGCGGAATGGACGAATCTCGGGAATATGTGACGCTCAGTTGAACAGACGCTCAGTCGAACAGACATTCAGTCGAACAGACATTCAGTCGAACAGACATTCAGTCGAACTCAGCGTCATGAATTCCCGATGTCACATACTCCCGAGCAACGGAGCCGATGGCGCCGTCACTGACCGGCGTTCCAGTCCACGGGGATGTCGCAGTACGCGTTCGCACCGGATCCGCTGCCATCATGCCTGGAGACGCTCTTGCCGTTCACGATGATCTCGCAGGACAATTGAATGCCGCTTGGATCCGGGTTCTCGTAATCGCTGGATGTGACGCTGAGCGTCGGATACTCGCCAGCCTCCTTTCCGGTCATGGTCTTCTCCCAGGTGCCGTTGAAGTCCTCCGTGTGACTTTCCCCGATTCCTCCGTACATCACGCTTGCGGGACCGTTGCTGGCGGCCTTCATCGTGATCGAGCGTTCCTCGTCTGCCTTTTTCTGCTCCGTCTGGCTCTGCTGCACTTCGTTGGAGACGCTGTCGATCGCCTTGCCGTAGCTGTTCTGGGTGACCAGCACGATGACGATGGCGATGCTGGACAGGATCGCGGCCGCGATCGCCAGTCCCCTGCCGCGTTTGCGTCCTCTGGACCGCGTCGCGGCTACGCCGACGATGGCGAAGACGATGCCGATCGCACCGAGAACGGCGGCGAAGTTGTTCACGATGGGGACCCAGCTGAGCAATACGGCAAGAATGCCGAACACCAGACCGACAACGGAGGATGCGCTCAGGTTCCTGTGGGCGTGGGGAGCAGGTGTCCTTCCGAAGTCCGGTTGGCCCTGTGACGGAAGCGGGATGTTGTCGCTCATGGTTTCCTCTTTCTCCATTCGTTTCTTGCGCATGGGACTATGCGCGGCGTGATTTCGACGTTATTCGCCGAACCGGAGTCATGTCAGTGTACGAACGGACATTTCCGTCTGCCCGTTCGGGCGACGGCGGCATGCGGGATGCGCCCGCATGTCCAATGGCACCGCGGGACGTGATGGCAATACAGTGGAGTCCATGGGAATCGAGAAGAAGCAGGACAGCCCTCATCCGGAGCCGGATGATGAGGTGCCGGTGCGCACGCGGCGATGGTGCTCGTTCGTCATGATCCCCGTGGCCGCGATGTTCAGCCTCGCGCAATGCTCGTATGCGGCCACGGAGTACATGGATCACCCCCAGGGAGCCATGTATCCATGGATGATACTGTCCACGCTGCTGACGCTGGTGCTCCCGTTCGTCCTCGTCATGCGGGACCGGCATCCCGAACCGGTGTTCTGGGCCGCATGCGTGATCGTGATGGTCTTTCCGTACGATTCGATGCTCGCGCTCATGGCGATGACCTCGTTGCTGGCACGGCGATCCTCACGCATGCGCACGATACGCGCCATCACGGTGGGCGCGTCCGTAAGCGTGTGGGCGCAGCTGCGTGACGCGCTGCGCCCGGCGGACTCGTCCATCTGGCATCTGTTCTTCTCCAAACCGGACACCGGAACGAACGGCGTGCCGATCGAAATGCTCACCGATGAGGGGCCGATCATCGCGACATCCGTGGTAGCGGCACTCATCGGCACTGCGATCGCCGCCCTGACCGGCCTGCATATCCGCTCTCGGGCGAGTCTCGATACCGCCCAAGCGAAGGCGGACGCCGCCGCCACGCATGCGGCAACACTGCAGCACGATCTGACGAACCAGCAGCTTGCCGACGCGATCGCCGCCGAAGCGCACGATACACTCGCCCATTCCCTGTCGCTGCTGGCATTGAACGCGAGCGCGCTGCAGGCCGAAACGGCGCGTCTGGAGCCCTCCGAACAGGCTGAATCGATCGCACGCAAGGCCGAGGACATTCGTCGTCAGGCGGCCGGGGCGCTCGATGAGGCGCATCAGATCATCGACATGCTGCGTCATCCACAGAACGCATGGGAGCAGCTGACGAGCGCGGAGGAGACCGAGCTGACCCGCGAATCGTTGGGGGCATTGATCGCGCAGACTCGCGACGCGGGGCAACGACTCGACACGTGGATCGACATCCGTCAGTTGGGCGAACTCGATGACGCGGTCGCAAAGGTCGCCTATCGGGCGGTTCAGGAGGGATTGACGAACGCACGCAGGCACGCGCTTCAGGCGCCGGTGTCGTTGGAGGTGACGGCGAATCCGGAGGCCGGGGTGCATGTGCATCTAAGCAATCCGATGCCTTCCGTCGCATCAGACGCAGCGCCGGAACCGACCGGATCGCCGGCGCACGGCAACGGACTGGCCGGGCTGACTGCACGGACGATGTCGGTTGGAGGAGCCTGCCGCTACGGTGTCGACGACCGTCACGTATTCCATCTGGATGTGCGCTTGCCGTGGCGCGGACGCGCACATGCCTAGGATGGCATGGTGAGGCATGAGGAACGAATGCGGCGGGATGAATGGGCCGAGCGACAGGACCGGCATGGACCAGACGGCCAGAACAGTCGGGATGTCCGGGATGGTGGCGGCGGTCGTGATGACGGGACGATGCCCGTGCTGGTGAGCGTCGTTGATGACGATCCGATGATCTGTCAGGCAATGAGCCTGATCCTCACCGACTACTCCGAAGGAAGGATCAAAGTCGTATCCACGTCGACGTCGGGCGCGGACGCGGTGCTTCGCGCGCAACGGGAGCACCCGGACGTGGTGCTGATGGATATCGCGATGCCCGACATGGACGGCATCGAGACGACGCGGCGGCTGCGTGCGCTCCCCCATCCGCCGCATGTCATGATCCTCACGTCACTCAGTCCGTCGAACACCGTGGAGCGTGCCGTGGAGGCGGGTGTCGAGGGATTCGTCTCGAAGACCGATGCGCCGGGAGAGATCATCCGACGGGTGCTCGGCGTGTGCGAGGAGACGCCGCAGTTCAATGCGGCGAGTCAACGCCAGCTCATCGGCGATCTGCATGCGCAGCGTCCGGTCTCCCGCAGGGACGAGGCGCGCGCCCTGCTCGATTCACTGCCCGAGCGTGAACGGGAGACCGTGCTGCTCGCCGCGGAGGGGCTGACGAACGCGCAGATCGCCGAGCGCATGTTCATTTCGGAACGTACGGCGAAGGCACACCTATCGTCCGCGGCTGACAAGCTCGCGATGGGTCGTGTGCAGATGGCGCGTCTGGTGGAGCGTGCGGATCTGCCGCCGCGGCCGTAGACGCGCATCGGGGAGCATCAGGACATGCCGTCGGCCGGACAGGGACGACGCACACGTCCGATTCGGGTGCGCGAGGTGACGTCCGGTTCCGACGCTGCTAGGCTTGAAACCACAATCATTCGCCGGGAAGGGATCAGGGATCATATGTCCATCAATGCGAAGGAACTGCCGCTGGAGAAGGTCTTCACGCCCGACTATCGGTTCTTCATCCCCTCGTTCCAACGCCCCTACATCTGGCAGCCGGAGAACATCCAGCAGCTGGTCGACGATCTGGCCGGGGCCGCCAAGACGCCCGGCACTCCGTACTTCCTCGGATCACTGATTCTGGTCCGCTCCGGCAGGGACAACCGCTTCGACGTGATCGACGGCCAGCAGCGTCTGGTGTCATTGGCGATCATCATCGCCGCGCTGCGCGATCTGGAACGGGACCACGAGTGGATGCGGCTGCTGGACGCGCTCATCGTGGAGCCGGGAGACAAACTGCGCGGCATCAGGAACGAGCCGCGGCTGACGCTTCGCGAGCGGGATGCGGCGTTCTTCCGCGAATACGTGCAGGAGGGCAATCTGGAGGCGCTGTTCGATCTGGGCGCGGAGGACTGGACGACCACCGCGCAGCGCAACATCACCCGCAACACGAAACGCGTCTACGACGAGCTGTCGAACATGAGCGAGGACGAGCGGCGGACGTTCGCCTCGTATCTGGTCAACGAGGTGACGCTGGTGATCGTCACCACCGACGATCTGGACAGCGCGCATCGCATCTTCGACGTGATGAACATGCGCGGTCTGCCGCTCACCCCGTCGGACGTGTTCAAGGCGCGCGCCACATCCGGTCTCAAGCCGGTCGAACTCGACGCATACGCGCAGCGTTGGGACGACGTCATGGATCCGCTCGGCGACGATTCGCCGGCCAGTGAACGGTTCTTCTCCTACCTGCATCTGATCGCCACCCACAAGCCCGACAGCGACAAGCTCATCGAGGACTTCCTCACCGACGTGATGCAGCCGTATCTGGACAACGGCACGATGACGACGTTCATCGATCAGGTGCTCGCGCCGTACGCGATGGCCTGGCTGGTCATCACACGCCCCTCCGACACCGTATTGCCCGACGAGGTCAAGGCGCGGCTCGAATCGCTCAACGACTACCCCAGCCATGAATGGAAGCCGGTGGCCATGTGGGCGCTGGTCCACTCGTTCCGCAATCTGGGCGCGCCGGACATCTCCCCGTTCGCCTCACGCGGAACGAGGGCCTCGCGCGCGTCGACGACGGTGAGGACGCTCGGCGCGCACGATTCGCAGCGACTCAACGAGATACTCGCGGCATTGGAGCGTATCACCGGCGTCGACACGCTGAACAGAACCGCGCCGTTCCGCAGGCGCGGACATGCGGCCGCGGCCATCCGGGACCTCGACAAGGGGTATCCGGTGCGCATGATCCGCGCCTTGTCGATCTCGTCCGACGACCGCGCCGGAGCATTGGTACGTCTGCACGGCGAGATGCAGGGCGACGACGATCTGATCCGCCTGCTGCTGATCAGAGCCAACGATCAGGCCGCCGAGACCCACCTGTCACGTCCGCGCAAGCTCAGCGCCCTGCCTATCATGCCGGTGGCGTTCGATCCGAAGTCGGTGTTCGCCGCATCCGGCTGGACACAGGAGACGCACGACTATTGGATGTACCGTCTGGGCAACATGGCGCTCGCCCAGGGATCCGAGGACCAACTCGATAAGTTGACCGACTACGCGGGACGCCGCGACCGCATGCTCATGCGCGCCGATTCGCGCCGTTTCCCTCTGACCGAGCAGCTCAAGCACTTCAACGAGTGCACGCCGGAGATGCTGCGCCACCGTCAGGAGGAGACGATCCGTCTGATCGCGGACCGTTGGGAGATCCGATACGACGAGAACCATACCGATCTGACGAGTCAGGACATCGACGAGCTCGCGGGCCATGGCAGGATCGCACGTCCCGTGCACAGCTCGCGTCGCGTGACGATCAAGCAGGTCGTGGAGGCCGGACTGCTCATCCCCGGCGAGAAGCTCGTATGGGATCGTCCGCGCAAGGGCGAACGCTGGTTCGCGACCGTCACCGAGGACGGCAGGTTCCGTCTCGACGACGGATCCACCCACGCCTCGCCAACCGCGGCCGCGAAGGCCGCCGCCGGTGGGAAGAGCGCCGGCGGACTCTCCGTGTGGCGAAGGACCTCGGACAACCGCAACCTCGCCGACATCTGGAAGCAGTTCCGTCAGCAGGCGGGATGACATGCGATCAGGCGGCAGACGCGTCCGGCCATTCGACCGTCCGATCCTGACTAGTCGAGGTATTGGTCGAGATGCCGGATCATGCGGATCGTGTCGTCCCACCAGATGCGGATCCGATTGCGTGGGTTCGCGGTGAACGGTATGCCGGGAAGCGCGTGGACGGCCTGTGAAGGGCCGAGCATGCGGGCTATTGCGATGACGGCGATGATGATCGCCGCTTCGACCCCGGCGAGCAGCAGCGCCCCGCCCACTCCCCCGGCCCATGGCACGACCGCGTGATCACCGCCGCCAAGCCACATCGCCACCCGTTCCATGACGCGGGTTCCCCACGAAGCCACCCATGCGAGCATCGACGCCATTTCGACGTTCATCCATGCGACGGCGAGGCCTGCGAGTCCCATGATCGTGGCGAAGTCGACGACCGGTGCGACGAGCAGGTTCGCCGGAATCGACCATACCGGCAGCTGCGGTTCCATCATCACCTGTATCGGCAGCGTGGCGGTCTGCGCGGCGAGCGTCATCGCCAGCGCATCGGCGAGCCTATCCGGCAGCAGCAGCGCCATCACCTCGGCGATCGGTTCGGATATCATGACGATGCCCAGCACGGCCGCACTCGAAAGAGCGAACCCGTAGCTCCACGCCAGGCTCGGATCGCCCAGCAGCATGACGATGACGGTCACGCACAGGGCGCTCAACGCCTGCGTTCTGCGCCCCAAGTACAGGGCTGCGGCGCCGATCCACCCCATGACGAGTGCACGGGAGACGCTGTCTCCCGGTGCCATCAACGAGGCGAGCACCGCCGTGGAGACCACCCACAGAATGGCCACGATCCGCCGTGGCACAAGCAGACGGGCGCATGCGCGACGCACCAGTCCCGCGATGATGACGAAGTGTCCACCGGAGACGGCCATGAGATGCATGATGCCGGCGGCGCGGAAGCGTTCCTCAAGCTGGGTGGCGTAGGTGTCGTTGATCGGACGCGCATCGTACGCGGATGGCAGATGATCCTGTCCGAGGAATCCCATCGTGAGCCCCGGCACGAGTACGCGCCCCTGTTCGGACAGGCCCGAGGTCGCTCGGAAGAACGACTCCTGCACATGTTCGCGGCACCGTTCGGGCCATGGCTGTTCCTGCAGCAGACGCAATCCATCCTTGCCCTGCACGCTCATCCACAGCGGGGTCGATCCGAATCGTGCCTCGCCGAACGCGCCGGACACGCGATACACGGCGCCGCGATGGATACGGGTGCAGTCGTCGTCCGATGCGAACACGCGTACCTGCGCGTAGGATCCGACGCGTATGGTGCCGTCGTCGATGGCCTGCAATCGCATTTCCGCCTGACAATCGGCCTCGCGATTGGAGGAGACCTGCACCGGTTCGATGACCGTTCCCTCGATGTGCATGTATCCGGATGTCTCCCGCGCCTTCGCCGCAGCAGGATCATGCCATGCGATCGCCATGAGGGACCAGGTCGCGATCATGCCGAGCAGCGCGGTCATCACGCACACCATGACGATCTCCCGCCCGATGCCGATACGCGCAAGTCGAGTGGACAGGAGCCAGATCGCGATGCCGATGGCGGCCGCCGCTGCGACGATGATCACGATCGTCGCGCCATCAAAGGTGCCGCCGCCCATGGTCGATGCCACCAGAGCGTCGAACAGGAACCGGGCGAACAGGCATGCCGCCCACAGCGTGATCGCGACGGGAAGGAGACGCCGGTCGCGGCTGCCGCATTCGACGCGGGACTCGCGCGACCCGCGTGTGCCCGTCATCCCGTTCATCAGACCCTGACCTTCGGTCGAATCTTCTCCAGGGTCTTCGCCCCGATGCCGGAGACGTCGAGGAGCTGGTCGACGCTGGCGAACCGTCCGATCCGTTGACGATGGTCGAGGATCTTCTGCGCCGTGACCGGCCCTATGCCGGGGATGGCGTCCAGTTGCTCCAGCGTGGCGGTGTTGAGGTCAAGTCGGGGATCGGCGGGATCGGATGCGGTCGGAGCGGACTGCGGTTCGGAGGTTCCGTCACCTGCTTCGGTACTGGTTTCGGCATCGTCTGCCGTCTTGTCCGCATCGTCCGAACCGGTCTGTCCGTTCGAATCAGTCTCATCCCCATCAGCGTCCGAAGCACCCGGATCGGCGGTTTGCTCCTGTGTGTTCCGAGCGCCGTCGATGGCGGTGTAGTTGATCGATTGTTGGATGAGCAGCGTCAGGCTCATGCAGGTGACGAACGTCATGATGAGGATCGCCGCCAGCGCGTGGGTTGCGGTGAACCGCAATCTTGGCTTGCCGTGGCGCGCGCGACGTTCGAATTCGTCGACGCTCGTGTCTGCGCCGTTGACGCCGGTCAGACGGGAGAGCGATTCCGACCGCTCGATCGTCGAATCGTCGTCGGGAGATGGATGCGACTGGTGCGCCGGCGTTGCATCCGTCGTCACCGGAGAACGCGCCGCCGGCGGATGCAACTGAGACATCGCCGGACGCGGCGGCAGAGGTACGGAATCCATGGTCGGACGCGAGGAGGCACGCCGAGACGACGGATCACGAGGATCACGGGAATGCGGCCGGGGATCGGCATCCGGCCCGGAGGAAAAATGAACGCCCATACCTCCCACGGTGGGGTTGTATGGGCGTTGAGTCCAGCCGAACGGCGAATGTGGACGGAACCCTTCGGTTTCTTCACATTCGCCGTCGAGGACGGGCGATGATCGGAATCAACCGATCACTCGCGGTCACTCGGCCGGGACGATCGACACGATCTTCGGGGCCTTGACGATGACCTTGCGCGGCTCCTTGCCGCCGAGACGGTCGGCGACGGCCTCGAGCGCGAGCTTCTGGAGCTCGGCCGGATCAATGTCCGGGGAGACCTCGAGCTTGGCGCGCACCTTGCCCTTGATCTGCACGACCGCGGTGACGGTGTCCTGACCGACGTAACGCTCGTCGGCCACCGGCCACGGGGCGGCCGACAGGGACTCGTCATGGCCGAGGCGCGCCCACATCTCCTCGCAGATGTGCGGTGCGATCGGAGCGAGCATGAGGATCAGCGGCTCGACGGCGGCGCGCGGCACGGCCGGAAGGGAGGTCAGGTGGTTGTTGAGCACGATGAGCTTGGCGATGGCGGTGTTCGGACGCATGCCCTCCATCTCGACCGTCACGTCGGCGATCGTGTTGTTGAGCAGCTTCAAGGTCTTGGCGTCTGGCGTCTCCTCGCTGACATGGGCCTCGCCGGTCTCCTCGTCGATGACGTTGCGCCACAGACGCTGCAGGAAACGCATGCCGCCGACCACGTTGCGCGTGTTCCACGGGCGGGACTCGTCGAGCGGGCCCATGCTCATCTCGTACAGGCGGAACGTATCCGCGCCGTAGTTCTCGTACATGTAGTCCGGGGTGATGATGTTCTTGAGGCTCTTGCCCATCTTGCCGAACTCGCGGTTGGCGTGCTCGCCGTGCCAGGTGAACGTCGGCTCGCCGTTGGCGTCGGCCGGACCCTCCACGACCTCGTCGGCCGGCACGTACTGGCCGCGGTCGTCGGTGTAGGCGTACGCCTGGATCATGCCCTGGTTGAACAGCTTGTGGAACGGCTCGGCCGAATCCACGTAGCCCAGATCGAAGAGGATCTTGTGCCAGAAGCGCGAGTACAGCAGGTGGAGCACGGCGTGCTCGACGCCGCCGATGTACAGGTCGACGCCGCCTTCGTCACCGGAGTACTTGTTGTGGTTCGGGCCCATCCAGTAGTCGAACTCGTTCTTCTCGACCATGTGGGCGGTGTCGGACGGGTCGATGTAGCGCATGTAGTACCAGCAGGAGCCGGCCCAGTTCGGCATCGTGTTGGTGTCGCGGTAGTAGGTCTTCGGGCCGTCGCCGAGGTCCAGCGTGACCTTGACCCAGTCCTCGTTGCGGCTCAGCGGCGCCTCCGGGTTGGATTCGGCGTCCATCGGGTCGAAGGTGCGCGGCTGATAGTCAGGCACGTCCGGCAGACCGATCGGCAGCATCGAATCGGGCAGCAGGTGCGGGGTGCCGTCCTCGCCGTAGACGATCGGGAACGGCTCGCCCCAGTAGCGCTGGCGGGAGAACAGCCAGTCGCGCAGACGGTAGGAGACGGTGCCCTTGCCGACGCCGGCGGACTCGAGCCACTCGTTGACCTTGGCGATGGCGTCATCGACCCGCAGGCCGTTGAGGGAGAGCGCGTCGCCCTTGGCCTTGGTGGCCTCGACGCAGGAGTTGATGACGATGCCGTCGTGGGAGACGAACGGCGCCTTGCCCTCGTAATTGGCGAGGTCGTCGCCGGATTCGGGCAGCGGCTGGACGGTGTAGATGACCGGCAGACCGAACTTGGTGGCGAAGTCGTAGTCGCGCTGATCACCGCCGGGCACGGCCATGATCGCGCCGGTGCCGTAGTCCATGAGCACGTAGTCGGCGGTGAACAGCGGCAGCTTCGCGCCGGTGATCGGGTTGATGGCGTACAGGCCGGTGAACAGGCCGGTCTTCTCGCCGGCCTCGTCGACGCGGTCCTTCGCGGTCTTCGATTCGGCTGCCAGACGGTAGGCCTTCACGGCCTCGACCGGAGTGGCGTAGCCGCCCTTCCAGTCCTCGGGGGTTTCGGCCGGCCATTCGGCGGGCACGTCCTCGAGCAGGTGGTGCTCCGGGGAGACGACGGCGAAGGTGGTGCCGAACAGGGTGTCGGGACGGGTGGTGTAGATCTCCATGTCCTTGACGCCGCTCGGGGTGTCGACCTCGAAGTGCACGGAGGCGCCGTGGCTTTCGCCGATCCAGTTGCGCTGCATGAGCTTGACCTTCTCGGGCCAGTCGATGCCGTCGAGGTCCTCGATGAGGCGGTGGCCGTACTTGGTGATGCGCATCGACCACTGGCGCAGCTCACGCTGGAAGACCGGGAAGTTGCCGCGCTCGGACTTGCCTTCGGCGGTGACCTCCTCGTTGGCGAGCACCGTGCCCAGGCCCGGGCACCAGTTGACCGGGGACTTGGAGATGTAGGCCAGACGGAAGTCGTTGAGGATGTCCTGCTGCTCGGCGTCGGTGAGCTGGCCCCACGTCTTGCCGTCGGACTCGTGGCCGGGGATGGTCTTCTCGCCGTCCTCGAACTTGGCGACGAGCTCGGCGATCGGGCGGGCGGAGCCCTTCGTGCCGGACGGGTTGGTGGCGTCCTCGTCGTACCAAGCGTCGTAGATGCGCGAGAAGATCCACTGCGTCCAGCGCACGTAGCCGGGGTCGATGGTGGCGAAGGTGCGGCGGTTGTCGAAGCTCAGGCCCATGCGGTGCAGCTGACGGGACATGTTGGCGATGTTCTGCTCGGTGGTGATGCGCGGGTGCTGGCCGGTCTGCACGGCGTACTGCTCGGCCGGCAGGCCGAAGGCGTCGTAGCCCATGGCGTGCAGGACGTTCTCGCCCTTCATGCGGTGGTATCGGGAGACCACGTCGGAGGCGAGGTAGCCGAGCGGGTGGCCGACGTGAAGGCCCTTGCCGGACGGGTAGGGGAACATGTCCATCGCGAAGTAGGAGGGGCGTCCCTCGGCGTTGCGGCCCTTGCCGTCCTTCAGATCGCCGGAGACGTTGGCGGCCCAGAACGTGCCCTCGTCATCCCACTTCTTCTGCCATTTGTTTTCGATGTCCTGCGCCAGTGCGGCGTTGTAACGGAACTTCGGTTCAGTCTCACTCATACCGCACGATAATACACGCGCCCGCACCAAGATCCGCCGCCCGTCACGCATGGCGGGCGGGGTGACGAACGTAGTCGTCAAGCTTCCGGCAGATCTGCCCAACGATGGAAAACCGGCTGTTCGAATCACCCAACCGTACAACCAAGGTAACCGGACAACCCGCCCTTCGGATCTTTCGTCGTCACCCGCGCAGCACCGGGTCGGCGAAACGGCGGTTGACGAGGACGGGCAGGATGCGGCGGGTATCAGTCAGTACTTCGCGGCTGAGGGCGGCGGTGATGAGGGCTGGGCCGTTGCCGTCGGCTTCGATCAGCGTCTCCCCCATCGGGTCGACGATGCGGCTGCATCCGATGTTGCGGGCGCTCACCTCGCTGCGCGCGAACCCGTCGATGATCTCCAGATTGTGTTCCGGCTCGCGCGCGACGGTGAACTGCGCCACCGCCACGACAAGCGTTGTCAGGAATCCCATGCCACACATCATGCCACGCGACCTCACCGCGCGAGATCATCAAACGCGACGAATAACGCGACAAGTACCGATATAACGACCGCACGAATTGCGATGAGTGTCGATATCGGCGTCATCAAAATAGCAATAAGTGTTCAAAATAAGGCATTTCAAAATTCGATAAGTGCAAGAAACGGTCTATACTGAAATCAGACGAATGTCGTCTACGGAGGTGGAAACGTTGAAACGCAAAGCTTACGAACGCATCAGATTCTGGAAAACCCATAAGACCAAGCAGGCGCTGCTGGTGACCGGCGCAAGGCAGGTGGGCAAGACCTTCATCATCGAGGAGTTCGGCCGCGCCGAATACAAGCATATGGTCGAATTCAACCTCGTGCTTGATGACAGCGCCCGACGGTCCTTCGCTCAGGCGACAAGTCCCGACGACCTGCTGTTCCGCATCTCCGTCGCGGCCAGCGAGCCACTCGTTCCGGGGAAAACGTTGGTGTTCCTCGACGAGATCCAGCAATGCCCCCAGATCGTGACCCTCATCAAAGGGCTCGTGGACAAGGGTGACTATGACTACATTCTCTCCGGTTCGCTGCTGGGCGTGGAACTGGAGGATGTCAGATCACTGCCCGTCGGCTATTTGGACGAATTCGCCATGTATCCGCTCGACTTCGAGGAATTCTGCTGGGCGAACGGACTTGTGGAAACCGCATTCGATGTCGTTCGTGAGTGTTTTACGAACACGAGCGAGGTCCCCGATTTCATCCATCGCCGACTCACCGACCTGTTCCACCGTTATCTGCTGGTGGGTGGCATGCCGGCAGCCGTGACCTCCTTCATCGAGAACAACACCCTCGATCCCGTGCGAGCCATCCAATCGAACATCCGCACATACTATGAGCACGACATCAAGCAATACGCGCCCAAGGAGAACCGACTCACCATCCAGGAGATCTACCGGCTCATACCCAACGAACTGCAAAGCCAGAACCGCCGGTTCAGAATCAGCTCCATCACCGACGTCAAACGATTCAGCCAGATCGAAGACGAATTCCTATGGCTCACCGGGGCCAATGTGGCACTGCCGGTCTTCAACGCATCCGCTCCGATCGCCCCGCTGCGAGCCAACTCGGAACGTCGGCTGATGAAGCTGTTCTACTCGGATGTCGGCCTGCTGGTCGGATCCTACGGCAAGAAATCCGCATTGGGCATTCTCGACGGCAACGCCGAAATGAACATGGGCGGCGTCTATGAGAACGTCACCGCGCAGGAACTCGTCGCACACGGATTCGATCACCTGTACTACTTCACCAAAAAGGGCATCGGGGAGCTCGACTTCCTCGTCGAAACGGCCGACGGCGACATACTGGCGCTGGAAATCAAATCGGGAGCCAGATTCCAATCTCACGCCGCTCTCGACAACGCTTTGTCGACGCCCGGATACGACATCGACAAAGCCTATGTCCTCGCCGAAACCAACGTGAGCGAGAAGGACGGCGTCACGTACCTTCCCATGTACATGCTCTCGATGCTGCGTAACGGATAAGGCACGATGCACCGAAGGACCAGTCTTGTCCCCACGCATTCCGCACGCTCCGCAGCTTCCGTGTGATGCGGCTCCCCACACGGAACCGCATCACACGGAACCACCTCACACGGCGAAGGCGGACCAGCGGTTGTGGGAATGCTCGACCTCGATGGGCATGCCGAACAGGGCGGACAGGCGCTCGTTCGTCAGGCCCTGCTCGAGCGGACCGGTGTAGATGATGGTGCCGGCGCCGGGGTTGCCGGCGGAGTCGAGCCCCTCCTCGGTGGCATCCTCGGCTGGGATCGGCTTGCGGCCCATGATGGCGATATGGTCGAATCCGGCGGGGATCTCCTCAAGACGATGCGTAACGAGCACGACCGCACGGTTGGAATCCTCCTGTCCGATACGGCTCAGCGTGCGCATCACCTGCTCGCGGCCACCCAGATCGAGGCCGGTGGTCGGCTCGTCCATGATGAGCAGCTCCGGGTTGCCCATCAGCGCACGGGCGATGAGCACGCGGGTGCGCTCACCTTCGGACAGACGCCACATCTCCTTGCCCTCCAGGTAGCTCACGCGGAAGTCGCTCAACAGGTTGCGGGCGCGCGCGTACTCCTCCTCGGTGTACGTGTCGCGCCAGCGTCCGGTCACGGCGGAGAGCCCGGTGACGACCGCGTCGAGCGGATCCTCGAATTCGGGGAACTGACGGCCCAGATCGGCGGAGGCCAGTCCGATGCGCGTACGCAGTTTGAACACGTCGTATTTGCCGAGCTGGTGGCCGAGGATGAACACGCGTCCCTCCGAGGGGAAGGTGCGTGTGGCGAGCATGCCCACGGCAGTGGACTTGCCGATGCCGTTGGGCCCAAACAGCACCCAGCGCTCCCCCGCTCGGATGGTCAGGTTCACGTCAGTGATGATCACGCGGCGCTTGCGGCGGAACTCGACGTCCTCGAGCCTGAGCACGACGTTGTCGACGTCATCGGCGGCGTTGGCGGTGTTTGCGGTGTTGCTGGCGTTCTCGGTCATGTGATGGATCCTCCCGTTGCCATTAGTATCTGTTCGCGTTCTCTCGTTGTACGTTCCCGCCGATTATCGGCGATGGGCCTCCCCTTTCACAAGGGAAGGCCCATCCGTCAGTCAACTATCGCCCGACTATCGTCGGCCATCCGTCACTTCTGCTCGGCGAGCACATCCTCGTAGACCTTGACGGTCTTGTCGGCGATGGACTCCCAGCTGAAGTGGTCGCGGGCACGCTCGTAGCCGGCCTGTCCCATCTTCTTCGCGAGTTCCGGGTCGGCCATGACCTTGTCGATGGCGGCGGCCATATCGTGGACGAACTTGTCCGGGTTCGTGGGCGTGCCGGTGCCGTCGCGCAGCTGCTCGATCGGCACGAGGTAGCCGGTCTCGCCGTCGACGACGACCTCAGGGATGCCGCCGGTGGCGGAGGCGACGACCGGCAGACCGCAGGCCATGGCCTCGAGGTTGACGATGCCGAGCGGCTCGTAGATGGACGGGCAGATGAACGCGTCGCAGCCGTGCTCGAGGGCGTTGAGCTCCGGACGGGGCAGCATCTCCTCGATCCAGATGATGTTGCCGCGCTCCTCGTCGAGCTTGGCGAACGCGGTCTTGACCTCCTCGGCGATCTCCGGGGTGTCGGGCGCGCCGGCGCACAGCACCACCTGAATGCCCTTGTCGATCAGGTGCAGGGCCTGAAGCAGGTACGGCAGACCCTTCTGGCGGGTGATGCGGCCGACGAACAGGAGGGTCGGCTTCGAGCGGTCGATGTGGTAGCGATCGAACACGCCCCACGCCGGATCATCCTCGGCGGGGGTCTCGAAATCGGACATCGTGATGCCGTTGTGCACGACGACGACCTTGTCCGGATCGAGGTCCGGGTAGGCGGTGAGGATGTCCTCGCGCATGCCGCCGGAGACGGCGATGACGCGGTCGGCGTGCTCGTAGGCGTCCTTCTCGGCCCAGGAGCTCAGGTTGTAGCCGCCGCCGAGCTGCTCGCGCTTCCACGGGCGGAACGGTTCGAGGCTGTGCGCGGTGATGACCAGCGGCGTGCCGTGCAGCATCTTGGCGAGGTAGCCGGCCAGGCAGGCGTACCACGTGTGGGCGTGGGAGATGTCCGCATCCACGTCGTTGGCGATCTGCAGGTCCACACCGAAGGTCTTCAGCGCCGGGTTCGCGCCGTCCAGCTCGCTGGGGGTGCCGTATCCGACGACCTTGAGCGATCCCTTCGCCTCGGCGGCGTTGGGAATGGCCGGAACATCAGCCTCGGTGCGGGGACCGTCGAACGCGCGCACGGTCACGTCGACGCGCTCGGCCAGTACCTTGGACAGCTCCTCGGCATGCACGCCGGCTCCACCGTAGACGTGCGGCGGGTATTCACGGGTGAGAATGTCGACCTTCATTGGTTCCTACCTCTCTTTGACGATTAGAGAATCCAGCAGTTCCCACTCTACGGCACGACATACGGAAAAACGCACAACCATGCATCCTGCGTTTCCTGATTCCGAATGCCCGTCCCTCCGGCTCCATCCATCCGAGGCGTGAATGCGTTCGTGAACGCCTCGTGAATCACGTCCCCGGTTTTGGCAATCGGGTTGTAGGATGACGAGTCTATGCATCACGACGTCAGAGAGGAATACCATCGTGTCGCACAAGCATGCATTGTTCAATAAGGTCATTGCCGGACTGATCGCCGGACTGATGACGATCACGGTCGGCGGTTGCTCGGCATCCGACGCGCAGTCGATGATCGATGAGGCCAGGAGCTATGCGAACAGTTCGCAGTCGAGTGCATCGCAGTCGAGTTCTTCGACATCATCCGGCAGTGACGGCACGTGGTCCGAGACGGACGCGCCCAACTACTACAAGGTGACTGGCAAGGCCGATTTCTCCGCGGCCGGGACCATGCCCTCGGCCGGCGAGATCCGATACTCGGAGCTTGACTCGCTGGGTCGGGCCGGCATGGCGGTCGGCGTCGTCACATACCAGCTCATGCAGTCGGGCTCCGACAGGGAGCGTGACATGCCGGACACCATCGCCGGATGGCCGGAGCACAATCCGAAGGTCGAGATCATCTTCTCCGACGGCGACAAGTACCACGGTTATCTGTTCAACCGTTCGCACCTCATCGCCAAGAGCCTCGGCGGCGAGGATGCCGAGCGCAACATGGTCACCGGCACCCGAACGCAGAACGTGGGTGACAACGACGCGACGCCGGGCGGCATGGCCTACACGGAGTCCAAGGCACGTGACTGGCTGCGTTCACACAGGAACGGCACGATCGAGTACATGGCAACCCCGCGGTATACGGGCGACGAGCTGCTTCCCCGCACGGTGGACGTGGACATCCGCACGTCCGACGGGTCGATCGACGAGCATGTGATCACGTACAACACGGCCGCCGGATTTGATATCGACTATATGAACGGCGGCACGAAGTAGACAGCAGCCATATGGGAAAGCGCACGACGTCATGTCGTGCGCTTTCCCATATTCGCGTCATTTGCGGGTCCTGCGATTCCGTCAACGGATTCCGGACGACGGTCGGACTGATCAGACGGCGGTGCCGTTCTGGTCGAGATTCGGATTGTGCTTCGAGTCGCCGGCGGTGAAGAACAGGCTCACCACGCCGACGATGAACACGCCGGCGACGGTGGCGACGAGCCACATCGGGCGGGCGGCGCTCGGCAGCCACATGACCACGAAGAACGCGATGACGGCGAGCGTGATCAGCGTCCAGCTGCCCACGCGGAACCACTGGCGGGTCGAATGCGGGGCGCGGAACGCCTGCGGATCCCGGTAGTTGGGATTGGTGGTGAGCGTCGCGGTCTCGGCGTCGGCCTCGATCGTGCCGCCGGTCGGCTTCCACGGGCCTACGGACTCGCCCTCCTGCAGTCTGCGGGAACGCTCCTGCAGCTGGTACTCATCGATCATTCCCGACCGGCCGCGGCCGCGGGTGGAGTCGTACTGCGACGGCACTCCCCTACGATCGGCCTTCGCCTTGGCGCGACGTTCCGCACGATTCGGCATTCAAACCACTCCTTTGGTAAAAAGAATCCTGCGGTAGATAGTACCGCAGGATTCCACCATGTTCGTTCTATATTCCCTCAGACCGGCTCAGCGCGGCAGCATCATCGGGCGCTGGGAGGCCGTGATCGGGGCCGGCAGCTCGCTGACGTGCTCGCTGGAGAGGTACTCGTCAACGGCGGCGGCGCAGGAGCGGCCCTCCGCGATGGCCCACACGACGAGGCTCTGGCCGCGGCCGGCGTCGCCGCACACGAAGACGCCGTCCTGCGAGGTGGCGAACTTGTCGTTGCGGGCGATGTTGCCGCGCTTGTCGAGATCGACGGGCAGCTGGTCGAGCATCGTTGTGGTGTCCGGGTGCAGGAAGCCGACGGAGATGAGCACCAGATCGGCGGGCAGCACGCGTTCGGTGCCCGGCTGGCGGGTGAACGGACCGTTCTCGCCGGGGGCCACGGAGACGACCTTCAAACCGGTGACGTGACCGGTCTCGTCGGCGATGAAGCCCTCCGCGGTGGTGGAGTTCTCGATGTGGACGCGCTCCTGCTCCTCGTCCGAACCGATGAAGTTCACCGAGTCGGTGGAGTACAGGTATTCGCCGCCTTCGGCCATCGACGTGGTCTTCTGGTAGGTGCGGGCGAAGGTCGGCCACGGCTGGTTGTCAGGTCGGGTGGACGGCTCCTTCGGCATGATCTGCAGGACGGTGACGTCCTTCGCGCCCTGACGGATCGAGGTACCGAGGCAGTCGGAACCGGTGTCACCACCGCCGATGACGATGACGTGCTTGTCCTTGGCGGTGATGTCGTTGACCGGCTTGACGCCGTAGATGCGACGGGTGGCATCGGGCAGGAAGTCGAGGGCGAAGTGGATGCCCTTGAGTTCACGGCCCGGGATCTTCATGTCGCGCGGCACGCGGGAGCCGATGGCCACGACGACCGCATCATACCGGTCGCGAAGGTCGTCCCACGTGATGTCCTTGCCGATCTCGACGTTGGTCTCGAAACGGGTGCCCTCGGCCTCCATCTGCTCGATGCGGCGGTCGAGAAGCGTCTTCTCGAGCTTGAAGTTCGGGATGCCGTAGCGCATGAGGCCACCCAGTGCGTCGTCCTTCTCGTAGACGACGACGGTGTGGCCGGCGCGCGTGAGCTGCTGCGCGGCGGCGAGGCCTGCGGGGCCGGATCCGACGACCGCGACGGTCTGGTCGGTCAGACGCTGCGGCGGCATCGGCTTGACGTAGTCGAGATCCCACGCCTGGTCGATGATCGTGCACTCGTCGTTCTTGATCATCGTCGGCGGCTGGTGGATGCCCAGCACGCAGGCCTGTTCGCACAGAGCCGGGCAGATGCGGCCCGTGACCTCGGGGAAGTTGTTGGTCAGGGACAGACGCTGGTAGGCGTCCTCCCACTGCTCCTGACGGACCAGATCATTGAACTCCGGGATCAGGTTGCCCAGCGGGCAGCCGGTCATGCAGAACGGGGTGCCGCAGTCCATGCAGCGGGCCGCCTGCTCGGTGGTCCACGGCTGCAGACCGGATTCGGCGTGGACGTCGAACCAGTCCTTGATACGCTCCTGGACGGGGCGCTCCGCCAACTCCCTACGGGTGCGGACTTTCAGGAATCCTCTCGGGTCGCCCATCTCAGTGCGCTCCTTCCATAACGTGCTCGTACACCTGCTCCCAGGCACCGGGCGTATTGAAATCGATGTGTTCCGCTTCGGCCTCGGCCATGGCCTTGGTCATGGCGAGGAAGTGCTTCGGCACGACGTGCGTGAAGCGCTTCGCGGTCGCGTCCCAGTCCTCGAGCAGGCCCGCGGCGAACGCGGATCCGGTCTCTTCGGCGTGACGCTTGACGAGCCCGCGCACGAGGTCGGAGGTCTCGGCGTCGAGCGGCTCGAAGAGCAGCGCGCCGGACTCGACCGCCTCGGGGTTGACCTGCTTCATGTCGAGGTCGAGCACGTACGTGTTGCCTCCGGAGAAGCCGGCGCCGAAGTTGCGGCCGGTGGGGCCGAGCACGACGACCGTGCCGCCGGTCATGTACTCGCAGCCGTGGTCGCCGACGCCCTCCACGACGAAGGTCGCGCCGGAGTTGCGCACGGCGAATCGCTCGCCCGCCTTGCCGGCGACGAACATCTCGCCGGAGGTGGCGCCGAAGCCGGTGACGTTGCCCGCGATGACGTCCTCATGCGGGTCGAAGGTGATGCCGTTCTCCGGACGCACGATGAGGCGGCCGCCGGACAGGCCCTTGCCGGCGTAGTCGTTGACCTCGCCGTAGACGCGGATGGTCTCGCCGCGCGGGATGAACGCGCCGATCGACTGGCCTCCGGAACCGTGCAGGGTCATGTCGATGGTGTCGTCGGGCAGACCCTCGGCGCCGTAGCGGCGGGTGATCTCGTAGCCGACCATCGTGCCGACGGTGCGGTTGACGTTGCGGATCGGCATCTCGATGCGCACCGGCTCCTTGTGGTCGAGCGCAGGCTCGGCGAGCTCGATGAACTTGTTGTCGAGCGCCTTCTCCAGCTCGTGGTTCTGCGGCTCGGTGTTGTGCAGGATGGTGCCGGGAACCGGACCGGACTGCTTCAACACGTTGGTCAGGTCGACGCCGTCGGACTTCCAGCGCTTGATCGCCTCGTCCTGATCCAGGCACTCGACGTGGCCGACGGCCTCCTCGAGCGTGCGGAAGCCGAGCTGGGCGAGGATCTCGCGCACCTCCTCGGCGATGAACATGAAGAAGTTCACGACGCTTTCGGGCTTGCCGCGGAAGCGGGCGCGCAGCTCCGGATCCTGGGTGGCGATGCCCTGCGGGCAGGTGTTCTTCTGGCAGGCACGCATCATGACGCAGCCCTCGACGATCAGCGCGGCAGTGGCGAAGCCGAACTCCTCGGCGCCCAGCAGCGCGGCGATGACCACGTCGCGGCCGGTCTTGAGCTCGCCGTCGCACTGGACGACGATGCGCGAGCGCAGTCCGTTGAGGATCAGCGTCTGCTGCGTCTCGGACAGGCCGATCTCCCACGGGGTGCCCGCGTGGCGGATCGCGTTGAGCGGGGCCGCGCCGGTGCCGCCGTCGTAGCCGGAGATCAGCACCACGTCGGCATGGCACTTGGCCACGCCGGCCGCGATGGTGCCGACGCCGAACTCGGAGACGAGCTTGACGTGGACGCGGGCCTTCGGGTTGGCCATCTTCGCATCGTAGATCAGCTGCTTGAGATCCTCGATGGAGTAGATGTCGTGGTGAGGCGGCGGGGAGATGAGCTCGACGCCCGGGGTGGCGTGGCGGACCTTGGCGATCCACGGCGGGACCTTGGCGCCCGGCAGGTGGCCGCCCTCGCCCGGCTTGGCGCCCTGGGCGAGCTTGATCTGCAGGTCGGTGGCATGCACGAGGTAGTCGGAGGTGACGCCGAAGCGCGCGGATGCGATCTGCTTGATGCGGCTGTAGCGGCGCGGGTCCTCGATGCGGTCGTCGGACTCGCCGCCCTCGCCGGAGTTGGAGCGGGCGCCGATCTGGTTCATGGCGATGGCGAGCGTCTCGTGCGCCTCCTGCGAGATGGAGCCGTAGCTCATCGCGCCGGTGGAGAAGCGCTTGACGATCTCGCTGGCCGGCTCGACCTCGGAGATGTCGATCGGCTTGCGGCTGTTGTTGAACTTCATCAGACCGCGCAGCGTCATGATCCTGTTGGAGGTGTCGTTGATGTGCGCCGAGTACTTCTTGAACATGTTGTAGTCGCCGCGCTGGGTGGACTGCTGCAGCAGGAAGATGGCCTCGGGGTCGTTCAGGTGGTCCTCGCCGGTGCGACGCCACTTGTAGATGCCGCCGGTCCTCAGGTTGCGGTGCGGGGAGGCGGTCCACTGGTTCGGGTAGGCGACGCGGTGGCGGGAGGCGACCTCCTCGGCGATCTCGTCGAGGCCGACGCCACCCACGCGGGTGGTGGTGCCGGTGAAGTACTCGTCGACGACCTCCTGGCTCAGGCCCACGGCCTCGAACAGCTGGGAGCCGCGGTAGCTCATGATCGTGGAGACGCCCATCTTGGCCATGATCTTGAGCACGCCGGTGGACAGGGCCTTGGTGAGGTTCTTCACTGCGGTGGCCGGATCGACCTTCACGTAGCCTTCGCGCGAGAGATTCTCGACGGATTCGAACGCGAGGTACGGGTTCACGCAGGCCGCGCCGTAGGCGATGAGCAGCGCGACGTGGTGGATCTCGCGCACGTCGCCGGCCTCGACGGCCATGGAGATCTGCGTGCGGGTGTGGCGGCGCAGCAGGTGGTGCTGTACGGCGGAGGTGAGCAGCAGGGACGGGATCGGGCCCCACGTGTGGTTGGAGTCGCGGTCGGACAGCACGATGAAGTTCTTGCCGTTGTCGATCGCCTCGTCGATCTCGGCGAAGATCTCATCGAGACGCTGCTGGAGGGCCTCGCCGCCGCCGGCCACCTGGTAGAGGCCCTTGACGACGTACGGTCGGTAGTAGCCGCCGAGGATGCGCGCCTTGTCAAGGCGCTTCAACTGGGCCATTTCGTCGGAGTTGATGACCGGCAGCGGGATGAGGATCTTCTTGGCGTGCAGCTCAGTGTCGGACAGGAGGTTCGGCTCCGGGCCGATCGCGGACTCGAGGCAGGTGACGACCTCCTCGCGCTCCCAGTCGAGCGGCGGGTTGGTGACCTGCGCGAACTTCTGGTGGAAGTAGTCGAACAGCATGCGGCTGCGCTTGGAGAGCACCGGCAGCGGGGTGTCGTTGCCCATCGAGCCCAGCGGCTCCTTGCCGGTGTTGGCCATCGGCGTCAGGACGATCTTCAAATCCTCCTCGGTGTAGCCGAAGGCGCGCTGGCGGCGCTGGACGGACTGGCCGGAGTGGTTGACGTGCTCGCGGGCGGGCAGGTCGCTCATCTCCACGGAGTTGCCCTCGACCCACTTGCGGTACGGGTGCTGGGAGGCAAGCGTCCTCTTGATCTCCTCATCGGGGATGATGCGGCCCTCGGCGGTGTCGACGAGGAACATCTTGCCGGGCTCGAGACGACCCTTGGAGACGATGTGCTCCTGCTCGATCTCGGGCAGGACGCCGGCCTCGGAGGCGAGGACGAGGTAGCCGTCGTCGGTGAGCTGCCAGCGGCCGGGGCGGAAGCCGTTGCGGTCGAGCAGGGCGCCGACCTGGGTGCCGTCGGTGAAGACGATGTCGGCCGGGCCGTCCCACGGCTCGATGAGCGTGTTGTTGTACTCGTAGAAGGCCTTGAGGTCCGGGTCGAGCTGGTCGTTCTTCTCCCATGCCGGCGGCAGCATCATGCTGATCGCGTGCGGCAGGGAGCGGCCGGCGAGGTGCAGCAGCTCGAGGCACTCGTCGAAGGTGCCGGAGTCGGAGTAGCCGGGCGTGGCGATCGGCAGCAGCGGCTCGAACTCGCCGAGCAGTTCGGAGCTCAGACGTCCCTCACGGGCGGACAGCCAGTTGCGGTTGCCCTGGATGGTGTTGATCTCGCCGTTGTGCGCCAACAGACGGAACGGCTGGGCCAGCGGCCAGCTCGGGAACGTGTTCGTGGAGAAGCGGGAGTGCACGATGGCGATGACGGCCTTCATGCGCTCATCCACCAGATCCGGGAAGAAGTGGGTCAGCTGCATGGTCGTCAGCATGCCCTTGTAGGTGATGGTGCGAGCGGACAGGGAGGCGAAGTAGACGCCCACCTCGTGTTCGACGCGCTTGCGGATGCGGAACGTCTTGCGATCCAGCTCGATGCCGGCGAGGCCGCCTTCCGGATCGGCGACGACCAGCGTCTTGAAGCTCGGCATCGCGGCGAGCGCCTGCAGGCCGAGGCCGTCGGGGTTGGTCGGTACGACGCGCCATGCGAGGACGTCGAGGCCCTCCTCGCGCACGATCCTGGCGATGGCCTGCTCCTGCTGGCCGGAGGTTTCGATGTCACGGTCGAGGAACGCGATGCCGGCGGCGTAGTGGCCGGCATCGGGCAGTTCCGCGGGCACGGTGGCGCGCATGAACTCGTCCGGCATGCTCATCAGGATGCCGGCGCCATCACCCGTGTTCTCCTCGGCGCCCACGGCTCCACGGTGGTCGAGATTGACCAGCACCTCAATGGCGTCCTTGACGATCTTGTGCTCAGGGCGCTTGTTGAGGGTGGTGACCATACCCACACCACAGGCGTCATGCTCGTTGGAAGGGTCATACATGCCGTCCGGAGCATGGACCGTGAGATCAAGCGGGGCTTTAAGTGTCACCGAAATCACCTCAATTATTCGCGAGCGCGCGTTGAGACGCGACTCTTGGGCTTATTGCTGTTGACAGCGTAGCGTCGCGGTGTATCGTTCACGTTTCGCTGTCCATATACCGAATTGGTGAAAAAGTCAATACCCAATTTTACGCGACTCACCGACCCCGGCGCGCTGGGCGCGTTCACAATGCGGTTCGCGGTTTCGGCCGTTCCATGCCTTCGAGCAGAGCGTGAACATAGTCGTGCAGTTCGGGGCGCGTCAGCGTGTGCCCGCGCAGGTACGACCAGTCGAGGACGAGCATCAGGGTGTTGGCATAGTGGTCGGCGATTAGTTCGGCCGGTAGCGCATGGCGCTCCCGGTCGACGCAGGTGCGCATGAGGTCTCGCGAGCGTTCGGCGATAAAGGCTCGCAGGCTGGCGAACATCGGCCCGTCGACCGGATTGTGCTCAAGCACCTCCTTCAGCAGGACGGCGTTGTCCTCGAGCATGTCGGCCATCATGTCGAGCGCGAGGTCCACACGGCGCTCCGGCTCGGCCGACTGGAGGTCACCGATCCTTGATTTTCCGGACAGAGCGGTCCAGCAATAGGTCAGCAGATCATCGCGGTCGTCGAAGTAGTTGTAGAACGTGGCGCGCGGATACGAGCTGCGTTCGCACAGCTCGTTGACACTGATCGACATGAGCGGCTTGGTGCGCAGCAGGTCCATCATCGCACCGGAGAAGGCGTCGAGCGTGCGCAGCGCGCCGCGGGAGAGTTTTGCATTCAGATCCTTTTTCATGTCACGTCCATTTCGTTTTTCTCACTCATCCATTCGGGGCCAATCGGCAACGACACGGGGGACGCCGGCGTGTTGCCAATGATGCCAACGGCTTTACCCTAGCCTATCGTCCAGAATTTTGCAAATGTCTAAAAATGGATTATCGTACAGATCAGATGAAGTTAGACAAGTGCAAAAACTTGGACGTTCATACACAGGAAAGGAACATCATGAACGCAGACCGCACCCCGAAAATCAACTCCGGAATCACATCGGGGATCGTCTCGGGGATCGCAACGCCCCTCACCCTGCCCTGCGGGGTCACGGTGAAGAACCGCTTCTACAAGTCGGCCATGAACGAGGCGCTGGCAGGGCGCGACTGCGCGCCGACCGAACGGCACGTCCGCCTCTACCGCACATGGGCGGAGGGCGGCGCCGGCGTGCTCGTCACCGGCAACGTGATGGTCGACCGCACGCAGCTCGGCGAACCCGGCAACGTCGCGGTCGAGGACGAACGCGATCTGAACATGCTGCGCCGATGGGCCGCGGCGGGAACCCGTAACGGAGCCCATTGCTGGATGCAGATCAACCACCCGGGACGCCAGTCCCCCATCACCATCAACCAGCATCCGTACGCGCCCAGCGGCGGCAAACTGGAAGGGGACTACGGACGGTTCTTCGCCGAACCGACCGCACTCACCGTCGAGCAGATCCACGACATCGTGCGCCGTTTCGCCACGACGGCGCGAATCGCGAAGAAGGCCGGGTTCACCGGCGTGGAGATCCACGCGGCGCACGGCTACCTCATCAACCAGTTCCTCTCGCCCGAGGACAATCGGCGAACCGACGAGTACGGCGGCGACATCGAGCATCGCGCGCGATTCCTGTTCGAGGTGTTCGACGCAGTGCGCGCGGCGGTGGGGCCGAAGTTCCCGGTCGCAGTGAAACTCAACTCCAGCGACGTGCCGATCGCCGTGAAGATCGACGATCGCGGCGGGTCGTTCGCAGGCTTCGATGAGAAGGAGTCCATCTGGGTCATGAAGCAGCTCGAGAAGCGCGGCGTCGACCTGATCGACATCTCCGGCGGCACACTCGAGAAGCCGGTCATCCAAACCAACAGTGGCGCACTCGAGGATCGCAGGCGCGGCGTGTACTTCACCGAATTCGCCAGACGCGTCAAGGGCGAGCTCACCGTGCCGGTGGCGCTGACCGGCGGGTTCCGCAACGCGCGGGACATGGAACGCGCGCTCGACGAGGGAATCACGCAGATGATCGGCATCGCACGCCCGCTGGCCCTCGTGCCCGACCTGCCGAAGCGGATCATCCGCGACCGTTGGGACGGCAGCGTGGACCTGCCGTGGGTGACGACCGGAGTCAAGGCGCTCGACCGTGCGTTCGGCGGCATCCTCGTCATCAGCTGGTTCGAGCTGCAGATGAACCGCATCGGACACGGAAAACGCCCCGATCCGAGGATCGGCGGATTGCGTGCGCTGTGCTTCACGATCGGCAAGCACGGGCCCGCGGCCCTGACGCCTCGCCGGCGCAAGGGCCATCAGTGAACATCCATGACAGATAGCCGAGAAACAACCGGTCGTACGCACGGCGGATGAGGGATATCAGTCATCACGGCATTGAACCGGCTCGATGCCGTGATGATATGGGTGCGTGGATAGTCAGCTCATCCGTCTCGGTTTCAGCGCGTCCTGCAAAGCCTCAAGGAACGCCTCTGCGGCGGGAGACAGCGGATGGCCGTTCTTCCATGCGATCGCGAGGCGCGTGGATACTGCCGGCTCAAATGGTCTGAAGCATAGCCCGCTGTCCGGTGAAGTATCGACCATATCCTGTGGTCCCACGGCGCATGCGAAACCCTCCCGCACGAAGCAGCTGGCGTTGTACATCAGATTCATGGTGCCAACCACATTGATGCGCTTGGCATACCGTCCGAGCCAACCGGACAGATCGCCCCGACCGAGCACTCCTTTCGGCATGATCAGCGGCACCTCCTCGAGGTCTTTCGCGGTGACCGCCGTCCGGGAAGCGAACGGATGGTCATGTCGCATGAGCAATCCCATCGGATCACCTCCCGGCAATGGCAGTGACCCATACCGGCCCATGTCCACCGGCTGTACGAGCACGCCGAAATCGGCAAGTCCGCTGTCGAGCCGTTCCACGATGTTGGCGCCGGAGTCGTCATGCAGGCACACGGTGACTCGCGGATGACGTTCCCGCATCAGCACCGCCGCGCGGGCGACGACGCGCATCACCGCGCTCTGGGCCGCGGCGATGCGCACATCGCCGACTATGACACGACCGGCGAGGATCTCCGCTTTGGCACGGTCCGAAAGGTCGACGATTTCCTGTGCGCGGCGATACATCAGCCGTCCGGCGTCCGTCAGTTCGAGTTCCCTCGCCCTGTTGCCCCTCACGAACAGGGACGAGCCCAGCTCCTCCTCCAGTTCCTTGATCTGCCGCGACAACGCCGGCTGGCTGAGGCGGAGGACGTCGGCCGCCGCGGTCACGCCGCCCTCCTCCACCACCGTCAGGAAATTCCGCAATATCCGCAGTTCCATGTTCACTTCACCATCCTCACGCCGATTTAAGGCACACCAATCGAAACTATATGCATTATAGTTATATAATTTCATTAATCAGCCGTATTTGTTATTCATTCTCACCCCTCCTATCGTTGCTGTCATCCCCTCCGACAACACAGCGAAAGGACCACAACATGGCATCACCCCATTCCACTCGCGACATCATGATCTTGGTCGGCGCCGGGCAGATCGGCATGGCCATCGCCCGCCGCATGGGATACGGCATGTCCATCCTCGTGGCGGACAAGAACCCCGACCACGCCGCCGACATCGCGCAGACCATGACGAACGCCGGCTTTGACGCCCGCCCCGAAACCGTGGACCTCGCCTCGCGCGAGTCCATCACCAAACTCATCAACATGGCGACCTCCCTCGGCGACGTCACCATGTTGGTCAACGCGGCCGGCGTCTCCCCCAGTCAGGCGTCCATCGAGACGATTCTCAACGTGGACCTGTACGGCACGGCCGTACTGCTCGAGGAGGTCGGCAAGGTCATCGCCCCCGGAGGCGTGGGCGTGACGATCTCCAGCCAATCCGGCCACCGCATGAAGCAGCTCACAGCCGAGGAGGACCGCCTGCTCGCCACCACGCCCACCGAGGAGCTGCTCGGACTCGACATGCTGCAGCCCGGCAACATCGCGGACACGCTGCACGCCTACCAGATGGCCAAACGCTGCAACGAGAAGCGCGTGATGGCTCAGGCCGTGGCGTGGGGCGAGCGCGGCGCGCGACTCAACTCGATCTCCCCCGGCATCGTCGTCACGCCGCTGGCCATCGACGAGTTCAACGGACCGCGCGGCGACTTCTACAAGAACATGTTCGCCAAGTGCCCGGCCGGACGCCCCGGCACCGCCGACGAGATCGCCAACGTGGCCGAACTGCTCATGAGCGAGCGCGGCGCGTTCATCACCGGCACCGATGTGCTCGTGGACGGCGGCGCCACCGCCAGCTACTTCTACGGCCCGCTCCAGCCCACCGCGTGATAGCCCCTATAACAGACGATATCAAACCCACGATTGGAAGCGTCGATCCGAATGGCTGGTGCGGGCGAGCGGCAACGAGTACACCATCGTGCGCCCCGGCTGGTTCGGCTACGGATCGCCCGACGAGCGCCGTCTGGTGTTCCTGCAGGGGGACGGACGACGCACCAGCACCCCCGAAGACGGGGCCGTCTCGCGCGACCAGATAGCGCGCACACTGGTGGACGCCCTCGGCTGCGATGCCGCCACGGGCAAGACGTTCGAACTCATCGCCGAGCGCAACGAGGAACAAGCCGACCTCACGCCGTTGTTCGCCGCGTTGGAACCGGACGCTTCCAGTCGCCTCGACGGCGTGCGTGACGAGGACAACTTCCCGCTGTCCGATCAACCACAGCGGGTCCCAGCGGATTTGCGGCACATTTAGTCGATAACCGCGACCGGCACGGCCGCCACAAAGGACGAGTGAACGACTGGCATGGCTTGCCCCAACAGACTTCGCACGAGGACGGGCTGACTCCTACCATTTCTTCTCCGGATGGTATATGTCGCCCGCAATGCAATCACGTTGTCCACCGGCATCGACCGTGGAGACATCGCCGATATGGTTACTGGTTGTCGTAGTGCCCCTTGATTAAGTGTTGAGGAACGTCAAACGACAACCGGTTAGGCCAGACGGCCGTTGGCGTATTGGGTCATATAGTCGATGGCGAGACGTTCGTCGTCGCCGTAGAACCCGTGGCCGGCTCCGGGGATGACCTTAAGCTCATAGGAATATACTAGGCGGCAAAAGACGTTTCGTACAGGACGCGGAATTGGAGGTGCCGGAATGCCGGAGCTGAGTCGGTTCTTCGGAATCATCATTCGCATGATGTATCAGGATGAGAGCGAGCATCATAAGCCGCATGTCCACGTGTACTATGGCGATTTCAAAGCTTCCATTGGCATTGATGGCGAGTTGCTGGCCGGATCGTTGCCTGCGAAACAGTACAAGCTGGTTGCTGCGTGGCTTGTTCTGCATGAGGACGAGCTATACAAGGCATGGAACGAAGCGGCGTCCGGCCGCCCGTTCGACCGAATCAAACCACTTTCGTGAGCCAGTAAAGAAAAGAGATCGCCATGTTTGAGGTGAATGGCATCCTGTATGCGGATGAGCCCACTCGGGAACTGGAGGTACGCTCGGCCCGTATTACCGATGACCACATTATGCTGGTAACGTTCTCCACCGGCGAGACGCGCCTGTGTGACTTCACTGAGATGTATGATGATGTGCCCGCTTTCGCCCCGCTGCGTGAAGAGAAAGTGTTCGAGGATTTCCACATCGATCACGGCGTTCTGACGTGGTGCAACGGCGACATCGATATTTCGCCCTCATACCTGTATGCCCATTCGTATGAGTACACCATTCAAGGAGAACTGGTGTCAGCCTGACGGACAGGTCAATGGCGTTCACGGCGCGATGGCCGAAATCGGACTGTCTTCGTATCGAGTACGCCGATCATGGCCATATCGGTGCCGATGAACGGGACCATCATGGATCCGACGACCCGCTAACACGAATTTCCTCTGGGGTTGCCGAACATCAATGGTTCGGCAACCCCATATGGCATCCTTCGGCTTCGACGGCCGACTTTACAATTTACAGAGCCAGCCCCTCGGCCCACTTGGCGAGTTTGGCTTCGCTTTCGTTTGCGCCCACGCGGCGACCCGGCACCCAGTGGGCGGCGGGGGCCGAATCGTGCAGCTGCACGCCGTCGGCGCCGCGCGTGCTGGACCCGGAAGTCGCGAACGTGACGATGGTCTTCCCGGCCCAATCCTCGCTTTCGAGGAACGTGCGGACGGCGCGCGGCGCGGTCTCCCACCACAGCGGGTATCCGACGAACACCACGTCGTAGTCGTTCACGTCGATCGGCGTCTTCAACGCCGGACGAATGGCGCGGTCGCGATGCTCCACGCTGGAGCGGCTGCCGGAGTCGCGCCAGTCGAGGTCAGCGGCGGTGTACGGCTCGGCGGGTTCGATTTCCTTGAGGTCGGCGCCGATCGCGTGCGCGAGGCGTTCGGCGACCTCACGCGTGGTGCCGGTGGCAGAGAAATACGTGACAAGCATGCGCTTGGACATGATGCTTCCTTTCCTTCATCCCGATACGGGCAGTCTGTCGTTCGATTTCAGTAATACCCACCTCAAGCGCTCGAAGACAAACGCATGCGAGATCGATCAGCGCCGCCGGCCGGTGAAGGGCATGGGCCTGCGATGGGGCGCGACGGCCGTGCCCGCGACCGAGCCGTCGGGTTCGGACACGTCAGCATTGAGGTGGACGGTGAGCGGGCCGAACGGCAGACGCACGCGAATGTCGAACGAATGCCGCGTCCCGTCGCGCATGCCATCCCGGTAGGATGCCACGATTCCCATGACCTTTGCCTTGCCATGGAACGAGGTTCGGGTCATGTCATCGTAGGAGACGATCACAGGGATCGCGATTACGCCCACCGGCGAGTTGAGCCGCACGTCATAGCGGGCGGTGAGCGCCGGGTCGTCGCAGGGATCGGGTGCAAGGCGCGCGGCGGCGGCATCACGAACGGCCCCGGCGATCTTTGGGGCGGCCTCGTGCGGCGGGACGGGCACGCGCACGGCCACATGCCTACGCGGGAAGAGGTCACGCAAGAGCCGCACATGCCACCGTCCGTCCCGCTTCACCGCGACATTCCCCGCGGGCTCGGAAGCCGCCCGGGCCAATGCCGGGATCCCCGCGAGCTTCGGGTTGACGGCGAGCGCATTGCCGGTGAACGCCATGCGCTTCTGCTCCTCGGTGAGCTTGTCGGTCCCTTCCAGCGCCCGAGCCTGACCGAGCACCGCCTCGATGGGCGTGTAGGGGGTGTCCGACCCGTACAGCAGGTGGGTGTCCGGCACGTTGCGTAAAAGGTCGGCGAGCTGCTTGGGCTCACTGAATCCGGCAAGGTCGTAGTACACATGGGACATGGCGTCCATATAGTCGACACGGCGGTCCGGGTCGGCGAAGCGCAGCATGAACGCGAAGCTTTCGAACCGGTCGGCGAGGACGGAGACGAACGCGCCGGCATGCGGCATCACCCAGCGGATGTTCGGGAACTTGACGAACGTGTCCTCCAGCACCATGTTGGTGAAGGCCCGTGTGGTTTCCACGAAGTATTCGAAAGCAGGAAGGGACAGGCCCTCGCACGCGCCGGGCACGGACACGGGCGGCGCGGTGGGATGGACGATCGCCATTGCGCCGCGGTCGTCCAGTTCGCGCATCACCGGATCGAGTCGGGGGTCACCCAGATACACGCCATGGTGGTTGGTCGTCAGTCCCACGCCGTCGGCCTTGAGCTCGTCGAGCGCACGCCGGGCCTCTTCTGCGGACGCCTCGGCCCATGGCAGGGGCAGTGTGGCGATCAGGCCGAACCGGGTCGGGTTCTCGGCGACGATTGCCGCTCCCTGGTCGTTGATCTTCCGTGCCAGCCGCAGACAGTCGTCCGCCTGCGGCAGGAAGACATTCGGCGAGGAGAGCTCCAGATGTGCGTAGGCGATACCGAGCAGGTCCATCTTGTCACGCTGCCAGTCGGGAGTCCAGTAGTCGGGCGTGGGATAACCGTCTGGGCTGCAGGTATAATGCGCGCGCAGGAATTCCAGGTACGCGGGAGGCAGGTAGTGCGACTGGAAGTCGATCTTGCCACGGAAGCGCAGCGGGGCGGCATCATTCGATTCGACCGGATGGTTCATGGTTTTCCTTTCTTTCTCCATTCCCGGCTCATTCCACGCTCTTCAACGCGCCGAGCATGTCCACGTCCTTGAGACGGCGGTACACCACCCAGCCGAGCATGGCGAGCACCGCGACCACAACGGCGAGTGGCACGGCGAACGCGGGCCAGGCGAGGGCCGGGTCGAACATGACCTCGTCCGGCGGCACCTCGGTGATGATGTATCGGTGCAGGCCGGCGCCGAACACGTATCCGGCCAGCACTCCGAACGCGGACAGGACGATCGTTTCGCGATAGATGTACATGGTCGTCTCCCCGGTATGGAAGCCGAGCACCTTGATGGTGGACAGTTCGCGGATGCGTTCGGACACGTTGAGGTTGGTGAGGTTGTAGAGGATCACCACCGCGAGCAGCGCGGCCACTAGGATGAGCACCTCCATGATCTGGTCGAGCGAGTCGACGATCGTGGCCACTTGGTTCTTCATGGTGATGTTCTGCACCACGCCCCTGACTCCGTCCACGGCCATGAGGTCCGCTCCCTGCCTGTTGGCGTTGTCCACGGATGAGTCCTTGAGGCGGACCATGTAGGCGTTGGACTGGTAGTCGGCATCGAACGCACGGCCGTAGCCTCCGGAGGACATGAACATGAAGTGACCGATGTACATTTCGGTCACACCGTCCACACGCACCTGGCGCTTCGCGCCGTCGGGATCCGTCACGGATATGGTGTCCCCGGCCTTGGCGCCGAGCATATCCGCCATACGTTCGGAGATGATCGCGCCGCGGTCAGTCATGACCTGCGGGTCGTGCGAGACACGGTCGCGCAGGGTGATGTAGTCGCCGAAGTTGTAGGCGTCGTCGGTGACGATGAGCGTGATCGTCTGCTTGTCTCCCTGTTTGCCGGCGGTGGTGGTGAGCTCCTCGTAGCGGATTGGCGCGGATTGGTCGATCGCCCTGTTGCCGTCATCCCCGTCCGCCGGGGCGACGGCCTTGGATACGGCGTCGCGCTGGTCCGCGTTGTTGTCTGATTTCTCCGCCACGATCAGGTCGTAGTGTATGATGCCGCCGAACTGGTGCTCGCCGATCTGGCCGATCGACGCCTGTACGCCCAGTCCCGCGGTGAGCAGCGACACTGCGCCGGCCACGCCGAAGATGGTCATGAGTCCGCGCGACTTGTAACGGAACAGGTTGCGGGCCGTGACCTTACGGGTGAAGTTCAGGCGCTCCCACACGGGCGCGATCCGCTCGAGGAGGATCTTCGAGCCCTTGGCGGGAGGCTTGGGCAGGAGCAGCGCGGCGGGCTTCTCCTTAAGCTCGCGGGACGCGGCGATCCACGCGGGGGCCACGGCGCTCGCCCATGCGAGTAGGAACGCGGCGGCGGTCACGCCCGGGTGGAAGTGCAGCTCGATGCGCGGCATGGTGAATCCGGAATCATAGGCGTGGTAGACGATGAGCGGCAGGATGGTGTGCCCGGCCTCCACGCCCAGAATCGTGCCGGCCGTGGAGGCGGAGAAGCCGTAGACGAGGAATTTCTTCATGATGTCCGCGTTCCCATATCCCAACGCCTTAAGGGTCCCGGAATTGGTGCGCTCCTCGTCCACCATGCGGCCCATGGTGGTGAAGGTGACCAGCGCGGCCACGAAGTACAGGAAGATCGGGAAGATGCGCGCGAGCTTCATGACGATGTCCGCGATGATCTCGTACACGCGATATCCCTCGGAGGTGAGTCCCTCACGCCGTCCGTCGATCGAGTACGCGGGCACTTCGAGGGTGTCCACCTTTTCGCTCGCCAGTTTGATCTGACGTTCCGCGTCAGCGATCTGCTTCTCGGCCTCGGGCTTGGCGTCATTGAATTCCTTGAGCTTCTGGTCGTATTCGTCCTCGGCTTTCTCGAGGTCGCGCTGGCCTTGGATCATCTGTGAGGCACCGTCGGACGCCGATCCGGATGCGGCCGTGGAGACGGCGTGCCCGAGTTCGGTCTGCTTGGATGCAAGCAGTTTTTGGGCTTCCGCGATCGCGGCCGCGTTCTTTTGGTACTCCTCGGATCCCTGATCGAGCTTGGCGACCCCTTCGTTGAACTGTTCAAGGCCGCTGTTGTATTGGTTCAGCATGGCGTTGTATGTGTCCGCGGCCGTGTTCCAGTCGGCGAGCGCCTGATCGTACCGCCCCTTGAGGCTTTGGTATGCCTTGCCGGTTATTCCGGTTTTCTCCCATGAAGCGAGGAGACGGCCAGTGGCGTCGAGCGCTGTCTTGGATGCGTCGAGCGCCGCGCGGGCCACGGTGAGCTGCTTGCCGGCCTGATTGAGCTGCAGCCAGGCGAGTTCGAGACTGCCTTGGCCCTGATTGAGTTGCTGTGCGCCGGCAGCGAGCTGGGTTTGGGCGGCGGAGAGCGTGGAGTTGGCGGAAGCGATCTGCGAGGTTGCGCCGGCGAGTTCGGCGGCCGCGGAGGATGCCTGGTCGATGGCGTCGAGCTGGCCTTGGGTAATCTGGTCCTTGCCGGATTCGATCTGCGCCTTGGCGTCGTCAAGCCGGGCTTGGGCGTCCGCGAGCTGCTGTTTGGCGTCGTCCACCTGCTCCTGCGCCTTGGCGATCTGCTCGCGGCGTTCGGAGCGGATGGAGTCGCGGCGGGCGGCGGGCTGGTTGGCGAGCCGCCGGGAGAGCATGGTCTTGTGGTCCTGCACGCGGTCGCGGTAGGCGTCATCCTAGTAGTTCAGTCCGGCTGTATCCTCAAAGGTGACGCGGCCGATCATTGCCACTGACGAGTCGAACGTGCCCGCAGTGACCACGGCGTATCCGTCAAGTTCGCCGGATCCGGCGGTGGACTGTCCCATGTTGAGGTTGGAGACGATGTCGCTGGCCTCCACGAAGCCGACCACGGTGAAGTCGGTCCGTTTGAGCACGGTATCGCCGGCGATGTCCGGCAATTCGGTCACGTGGATGGAGCTACCCACGGCGAACCGGTCACGCTCCCCCGAGTCAAGCGCGATCTCCCCGGCCGCTTGCGGCAGTCGGCCTTCCACGACCTCGTAGGTGGAGACGGTCTCGGGCAGCGAGTGGACGCGCAGGCTGTGGTCGCTGTCCGCGATCGTCACATCCTTGAAGTAGCCGAATTCAGCGTCCTTCACGCCGACGGTTTCGCGGATGATCGCCTCGTCGGCGGCGGTCAGGCCGTAGTCGCTGATCACGGTGACGTCCGCGAGGTTGTGCTCGCCGTAGAACGCGCGGCCGGTGGCACGCATGTCGGGCGCGGTGGCGAACAGACCTACGAGAGCGAACGATCCCAGAATCATGAGGCTCACGATGGAGGCGAACCGTCCCTTGGACTTGGCGAGGGTGGTGCGGATGTCACGCCACAGCATGCGCTTGCGGAGCCTGCGAGGCTTACGGCGCGTCATGGCGTTCACCATTCCAGGTCCTCGATGTCCATGGGGTGCTCGTTGACCTCGATGTCCTTAACTCGCGCGTCGTGCATGTGGATCACACGATCGGCGATGGGCGCGATGGCGGAGTTGTGGGTGACGATCACCACGGTGGCGCCCTTGATTCGGCTCTGGTCCTGCAGGATACGCAGCACCTGCTTGCCGGTGTTGTAGTCGAGCGCGCCGGTCGGCTCGTCGCACAGGAGGATCTTGGGGTTCTTGGCCACGGCACGGGCGATGGCGACGCGCTGCTGCTCGCCGCCGGAAAGCTGCGCCGGGAAGTTGTCGACACGGTCCTTCAGTCCCACGTCCACGAGCGCCTGGACCGGGTCCTGCGCGTCACGCACGATCTCGGAGGCGAGTTCCACGTTCTCCCGGGCGGTGAGGTTGGCCACGAGGTTGTAGAACTGGAACACGAACCCGATGTCGGTGCGGCGGTAGTCGGTCAACTGACGTGCGGTGTAGTTCGAGATGTCCTTGCCGTCGATGATCACCTGTCCCTCGCTGTTGGTGTCCATGCCGCCCAAAATGTTGAGTACGGTCGATTTCCCTGCGCCGGACGAACCGAGGATGATTGCCAGTTCACCCTTCTCGATGCCGAAGCTCACGTCATTGTTGGCGACGATGACGGTGTCTCCCATGTGGTAGCGCTTGTAGCTGTGCACCATCTCGATATATGCCACGGGCCCTTCGCCTCCTTGTGTTCCTTATGGTTGCCTCAACCACTATCAACCACTAAATAAACAACATGTTGATATAATGATGTCGATGATAGGAAGCGTCGGCATATCAGGTCAATCAACAACTCCCGACGATCCGTTCAGATTGAACACTGTCCCCCAAACCGTTCATATCACCATGAATCACCCATTAAAAAGACAACATGTTGATATAATGCATCGGTATCAGCATCCCCAAGCAGCAATGCAGACCCCTGCAGACCCCACGGCGCGGCCACAGTCGACCACACGAATCCAAGGAGCACCACATGCCTTCCACCACACACACCCCGGTATCCGCGAGCACGCCGGCAAAGCGCAACACGAAGACCGAAGCACGAATCAAGGCGGCCTTCACCACGCTGATGCAGTCCAAGGGCTTCGACGCGATGACCGTCAGCGACATCGCCCGCACCGCAGGCATCAACCGCGGCACCTTCTACATGCACTATCTCGACAAGATGGACCTGCGCCAGCAGCTCGTCGACGACGCCATCGAGGATCTGACGCGCATCCTCGTCACCGACGCCGCCTCCCCTGATCGTGATCGGAAAGCCGTCTCCCTTGGCGGGAACGCCACCGCACCGCACCGGGGCAAGGCCATCTGCGACGCGTTCCAGTCGGCATCCATAGCCGACGCCCTGCGCTACATCCGCGACGACTACGCCTTCTTCAGCGTCGTCTCCCGCTCCGGCAACGACATGCAGCTCTACTACCGCATGAAAGAGGTGCTCAAGCGTCTCATCGTCGCGCAGGCGACACGGTTCGGCGCCGAACCGAAGACCGATTACAACGGCATCCCCGCCGACTACGCGATGGAGATCCTCGTCTCCGCGGTCTCCTCGATCATCTGGCTGTGGATCCGCCGCGGGTGCAAGGAGAGCCCGGAGGAGATCTGCCGAATCATCGAGGTCAACAAGACCACCGCACCGGTGGACATCCTGTGGTGAGCATCACGAGCGTCACGAGTGCCACCCGCCGGAGCGCCTCGCCAAACGCGATCACGGATCAACGCCCGGAGGCAAGTCCTTCGAGCCATATACGCATACGGTTCAGGCCTTCGGCGGTGTCCTCCCGCGTACCCACGTAGGACAATCGCACATACCCGGCGCCGCGAGCGCCGAAGCCGGATGCCGGCGTGACCACGACCTTGCCTTCGCCGAGCAGACGCACCGCGAACGTATGGTCATCCATGCCTGTCGCCGTGACGTTGACGAGCACGTAGAACGCACCATCCGGAACATCGCAGCGGACCAGCGGCATATCGGCGATCGCATCGACCACCATGTCGCGGTTGGCACGGTAAGCGTTCTTCATCGTCGCGAGGATGTCCGACGAGCCTTCAAGAGCCGCGACCGCACCGGCCTGCAACGCGCCGGGCACGCAGGAGACGACGTTCTCCTGCATCACCATCATCCGGTCGATGACCTTCTTCGGGCCGAAGACGCAGCCGATGCGCCAGCCGGTCATCGCGTATGTCTTGGAGAAGGAGTCCACGACGAGCGTGCGTTCCTTCATGCCGGGAATCTGCGCGATGGACATGCAAGGAGTGCCATCGTCGTAGACGAATGCGCGGTATACCTCGTCGCTGATCACCCACAGATCGTGCCGTTTCGCCACATCGGCGATGCGCGCGAGCTCGCCGGGCTCGATGATCGCACCGGTCGGATTGGACGGAGAGTTGAGCAGCAAGGCGCGCGACCGCGGAGTCACCTCGGCCTCCACGTCCTCGGCCCGCATGCGCCATCCGTTGTTCTCATGCAGCGGCACCGGTACGACGCGCGTCTGCGTCATCTGCGCCTGACCGAAGTAGTTCGCGTATCCGGGATCGGGGATGAGGATGTCATCGCCCGGATCCATCGTGGCGGTCATCGCAAGGAACACACCCTCCATGCCTCCGGCGGTGATGATGATCTCCGATTCGGGGACGTAGTGCGTGCCGTCGGCTCGTTTGCGGGCATCGCACCATGCACGGCGCAGCGCCTCCGCTCCCCTGTTCGGCGTGTAATGCGTGTCGCCGGCGAGCGCCGCCCGGTATGCCGCGTCGATCATCGGCCGGGGCGTGTCGAATCCCGGCTCGCCGATCGCGAAGGAGATCGCATCGGTCACATGCGAGGCGAATTCGAACATCTCGCGCACCGACGGGTACAGCGCCTCGCGGGCGCGGTTCGATATCTCCGGCATGGCTGCTGCGTCCTCCCCGAACTGATAACGGCAGATATTGCGTTATTGCGTATCGCAAGTATGGCGCCGATGGTAGCGCAGCCATGTTTCGGCACGGCAATTCTCAATCACAGCGACAATCGGCAGGGCCACGGCGGGACTACGATGACGCATATGACCGATAGCACCACAGACACCGTAAACCAGACTCCCGCGGAAGACCTGCCGATCAGGCTCGAGGCGGGTCAGACAGCACCGGACTTCACGCTTCCGGCGGTCGAACCGGACGGCACGGAATCGACGATCTCACTTGCCGATCTGACCAAGCAGGGCCGCAAGGTGATCCTCTACTTCTATCCGGCGGCGATGACGCCCGGCTGCACCACCGAAGCGTGCGATTTCCGCGACAACATGGCCCGTCTGGGCACGCTCGGGTACACGGTGCTGGGCGTCTCGAAGGATCCGATGACCAAGCTGCAGCGGTTCCGCGAGCGCGATCACCTGTCGTTCCCGCTGCTTTCCGACCCGGAGCTCAGCGTACATAAGGCGTACGCCGCTTGGGGCGAGAAGAAGCTGTACGGCAAGACGCATGTCGGGGTCATCCGTTCCACGTTCGCCATCGACGAGCACGGCGTCATCACCTTGGCGCGTTACAACGTGCGCGCCAAGGGACACGTGGATGCGCTCATCAAGCGGCTGGGAGACTGAGCTACCGCTCCTCCTCCGGGTAGGTCATCTTCCACTGGCCGACGCGGATCTCGGACATCATGGCCATCACATCGCGCGTGTAGTCCAGATGCATGACGGACGGGTCGCCGGCGATCGCCGTCTCCATATCGACCACCTCATAGGAGAGCGCATCGGCGGTACGCCCCGCTTCCACCACCTCCGTGCGGCCGTCATCCACCCATGTGATGGTGGCGCGCTCACCGCGCGGATAGTCGACGACCTCCACATAGGCCCTGTCGAACACGGCGAGTCCGCGCTTGGGCTGCTTGGCATGCAACGACAGCGTGACCGTGGCCATCTGGCCGTGAGGATTGGCCAGGAGGATGCCGGCCTGCTCGTCCACGCCGGTGGGGGCGGTCTTGACCTGCGAGAGAATCCGGTCAGGCTTGGAATCCATGAACCAGCGGACGAAGGAAAGCGCATACACGCCGATGTCGAGCATGGCGCCGCCCGCGAGGTTGCGGTTGAAGAAGCGGTTGGCCATGTCGTACTCCTTGTAGGAGCCGAAGTTCATCTGCAGGAGCTTCAGCTCGCCGAGCGCACCGGAGTCGATGATCTCGCTGAGCTTCCTGTAGAGCGGCATATGGTAGATGGTCATGGCCTCGGCGAGCACCACATGGTTGGCCTCGGCGAGTGCGACCGCCTCATCCAGTTCGTCGGCATTGAGCGTGATGGACTTCTCGCACAGCACGTGCTTGCCGGCTGCGAGCGCCTTGCGCAGGAACCCGATATGCGTGTTGTGCGGGGTGGAGACGTAGATCACGTCCACGTCCGGGTCGTCGAACACATCGTCGATGTGCTCGTAGACCTTGCCGATGCCGTATTTCTCAGCGAAGGCGACCCCCTTGGCGTGCGTGCGGTTGGCCACCGAGTACAGCCTGCGGCCGTTGGATTCCAACGCCTGCTCCAGCTGGTTGGCGATGACGCCACATCCCAGAGTTGCCCAATTGAGTTCGCGTGTTGCCGTCATCATCGTCGATTCCTTTCCACCGTCACATTGTTTCGGCATACTTCTTTGCGTATCTCATCTATATAATATGCCATATTTGCTTTCCATGAGGGAAGTACAGGAAGGTGGGAATGGTTGAGATCAACAGAAAGGGCCGTGCCGCGGGACTCAGCGACGGATCCTCACGCAATCGCACTCACGCAATCACACTGAGCCCCCGAATCCGGAGGACTCACACGCCGGCGAGGTCGAAGAGGCGTTCGATGACGGCGTCGTTGAGCAGACGGCCCTTGCGGGTGGGAACGACGCGGACACCGGAGTCTCCGGCATCACGGGAATCCTGGGTCAAGGTGATGAGTCCCTCGTCGACCATCGGCATGAGTTGCGCGGGGTCGATGGGCTTGAGGCTCGAGGAGACGGCCGCCCCGCTACCAGCGGCTGAGGCGATGGCACGGTTGATGCGGTCCAGATCGAGCCCTTCGCGGATGCGCAGGCCCAGCATGATGAGCTCTTCGAGATTCTCGTCCGGGGTGATCTCCTCGCTGCCCGCCCACGGCACACGACCTTCGTTGATGGCCGCGCCCCACAGGCGCGGGTGCGCGATGTCCCATGAGCGCAGGGCGTTCATGCCCGTGATCTGTTCCCTCGGCTGGGCCAACGCCGTCTCTCCCCCAGTCAGCTGCGCTGACAGCCCCCTCGTCAGAGGGGGCCGGGCACCCGCATCGGCGCACGCGTTGTAGTGCGAGTGGGCGCCGGGCCCGAGCCCTGCCCAGTCGACGTTCCTCCAGTAGCCGAGGTTGTGACGGCTCTCGTATCCGGGCTTCGCCCAGTTCGAGATCTCGTACCATTCGAGACCGGCGGCGGAAAACAAATCGTCGGCGATCTCGTACTTGGCGGCCTCGTCGTCGTCATCAGGCTTGGGCAGTGTGCCCGCAGCGATCCGGCGCCCCATCTTCGTGGTCGGTTCGACGGTCAGCGCGTAGGCGGAGATGTGGTTGACGCCGAGGCCGATGGCCGTCTCGACCGAGGCGCGCCAGTCGTCGAGACTCTCCCCCGGCGCCCCGTAGATGAGATCGACGCTGGTTCGAAGGCCTGCGGCGTCCGCGGCGCGCACGCCCGCCTCGACGTTCGCGGGCGTGTGCGTGCGGTCCAAGGTCTTCAGCACATGCGGCACCGCGGATTGCATGCCGAAGGAGACGCGCGTGAAACCACCCTCGGCGAGACGGTTGATGTAGTACTCGTTGACGGTGTCCGGATTGGCCTCGGTGGTGATCTCCGCGCCGGGCGCGAGTCCCCAGATGCGTCGGATCGCATCCAGCATGGACACCAGATCATCCGCGGAGAGGATGGTGGGCGTGCCGCCACCGAAGAACACGGTATCCGCCGGCGGTTCGTTGACGCCGTGGGCCTCCTGCCATTCACGCACAAATTCCATCTCGCGAATGACCATGTTCGCGTAGTTGCCGCGCGAGGCCCCGGCGCCTAAATCGACCGCCGTATATGTGTTGAAGTCACAGTAGCCACAACGCCGAAGGCAGAACGGCACATGAATGTACACCTCAAACGACATTCCGATTGCCCTCCCCTCATTTCCTAGGCAGATTTCGCATTCCTTAGGCAGCCGCCCCTCGGATACCGATACGAACACCCTTGGAAAGACAGGGATTTTGAACCGTCTCCGGACCAACACCTGCCTAGGAAACGATAAAAGTGCCTAAGTTTTGCGAATCCGTTCCGGCTCAGCCTTCGGTCTTCTGGGCGGCGCGGATCTTGTCCTTAGTGTCCCGGTCGTTGGAGTCCTCGCCTGTGGACAGTGCGGCGATGAACGCCTCCTGCGGCACCTCGACATGGCCGAGCATCTTCATGCGCTTCTTACCGGCCTTCTGCTTCTCGAGGAGCTTGCGCTTACGGGTGATGTCGCCGCCGTAGCACTTGGCGAGCACATCCTTGCGCAAGGCGCGGATGTTCTCGCGCGCGATGATGCGCGAGCCGATCGCAGCCTGAATCGGGATCTCGAACTGCTGGCGCGGAATGAGCTCGCGCAGCTTCTTGGTCATCATCACGCCGTAGCTGTACGCCTTGTCGCGGTGGACGATGGCGCTGAACGCGTCGACCTTCTCGCCCTGGATGAGGATGTCGACCTTGACGAGGTCGGCCGACTGCTCGCCGTCCTCGTGATAGTCGAGCGAGGCGTAGCCCTTCGTACGGGACTTCAGCTGGTCGAAGAAGTCGAAGACGATCTCGGCGAGCGGGATGCGGTAATGCATCTCGACGCGATCGGTGGAGATGTACTCCATCGTGCCCATCTGGCCGCGGTGATCCTGGCACAGATCCATGACCGAGCCGATGAACTCCTTGGGGGTGATGATGTCGGCGGCGACCATCGGCTCGACGATCTTCTTGATCTTGCCGTCCGGGAACTCGCTCGGGTTGGTCACGTGATGCTCGGAACCGTCCTCGGCGGTCACGTCGTAGGTGACGTTCGGGGCGGTCTGGATGAGGTCCAAGCCGAACTCACGGGAAAGACGTTCGTTGACGATCTCCATGTGCAACAGGCCCAAGAAGCCACAGCGGAAACCGAAGCCCAGCGCCACGGACGTCTCCGGCGTGTAGATGAGCGCGGCGTCGTTGAGCTTGAGCTTGTCGAGCGCGTCGCGCAGCTCGGGGAACTGGGCGTTGTCGATCGGGAACAGGCCGGCGTACACCATCGGCTTGGGGTCGCGGTAGCCGGGCAGCGGCTCGGTGGCCGGGCGCACGGCGGAGGTCAGGGTGTCGCCGACCTTGGACTGGCTCACGTCCTTCGCGCCGGTGATGATGTAGCCGACCTCGCCGGCGCCAAGCGCCTTGGTGCGGGTCATGTCGGGGCTGATCACGCCGATCTCGATCGGATCGTGGGTCATGCCGATGCCCATCATGTGCACCTTCTCGCGATCGTGCAGTTCGCCGTCCTCCATACGGATGTAGGTGACGATGCCGCGGTAGGAGTCGTACACGGAGTCGAAGATCAGGGCTCGCGCCGGAGCCTCGGGGTCGCCGTGAGGCGCGGGGACCTCCATGACGATGCGGTCGAGCAGGTCCGCCACTCCTTCGCCGGTCTTGCCGGAGACACGCAGCACATCGCTAGGCTCACAGCCGATGAGACCGGCGATCTCCTCGGCGTGCTTGTCCGGTTCGGCGCTGGGCAGGTCGATCTTGTTGAGCACCGGAATGATGGTCAGGTCGTGGTCGACGGCCATGTACAGGTTGGACAGCGTCTGCGCCTCGATGCCCTGCGTGGCGTCGACGAGGAGGACCGCGCCCTCGCACGCGGCGAGCGCTCGGGAGACCTCGTAGGTGAAGTCGACGTGACCGGGGGTGTCGATCATGCCAAGCGTGTATTCGGTGCCGTCGAAGGTCCACGGCACGCGCACGGCCTGCGATTTGATGGTGATGCCGCGCTCCTGCTCGATGTCCATGCGATCGAGGAAGCGGTCTCGCATCTCGCGTTCGGGCACGATGCCGCTCAACTGCAGGATGCGGTCGGCCACGGTGGACTTGCCGTGGTCGATGTGCGCGATGATGCAGAAATTACGGATCAACGACTGATCGGTGGAACCGGGCTGGTTGTGCTGGCTGACCACTGAACGTGCCTCCTACCTTGCTTGTCAAGCCTTACTCAAGTCAAACGAAACCAGTGTACTCGACGCGAAAGACCCCGCGAACCGGACGGGTTCACGGGGTCTTTACGGCAATGTCGCCGTTGACGGCGACTCACACCCTTACAGGATCACCGGGTGTTCACTCACAGAGCGTTGATCGCGACGGCGAGGCCGGACTTGCGGTTCGCGGCCTGGTTCTTGTGGATCACGCCGGCGCCGGCGGCCTTGTCGAGCTTCTGGGCGGCGACCTTGAAGGCGGCCTCGGCGGCGGCCTTGTCACCGGACTCGATGGCCTTGCGGGTGTTGCGGATCGCGGTCTTCAGCGCGGACTTGACGGCCACGTTACGCTTGTGCGCCTTCTCGTTGGTGAGGACGCGCTTCTTCTGCGACTTGATGTTTGCCAATGTAACTCCAAACGACGTTTGCTATAAGGACATACGAGACGTAGATGATAGCACGCAGCGAGGATAAACGACGCGACACTCGCACCCTGCCGTTGCGGGCGTCAGTCTCCGCCCCGACGGGGCTTGTCATCATGTCCCGTACGTCGGCCCTCACCGGCCTTATCTGTCTTGTGGGGAGTGATGTCCGGACGCCTGAGGTATCGGGCCTCGCCGGGCAGGTAGACGGTATGGCGCTCCATCGCACCGGGAAGTTTGATGTTGAAGATCACCGACGACAGACGCATGCCGACGACCAAGGCGATGATGACCAGATCGAGCGCGATCTCCTGCTCCGCGTTGAGCAGACCGGCCATGCGCCCCTTGCACACGAACACGTCGATGATGCATCCGACGGCCGAGGGCACGGCATACCAGTGCTTGTCGCGGATGATCATCGGCACGTCGTTGAGCAGCATGTCGCGCACCAATCCGCCGCCGAGCGCGGTCGCCATGCCGAGAAACACCGAGGTCATGCCGGAGGCGCCGAGATACATGGCCTTGGACGTGCCGATCACGGCGAACAGGCCGAGCGCCAACGCGTCCAGGGTCAGCATCGACCATTTGAGCTTATCGACCTCGAGGTGCAGCACGGCGATGGCGACTCCGGAAGCCAGCGCGGAGAGCACGGACCACCGGTCGGTGATGCCCACCGGCGGCACCTCGAGGAGCACGTCACGCAGGATACCGCCTCCCAACGCGGTCAGCCACGCGGTCACGAGGATGGCGAACAGGTCGTAGTTCTTGTGCACGGCCGCAAGTCCGCCGACCAGTCCGCAGCAGAACACCGCAAGGTATTCCACCAGCATGAAGAACATGTTGCTCTCCAGCGCCAGCTGCATGGTGTCTTCCTCCCTCCGGTGAAACCCTCATGGACACATGGACACGGAACCTCATGGAACCGCACAACAAGCTACCACAGGCCGCCGGCGCCCCGGCGCGTTCCGCAAGCCGACCGCATGCCACATGTCAGCGAAACGAACTGGCTCGGGCGTTATGGACGGCGATAATCGTGCGCAGGTCCGGCTGGTCTGATGTCGGGTTGAGCACCTTCCACCCAATACCTCCCATCTGCGTCCCCATTTCCGTCTCTCAGCGTCACTTATTCCCGAAATAAGCCCATCTCCCGGGAATAAGTGACGCTGCACCGGAGCCAGCGTCACCTTTTACCGAACACTGGAGAAATCCCGGGAATATGTGACGCTGACCAGGGGCCGACGTCACAGAGGCCGACGTCAAAGAGGCCAACGTCACAGAGGCTGACGTCACAGGGGCCGACGCCGGGGACCAACACCACGGGGGCCAACGCCGCCTTTTACCCGGAAGGGCTTCCCCGTACCTTGTCCAGATACACGAAGACCCCTTGGAACCATTGCGATTCCAAGGGGTCCCCAAGCCAAGCAACCTAGGCTATCTCAGCACACTTTCCACATCCAGTTGTGCGGATCCTCACGCTCGCCCAGCTGGATGCCGAGCAGCTCGTCGCGCAGGTCGACGGTGAGCTTGCCGGATTCGCCGCCGGCGACGGTCACGTCGAAGTCCTTGGACTTGAAGCGGCCGATCGGGGTGATGATGGCGGCGGTGCCGCAGGCGAACACCTCGGTGACCTCGCCGGACTTGATGTCCTCGAGCAGCTGCTTGAGCGGAATCATGGTCTCGACGACGTCGATGCCGCGGTCCTGCATGAGCTGGATCAGGGAGCGACGGGTCACACCCGGCAGGATGTTGCCGGTCAGGGACGGGGTCTCCACGTGGCCGTCCTTGTGCACGACCATCATGTTCATGCCGCCGAGCTCCTCAAGGTAGGTCTTCGTGGCGGCGTCGACGAAGCACACCTGCTGGCATCCGTTGTCGATGCCGGTGTACTCGCCGAGCAGGGAGGCGGCGTAGTTGCCGCCGCACTTGGCGAAGCCGGTGCCGCCGGGGCCGGTGCGGAACCACTTGTCCTCGACCCAGATGCTCACGGGCTTGACGCCGCCCGGGAAGTACGGACCGGACGGGGAGGCGATCACGCAGTAGTCGACCTCCTGCGGGGCGCGCACGCCGAGGAACGGCTCGGAGGCGAACATGAACGGACGCATGTACAGCGTGTATTCGCGACGGGACGGCACCCAGTTGACGTCACGCTTGACGAGCGCGGCGACGGAGCCGAGGAAGTCGTCGATGGACAGCTCAGGCAGGTAGAGGCGCTTGGCGGAGTTCTGGAAACGCTCGGCGTTCGCGTCCGGGCGGAACAGCCAGGTGGAGCCGTCGGCGTGGCGGTACGCCTTGAGGCCCTCGAAGACCTCCTGCGCGTAGTGCAGCACGGAGGCGCCCGGGTCCAGCTTGAGCGGTGCGTACGGCTCGACGCGACGATCGGACCATCCCTCGCCCTTGGTCCAGGTCATGTGGGTCATGTTATCGGAGAAGACCTGTCCGAACGCCGGCTTGTCGATCAGCTCCTGACGCTTGGCGTCGGATGCGGGGTTCTCGTTCGGCAGTACGGTGAAGGGCTCGGCAAGCTTGTCGAGTTCCGCAGGATCGTGATGCGTGTTTTCAGTCATGTTCACTTCTTTTGGTATCAGGCCGCCGGAGGCGGTGTTCGTTGCGAAGATTCGGTCGCGCGCTCGTGGCACACGGTGCTGAGGGATACTTTGTCACATCCCGTCATCCAGAATATGGTCTGGTTCACATTCTGAAAAGAGATGAAAAGACCCGCGACGGTTCAAGGTCGCGGGTCGATTCGATATCGATCTCATGTGGCACGACGGGCGCGAGACCCGTCATGTCGTCGGCCGGATTCGCTCCGGCATCGATCACTTGGCGGCAGCGGCGTCCGCAGCCGGAGCGGCAGCGGCGTCGGCAGCCGGAGCGGCCTCCGAGGCGGCGGTGGACTCGGTGGCGTCCTCCGGAACCTCGACGGAGACGACGGACTCCTCCGGATCCTCGATGTCCAGCTCGGCGCCCTCCGGCAGGACGACGTCCTTGGCGAACACCTTGGCGCCGTCGGCCAGGCCGTCGACGTTGATGACGATCTTCTCCGGCAGGTTGGCGACATCGGCGCGGACCTTGAGCTCCTGGATGTCGACGAACGCGACGGCGGCGCCCTTCGGGGTGCCCTCGACGAAGACCGGCACCTCGACGTCGATCTTCTCGCCGGCCTTGACCTCGTAGAAGTCGATGTGCTCGACGATGCGCTTGACGGGGTTGCGCTGGACGTCCTTGACGACGGCCATGGCCTTGTCCTCGCCGAAGGTCAGCTCGAACAGGGCGTTGGTGTGGCGCAGGGCGTTGGTGGTCTCCTTCATCGGGAGGGTGATGAACTTCGGCTCGGCGCCACCGGCGTAGATGGTGGCGGGGATGCGCTTGGCGACGCGCATACGGCGGGCAACGCCCTTGCCGAACTCGTTACGGACTTCACCGTTGAGGGTGATCTTGTTGGCCATTGCTGGACTCCTTAGGTTGGTTAACAGTGTTGTGTCACTTGTCGTTCTGTCTTGTTTGACGCCACGACGCGCCGCAGAACGATCCCCTAAGGAGGGAAGGTATTCACGCCGAGTCGATAACGGAGGAGCGGCCCCTTGGGGACTGCTTCTCCCTCGCCAAAGCAACAGCAATCAAGTATATCCGGGGACGGGACAAGGTACCGGTAGCGACTAGACTGGAGGGGATTGATGTTGCTTCGAGGGAATCGAGTTGCGATGAAGCGAATCACCAGAGACGCGCTTATCGGGTCCGGCGTCGCGGCCGGAGTCCTTGGCGCGGGATTGCTGTCGACGGCCGAGCTGATGTTCCGCCTGTCGTTGGACGTCAAATACTCGCATTGGATGGAGCGTCTGATGTCGGCTCCGGCCGCGGCCCCGTATCTCGAGACGCCGCATCGCGATTCCGCCGAGGAGGCGGAGGCCGCCCGTTGGTTCGAGACGGCGAAGCAGCCGGTCTGCCTGCGCAGCGAGGATGGCCTGAAGCTCAACGGATGGCTGTTCGACCCGGACTGCGCCTCCCCCGCCCCGCATCTGTATGCGATCACCATGCATGGATACACCGGAGGGCCGGCGGAGATGGCGAAGTATGCGCATCGCTTCGCGCGCATGGGATTCACCGTGCTCGTGCCCGCGCAGCGGTGTCACGAGAGGAGCGAGGGCCGCTACATCGGCATGGGATGGCTGGAGCGTCGCGATCTCATGGGATGGATCACGCTCATCGTCGCAAGCGATCCGGAGGCGCGCATCCTGCTGCAGGGTGTATCGATGGGGGCCGCGACGGTGATGATGACCACCGGCGAGCCGCAGCTGCCGCGTAACGTGGTCGCGGCGATCGAGGACTGCGGCTACACGTCGGTGTGGGACCAGTTCCTGTTCAATGCGAAGCACATGTACCATCTGCCGTATCGCTGGATGGGCGTGCCGGTCGTCTCCGCGATGTCCGCGATCGCGCGGAGGAGGGCCGGATACGGATTCAAGGAGGCGTCGAGCGTCGCCTCGCTGCGGCACACGATCATTCCGATGATGTTCATCCACGGCGCCGCGGACACCTTCGTGGATCCGGGGTTCCTCGACCGCAACATCGCGGCGTGCGCCGGCCCCGACCGCGAACGCCTGCTCGTGCCCGGCGCGGGTCATGCGATGAGCGCGAGCACTGATCCCGATCTCTATTGGAGCCGGGTCACGGCGTTCGTGGAACGGGTGTTCGGGCTGTAGGAATACCGTAGGGATGAATACAGCTCCTTGGGCGCGGATGCTACTTCGCCGGGGCAACCACGAAGATGCGGGCCGAAGGCCGGTCGATGTCGGCCGCATGGACACGCACGGTGTCGGCGTCGAGGCGTTCGACAGTCCATGGCACCGCGTCCGGTGCATGTTCCTGCAGCGCGGGATCGGGGAAGATCTGACGTATCGCGGCGGATTCCTGCACCTCGATGTCAACGAAGGAATCGCCTGCGCGACGCCACACCGTCACATAGGATGAAACGTCACCGTCATCATCACCCGCCGCGGCAGGCGTGGGCCGCAGCCCGGAGACCAGCCAGTCATCGTTGAAATCGGGCAAGCCGGCGGGCCACCACGGTACCAGTCGTTCCTGTTCGGCGAGTACGCGTCGATGCAGTGTGATCGCGTCACGCACCAGTGCGAGCCTCGTATCGTCCATGCGGTTGATGAATCCGGATAGGTACAGTCTGCCGAGCACGCCGGTCGCCAGAGTGAGCACGGCGGTCTCGTCGTCCATCTCCTGCTGCGCGTAGCCCCAATTGCCCTGCTGTTCGGGCAGGATCGTCAATCCGGCCCCCGCCGCAATGGCGGCGTAGATCAGCGGATCACACTGGTCGGAGGTCGATTGCAGATCGAGCCTGGACAGCTGCGCATAGTCGGCGCGCATCGCACCCGAACCGCAGTTCTCGATCATCACGTCCGGATGGCGACGGCGCAGATCGTCCAGCCAGTCGAGATACGCACGACAATGGGCGAGCAGTCCGCCGCCGACCGATTCGGCATCGCGATCGGTACCGGTGCCCGGCACCGTGTTGTAGTCGAATTTGAAGAACACCGCACCGAATTCGTCGATCAGCCGATCAACGGTGCGCGTGACGTGCTCTCGGGCAGCCGCGGAACGGAAATCGAGCAGATACCGACCGGAATCGCACACACGCACACCGTGACGGGTGAAGAACGCCTCATCCGGAAGCGATTGTGCCAACGGCGATTTGACGCCGATCACCTCCGGCTCGAGCCACAGGCCCAGACCCATGCCGTGCTCGCGGATGGTGCGCGCGATCCCCTCCAGACCGGCAGTGCCGAAACGGTTCGCGGACGGCTCCCATTCGCCGACCATGTCCCACCAGCCACCGTCGGTGCTGTCGTACCAGCCGGCGTCGATGCAGAACACGTCCGCACCGGCCTTGGCGGCTCCTTCGATCAGCGGCAGCTCCTTGTCGAGACGCGGGTCGCCGAACAGCGTGTTCATGTAGTCGTTGTAGATCACCAGTCCCTGCGTATGCTCGAACTCCGTTTCGCGTCCCAGCTCGGCCGCCTTCGCGCGGCGCAGGGCGCGACGCTGCAGCGTCATTTCGGCGACGGCCCGCTGCCAATCCCCCGCGGCAAGTGCGAACGAGACCGGCACGCTGGTGAAGTCGTTGTTCTCCCCCAGCATGGTGCACCAATGATGATCCCGATATTCGGGGCCGAATGCGGTGATGTGCAGACCGGGATCGTTCTCGCCGACCTCCCATTCCCATGCGCCGTTATGTTCGATCTGCCACATCACACAGAAGGCCGGATCATCGTCCTTCGCGGACAGCGCCTCGACGATGCCCACCGGCTGGTGTACGCCGGTGGACCAGGTCGAGGCCGAACTCAGCGCGAACCGTGAACTGGACTCGCCCGGGTTGATGATCTGGTTGCGGTCACGCACCGCGGTGTCGCGCAACGGCGCGCAGTGCCAGTCGTTCTCCACGGCCCATGCGCTGTCACCCCAGTACAGACGGGATGCGTCGACCGTGGCTCCGGCAGGATCCATCGGCAGCGTGAGATTCAGCGACGAGACCGCCTCGACGGGGAACGGCTTCGCCGAGTGCACCACCGTGTACGTACGTACCGCGGACAGCCCCGGATATGCCTCGAACACAGAGGTGACGACCAGACCGTCGTCGAGAACCGTCGAGGAAACGACGGCGGAGCCCGTGCGGGCACCTACACCCGCCTCGGACTGATCGTCCACCGCGGGATTGTCGGCTCCAGTCGGCCGGCCGCCCGGCATCAGCTGGTCGTACGGCGCATACTGCATGATCTCCAGCCGGTACGGTTCGGCACCGCCGTCATCGGTCACTTCCGTCCGCGCCTCGACGAACCGCAGCTTCGACCCGGCGACCGTGGCGATCAGCGCAAGCCGGTTGTCGTTCGAACCCGTATCGGCAGCACGCACCTCCACGATCGACCGCGGATCACGCTGATCCACGGTGGTCTCTTCGGCGAGCGCCGGCATGCCGCGCCCCGACGCGCCGACCAGCCGCACCGGCGCATCCGAGGTTGCCACGAACGCCAGCGATATCACGCCATTGCCCCATACGAATCGTCCCTGCGCGTCCCGCACCACGAGACCCGTATTTCCCTGCCGACCGACCACCCAGTCTCCTTTGCTCACGAGTCGATTGTCAAGTTGCCGATTATCCGCCCAGCCTCCCCTACGCCAGCAGTTCCTTGACGGCGGCGATGACGGCCTGCAGGCTCTTCTTCGCGTCGCCGAACAGCATCTGCGTGTTGTCCTCGAAGTAGAGCTCGTTCTGGATGCCGGCGTAGCCCATGCCGCGGCCGCGCTTCATGACGACCACGTTCTGCGCCTTGTCCACGTCGAGGATCGGCATACCGGAGACCGGGGTGCCGGGGCGGCGTGCGGCCGGGTTGGTCACATCGTTCGCGCCGACGACCAGGGCCACATTGGCCTGCGGGAACTGCGGGTTGATCTCCTCGAGGTCCACCAGCTCCTCGTAGGGCACGTTGGCCTCAGCGAGCAGCACGTTCATGTGGCCCGGCATACGGCCGGCCACCGGGTGGATCGCGTAGGAGACCTCGACGCCGTGGGCCTTGAGCAGCTCGCCGAGGTCGGCGAGCTCGCGCTGGGCCTGCGCCTGGGCGAGGCCGAAGCCCGGCACGAAGATGACCTTCTCGGCGTAGACGAGCTGGACGGCGAGGTCGTCCGGCGAGGTCTCCTTCATCGTGCCCTCGGGGCCCTCGCCCGCGGCCGCGGCACCCGAGCCACCGCCGAAGCCGCCGGCGAGGACGGAGATCAGCGGACGGTTCATGGCCTGGGCCATGAGGATGGACAGGGTCACGCCGGCCGAGCCGACGAGCGCACCGGCGACGATCAGAGCCACGTTGTCGATGGCGAGGCCGGACATGGCCACGGCCGTACCGGTGCAGGCGTTGAGCACGGAGATGACGACGGGCATGTCGGCGCCGCCGATCGGGATGACGAACACCAGACCGTAGGCGAGGGCGAACACGGTGGTCAGAATCGACCACAGGAGTCGCTGCTCGGGCTGGACGCACAGCATGACGAGAGCGGCGATGGACAGCACGGCGAACAGCACGTTCCATACGCCCTTGCCGGGCAGGGCGAGCTTCTTGACCCACCTGATGCCCTGCAGCTTGCCGGCGGCGATGAGCGAGCCGGTGAACGTCACGGAGCCGATGAGGATGCCCAGGCCCGCGGTGATGAGCACCACGATGTCCGGCAGCCCCTCCTTGGTGAGGATGTCGTTCAGGGCCACGAGGGCGGCCGCGCCGCCGCCGACCGTGTTGAACACGGAGACGAGCTGCGGCATGTCGGTCATCTTGACCTTCTTGGCGGACACGACGCCGGCGATCGCGCCGATGGCGATGCCGACGACGAGCACGACGACGGCGATCGTGTTGATAAAGCCCTTGGCGAACAGCACGATGAACGCCATGAGCACGGCGACGACCATGCCGAACGCGGAGATCTGGTTGCCCTTGCGCGCGGTCTTGGGCGAGTTCATGAAGTGCAGACCCACCACGAACATGACGGCGGAGAACAGATAGACGAACCATGCGACGATGTCGATGGTTCCCACGGTTGCGGAGGCCATTTACTTCTCCTCCCCCTTCTTCTTGTTGGACTTGAACATCTCGAGCATGCGATCGGTGACCACGTAGCCGCCGACGACGTTCATCGTGCCGAGTACAGCGGCGAGGAAGATGAACGCGTAGGCGAGCGGCGAGTTGGCCTCGGCGGCGACGATCACTACGCCGACGATGACGATGCCGTGGATGGAGTTCGCTCCGGACATGAGCGGCGTATGCAGGGTGGCGGGCACCTTGCCGATCACCTCGATGCCGATGAGCAGGGCGAGTACGAACAGTGTGATGGAAACGACGAGCGTAGGCATCCTTATCCCCTTCCTTTACTTCTTCTCTTCCGCCGCGGACGCTCCGGACGCCGAGGGCGTCGGCGCCTCGACGCGTCCCGCCACGATCAGCGCGGAATCCAGCTCCTCATTAAGGTCCTGCGCAAGCCTGCCGTCGCGCACGAAGTGGGCGAGCACGTCGGCCACGTTACGAGAGAGCAGGTTGGAGGCGGTGGTCGCCACTCCCGAAGCCAGATAGGGGGCTCCGATGATGGTGACTCCCCCGTCGGTCACGTGCGTGCCGACCGCGGATCCCTCGACATTGCCGCCGAGATCGGATGCCGCGCAGTCGACGATGACGGCGCCACGCTTGAGCCCGTCGACGCCGGCCTTGGTGAGCAGCACCGGGGGCTTCCTGCCCGGAACCTTCGCAGTGGTGATGACGATGTCGAAGCCGGCGGCCTTCTCATCGACGGCGGCCTGCTGCTGCGCCTGCTCCTCGGGGGTCAGGGCGCGCGCGTATCCGCCCTCGCCCTGACCCTTGGAGAAGTCGAGTCCCAGATCGAGGAACTTCGCGCCCAGCGACTCGACCTCGCCCTTGGAGGCGGGGCGCACGTCGTAGGCGGTGACGACCGCGCCGAGACGGCGCAACGTGCCGATGGCCTGCAGACCGGCGATGCCGGCGCCGAGCACGAGCGCCTTGGCCGGGCGGATCGTTCCCGCGGCGGTGGTCATCATCGGCAGGAACGAGCCGTAGGCGTCGGCGGCGAGGATCGCGGCCTTGTAGCCCATCACCGAGTTCTGGGAGGTCATCTCGTCCATCGACTGCGCGCTTGAGAGCTGGCGGGGCAGCCTCTCCATGGCGACGCCGACGAGGCCCGCGCCCTCGAGCGCGGCGACGTATTCGGCGTCGGTGAACGAGCCGAGCATGCCGATCACCCACTGTCCCTCACGAAGTTTGGCGAGCGTATCGGCGTCGGGCCTGTCGACGAATCCAAGCACATCGGCCCCGGCGATCACCTCGTCCCGCGTCGCGACGGTCGCGCCCGCCTTCGTGTAGTCATCATCCGTATAGTGCGCGGCGGCGCCCGCGCCGCCTTCGATCAGGCAGGAGACCCCGCTCCGCCCTAGTCTGGTGACGATATCCGGGGTCAGCGCGACGCGGGATTCGACATCCGACGTCTCGCTGAGCACACCGAAAGCCACCGTGGCTTCCTTGCTTCCAGCCATGAGAGCCCTTTCTGACATTGGCTTCAGGCCAGCACCATAACTGGCCATACGCCGACCAGTGTAATCGAAAAAGCGCGCCGCGCCCGGATATCATCCGTCAAACGGGCTTCCCACCGGCGTTTTCCCTACGCTACCGTAAGGTGACGTGTCGCGACGTGACGGCTACACTGGCTTGGTTGAGACAGGACATAGCAGCATTGGCAAGGAGCGTCACGTGTCGGTTTTCTCCACGTTGAAACAGCAGACCACGAACATCACGCGGAAGGCGTTGCGTCTCGGCACCGATTTCGTGCACCCGGTGGGTGACGATTCGGGTATGGAGCCCGACTACGTCTCCGAGGACGAGGCCCAGGAGGGCATCTCCCGCGAGGAGAACATCACCCTGCCGCACACCGACGAGTGGGGCCCGGGATACCCGACCACCACCTTCATCGACGAGAAGACCGGTCTGCTCACCTCCGAGACCGCCGGCAATCCGCCGCTCGACGATCACACGACGATCTACAGCATCTACGAGGACCGTGCGCGCCGCATGGGCGACGAGCCGCTGTACACGTACAAGGAAAACGGCGAGTGGGTCTCGAAGACCGCCAACGAGTTCCTCGTCGAAGTGCGCAAGGTGGCCAAGGGCCTGCTGCACTACGGATTGAAGAAGGGCGATGCGGTCGCGTTCATGTGCCGCACCTCCTACGAGTGGGATCTGGCCGACGCGGCGATCATGGCGTGCGGCGGCGTGCTCGCCTCCATCTACGACACCGATTCGGCCGAGCAGATCCGCAACATCGTCAACAACTCCGACGCCCGTCTGCTCATCGTCCAGGACACGGCGATGCGCGACAAGGCGGACGGGGCGATCGAGGAGTGCCCCTCGCTCGAGCAGATCGTATGCATCGAGACCGGCGGCCTCGACGAGATCGCCGCATACGGCGATTCGGTGAGCGACGAGGAGCTCGACGAGCGCATCGACTCCCTGCGCAAGACCGACCTGTGCTCGATCATCTACACCTCCGGATCCACCTCCGCCCCGAAGGGCGTCGAAATGACCCACGAGAACTACTGCACCGATGCGTTCAATCTGCGCGACTACATGCCCGACCTGCTCAAGAACGACAAGCACGGATCCATCCTGCTCTTCCTGCCGCAGGCGCACACGTTCGCCCGTGCGATCAACTACATCTGCGTGGCCAGCGACCTGCGCATCTACATCGCCACCGGCATCAAGACGCTGCTCACCGATCTTCAGGTCGCCAGGCCCACCGTGATGATCGTCGTGCCGCGCGTGCTGGAGAAGGTGTACAACGCGGCCTCGCAGAAGGCCGGACACGGTGCCAAGGGCATGCTGTTCGCCGCCGCCGTGACCTCCGCGCAGAAGTACATGAAGGAGGTCAGCGAGAACGGCAAGGCCGGTGCGCTCACCGCGATGCGCCGCTCCTCCTTCGACCCGATCGTCTACAAGTCGCTGCGCGAGGTGCTCGGCGGACGCATGCGCTGGATCGTCACCGGCGGCGCGCCGCTCGACCCCGAGCTGCTCGCCTTCTTCCGCGGCGCGAACGTGCCGGTGTACGAGGGCTACGGTCTGACCGAGACGACCGCCCCGTGCGCGTTCAACCCGCTGGGCGTGCCGTTCCACGAGGGTTCGGTCGGCATTCCGTTCCCGAGCTTCAGGCTTCGCATCGCCGAGGACGGCGAGATTCAGGTGGCCGGCCCGGTGGTGTTCCATCGCTACCACAAGAACGACGAGGCCACCGAGAACGCGTTCACGCCGGACGGCTGGCATATGACCGGCGATCTGGGCCGACTCGACAACGACGGCTTCCTGTACATCACCGGACGCAAGAAGGATCTCATCATCACCGCCGGCGGCAAGAACGTGGCGCCCGGTCCGATCGAGGAGGTCATCCAGCGTTGCGAGATCGTCTCGCAGGCGCTGGTGCTGGGCGACAAGCGTCCGTTCATCTCCGCGCTGATCACGCTTGACGAGGAGACGCTGCGCCCGTGGCTCGAGGCCAAGGGACTGGACCGCAACATGTCGATGGAGGACGCGGCCAACAACGCGGCCGTGCGCGCCGAAGTGCAGAAGTGGGTCGATCAGGCCAACGAGGGAGTCTCCCGCGCCGAGTCCGTGCGCAAGTTCATCATCCTGCCCGAGGAGTTCACGCAGGAGAACGGGCTGATGACCGCGTCTCTGAAGGTCATCCGTCCGAAGGTGATCAAGCGCTACGCCACGCTGCTCGCCACGCAGATGTACACGAAGAAGACCGCCCCGCGTCAGTGACGGCTGACGGTCTTCCATACGGCAAAGCCCCCTCGTGACGAGGGGGCTTTATTGTTGCGATTCAGCGCTTGCCGGCGTAGATCACGTTGTCGATGAGGTCGCGGTAGCGTTCGGTGATCGCCTCACGGCGGGCCTTCATCGACGCGGTGACCAGACCGTTGTCCTCGGTGAAGTCGTCGGGCACGATCTCGAACTTGCGGATCGATTCCGCGCGGGAGACCAGCTCGTCCGCCTGGTTGACGGCACGTTCGACCTCCGCGTGCACGATCGGGTTCCTCGAGGCCTCGGCCAGATCCCTGCACGGTGCGGCTCCCTGCGATTCCAGCCATGCGTTCGTCTCGGCCAGATCGAGTGCGATGATCGCGGCGATGAACGGCTTGCGGTCGCCGACGACCACGCATTGGTTGACGACCGGCGAGGTCATCACCGACGCCTCGAGCTCACCGGGGCTGACGTTCTTGCCGCCGGCCGTGATGATGAGGTCCTTCTTGCGGCCGGTCACGGTGACGAAGCCGTCATCGTCGAGCGAGCCCAGGTCACCGGTGTGCAGCCATCCGTCGACGATCTGCTGTGCGGTGATCTCCGGATGGTTATGGTAGCCGACGCACACGGCGGGACTCTTGATGCACAGTTCGCCGTCCTCGGCGATGCCGACCGCGGTGCCCTGCATCGGCAGGCCGATCGTGCCGATCCTATAGCCGGAGGTCGGATTGACGGAGGCCGGCGCGCAGGTCTCGGTCATGCCATAGCCCTCGAGCAGCGGCAGGCCGATGCCGTTGAAGAAGTGCGCGATCGACTTGTCGAGCGGGGCGCCGCCGCACACCGCGTATTCGACGTGGCCGCCGAACACCTGCATGATCGACTTGTAGACGAGCTTGGAGTACGCCGCATGCCTGACGCCCAGCCAGAACGGGATCGGGTCCCCGGACTGCTGGGCGACGCTCCACTCGCGCGCGACGCCGGTGGCGCCCGCGAAGACGCGGCCCTTGAGACCCGCGCCTGCCTTCTGCGAGGCGGCGTTGTAGATCTTCTCGAAGATGCGCGGCACGGCGAGGATGAACGTCGGCTTGAATGCGGCGAAGTCGGCCAGGATCGTCTTCAGGTTGCCGGACAGGCCCAGCGTGACGTTGCCGGCGAAGCAGAAGAACTGCATGTACCGGGCGAAGACGTGCGCAAGCGGCAGGAACAGCCACAGACGCGCGTATTCCGGCATCGCGATGTCCGGCATCGAACGCACGCCGGAGTAGGTGATGAACAGGAAGTTGCCATGGCTCAGCTCGATGCCCTTCGGCGTTCCGGTGGATCCTGACGTGTACACGATGGTCGCCAGATCGGTGCCGCGCACCGCCTGCTCGCGTTCGCGGAACTCCGCGTCGGTGACGGTCCTGCCGTACTCCTCGATGGTGTCGAGCGCACCGAAATCGATGACGTACACGTCGCCCAGATCCGGGCAACGATCGCGCACGGATTCGATCTTGTCGCGCTGCATGTCGTTCTCGGCGAAGGCCATCTTCACATTGGAATCGTTGAAGATCGTGCTCACCTGCACGGACGAGTTGGTCTCGTACACCGGCACGGTGAGCGCGCCGATGGACATGATGGCCATGTCGAGCGCGGTCCACTCCCAACGGGTCTTGGAGATCACGGACACGCAGTCGCCGGGCATGACGCCGCGCGCGATCAGTCCCTTGGCCAGGGCGATGACCTTGTCGCGGAATTCGACGGCGGTGAACGACTTCCATTCACCGGTCTTCGGATCCTTGTATTCGACGAGCGACTTGTCCGGCGTACGCGCGGCACGGTCATCGAGGATCGAGAACAGATTGCCGTCGGTGTCGATCGGCTGTTCCAACGGCCGCAGGTATTCCTTGATCATATGCTCCCCTACGAGTTGTACCTAATGCTTCGTCCCCGATTGTAGCCAGCCCGACGGAAGGACGGCCGGTTTGAGACCGATGCGTCGCCTGCCCGTCAACGGCTGCGGATCGAGATAGTCGCGTCTGCCTCGACGAACACCCCAGTGCAGACAGCCGTCATGGCAATGGTCCGACGCCACCGCCACCTGACCGAACGGCTCACCGCGGGTCACCGCCGTGCCGACCGGCAGATCGGTGGACGCCGGTTCGAAGGTGAGGATGAGGCCGTCGTCGGTGCGGATGCTGACCACCTGCTTGCCGGCGACCTGGCCGGCGAACGCGATGACGCCCCGCGCCGGGGCGATCAGCCGATCCCCCTCCTGAGCCTCAAGATCGATGCCGCGATGTCCGGCGAGCCATGGGCTGTCGGGAGCGTCGAACGGGGCGACGGCTACGGGCGCTTCCAACGGCCAGGCCATACCAACGCGGCACGCACCCATGGAGCCGCCGACGTCATCGCCGTTGTCATCGCCGTTGCCGGATGACATGCCGGATGATGCCGCATTCGCCAGTGCGATCTCGCCGGCCGGGATCGTCGTCATCATCAGCGTCATCATCCCCGTTGCCGTCAGCATCGCCGCCATGAGACGTCGTCTGGGGCCCATGCCTCCTCCATTGCCTCCTTCACCGGGACCGTGATTCGGACCGGATCCGTGATACCGACGTTCTCCGCGGCGTCGACGTTCGTCGTTCCTCTCATCCGATCGACCTCGACGATCGCGACGATCGCGACCTGCTTGCGTCATATATGCCTTGCATGCGTCGTATATACGACGCAGTGGGTTCATGGTGTTCATAATCGGGCTCCTTTGCCACGTGATGGATGGTCCCCATCGATGGATGGTCCCGTCCACGATGCACACGAAGACCGGGAGGAATCCAGTCGAACGGAGAATGTGGATGAAACCTGCGAAAATCTTCACAAACAGAACTCTGCGCAAACAGAAAAACCCGCTCAAAGCGGGGTAATGATGGAGCGGACAACGGGACTCGAACCCGCGGTCTCAACCTTGGCAAGGTTGCGCTTTACCAACTAAGCTATGTCCGCATAGGATTCCCGCCGTGAGAAGCGGGATTCCAGTGGGCGATGTAGGAATCGAACCTACGACCCCTTCGGTGTGAACGAAGTGCGCTAGCCGCTGCGCCAATCGCCCGAAAAAATTCGGTATTCAGTTATATCCACCGGATTGCTCCGATTTCGTGGGCGATACAAGATTCGAACTTGTGACCCCTTCCGTGTCAGGGAAGTGCGCTACCACTGCGCCAACCGCCCGGGCCTGCATGTCATTCGGCTGATGCGCATCAGCCGTCCGAGAGGTGGGTACGAGAGTCGAACTCGTCTATACGGCTTTGCAGGCCGCTGCCTAACCGCTTGGCTAACCCACCGTAAGGTTCGTCAACTCTTCGGACCTTAGAGCGGACAACGGGACTCGAACCCGCGGTCTCAACCTTGGCAAGGTTGCGCTTTACCAACTAAGCTATGTCCGCGTGATTTCCAGCGGTTGTTCCCGCCGAAGCACGAGTAACTACTATAACGACATCCTTCTGTTTTGCAAGCACGGCGTGTCGCGCTCCTGATCGGCAGGAGAACAGGTCGGGAGCATGCGGGAACGCCCACGGCGAAAACCGCATGAAACCACCCTTTCCGACATATTCGCCGGTTACTGTAGGAGATATGAGCGAAGAACGAGACGAACATCCGAATGTGCTGATCGCGGCATTCGAAGGTTGGAATGACGCATGCCAGGCCGCCACGAACGCGGTCCGTCATCTGGTGGACCGGTACGACGCCCGCGAGATCAGGCACATCAGCTGCGACGGCTACTACGACTATCAGGTGTCGCGCCCGATGCTCTGCCGGGCACTCGGCTCACCGCGCATCATATGGCCGCAGACCACGTTCTACGAGATCACCCTCTCCCCCACGCGCCGCATCTTCGCGCAGATCGCGCCCGAGCCCAACTACCGGTGGCGCGAATACTGCCGTCAGAGCCTGCATATCGCCGACGAGCTCGACGTAGACCATATCGTGACGCTCGGCTCGATGTTCGCCAACTGCCCGCATACGCGTCCGGTGCCGGTGGACGTCTCCCACGATCTCGAGGTCGAGAACCCCTCGGAGGGCTATACGGGTCCGGTCGGCATCCCCACGGTGCTCGACGACATGGCCCGCGAGCAGTCGTTCGACACCACGTCCCTGTGGGCGTCCATCCCCCAGTACACCGGCAACGACGATTGCCCGAAGGCCACGCTGGCGCTGCTCGATCGCCTGGGCGACGAGTTGGGCCTTACGTTCGATCCCGGCGATCTGGAGGCCGAGACCCGCGTCTGGGAGGCCAAGGCGTCGATGCTGCTGCACTGCAGCGACCAGCTCGCCGAGTACGTGCATCACCTCGAGCGGGACTGGGACGCCGCCGAGGAGGCCCGCCGGACCGCCGCCGCCAACCCCGCCCAGGCCGAACAACTGGTCAAGGAAGCCGAGGACTTCCTCAAGAACCTCTGATCAGAACCTCTGATCAGAGGTTCTGATCATCCGAGCAGCGAACGGCACATCGAGCGATATTCGCTCACGTATCCTCCGCCGAAGAACACGCAGTGCCCGGCGATCGGATACAGACGCCACAGCGTCATGCGCTCCTCCCATCCGGCCTTGAGCGGATGCACGGACTGGTAGCCGTCGAGGATGTCACGCAGATAGGTCATGCCGAACAGACCCAGCATGGCGAGATCCTCCTCGCGGTGCCCGCCGTGTGCCGCCGGGTCGATGAGCACCGCCTCGCTGTATCCACGATCCGCGGCCCACATCACGTTGCCGCTCCACAGGTCGCCGTGCACACGCGCCGGCTTGTCGTTCGCGGCGCGCCCCAGCAGATCGGGCAGCGCATCGATGACGCGTTCGGTCAGTTCCATGTCATGCCTGTCGAGTTCGCCACGGCGCATGCCGAGCTCGACCATCGGCAGAAGCCGCCCCTCGGCGAAGTAGGTGGCGGGGTCGTCCCACGTGCCGGTGTCCATCGGCACCGGGTCCTGCAGCGGTCCGAAATAGCAGGTGCCTTCGTATCCGGCCGGAGCCGAACCGAAGTGTGGTGCGCCGGCGTCATGCATCCGAGCCAGCGCCGCGCCGAAGTCGTGCGCGGCCTTGACGGTCGGCATCGCCGAATGCACGCGTTCGATGTCGAGATGGTCGTCACCCCAGCCGATCACCTTGACGACCCGGGGGCCGCCCTGCTCCATCGCCTCGCCGAGCCACTGCAGTCCCCTGCCCTCGCATTCGAAGAATCCCTTCGGACTGAAGGCCCTGCTTTTGCGATACGTGTCCATGACGGCTCCTTTCAATGCTGCTGTTACGCTTCTCCATGGCCGCGCAGTGCGTGACGACGACCATGCCGCGTTCCGCATTCCACGATAGTCGGCTCCAATGTGTGCTTTGTGCAAGATATCCACATATACCCCCGTCGTGAGCGTGGTCTTAGCCCCCAATGAGTACAGTGGACAACGCAATTGACGATTTGCCCGAAGATCATAGAAGGTAAGTAAAGGGATATGAATTTCTTTCAGGCGATTTTCCTCGGTCTCGTCCAGGCGTTGACCGAATATCTGCCGGTCTCCTCCAGCGCGCACATCCGCATCATCGGAGATCTGATGATCGGCTCCGATCCGGGCGCCGCATTCACCGCCATCATCCAGATCGGCACCGAGCTGGCCGTGATTCTGTACTACCGCCGTGACATCATCCGCATTCTCGGCGCATGGTTCGGTTCGCTGTTCGGCAAGGAGGGCACGGATCTCAAATCGCGTCTGGGCGCCAAGAACCCGGATACGCAGATGGGCTGGTTCATCATCATCGGCACCATGCCGATCCTGATCGCGGGCCTGCTGTTCAAGGACGTCATCGAGACCACGCTGCGCAACCTGTGGATCACGGTGACCGTGCTCGCCGTGTTCGGCGTGCTGCTGTGGATCTTCGATTCGCGCGCCAAGCAGGTCAAGTCGATGAGCCAGATGACCGTCAAGGACGCCATCATCTTCGGCGTGGGCCAGATGCTCGCCCTGATCCCCGGCGTCTCCCGCTCCGGCGGCACCATCACCTTCGGCCGTGCGATGGGCTACACCCGCGAGGCGGCCGTGCGTGTGAGCTTCCTGATGGCCATTCCGGCCGTGTTCGGCGCGGGCATCCTCGAGTCCGTCTCCGCGATCAAGGACGTGAACGAGTGCGCCGCAACCAAGGCCGCCGACGCGTGCGCGGCGATCGGTGGCGCGGCCTGGCCGGGCTGGGGTCCGACGATCGCCGCGACGATCGTGGCGTTCTTCGTCGGCTACATCGTGATCATCGGCTTCCTGAAGTTCGTCTCGACGTTCTCCTACAGGGCGTTCGCGATCTACCGCATCGGTCTGGCCGTCGTGGTGGCGATTCTGCTGCTGACCGGCGTGCTGCCGGCGATCGATCCGTCCGTTGCCGGATGACGACGTTCACGCCGGACATGACCGGCGTGAACCAGCTCCCGATGAGCCTATAGTGAGGGCCGCATCCCGTTGCGCAATGCGCGCGGGGATGCGGCCCTCACTCGTTATCGTCCGGAATCATCCGAATCGCTTCAGCTCAGTGCGTCCTTCAATTTCGAGAAGAAGCCCTTCTTGCCGGAGGCGCCGCCTGTGGCGGGACGCGAGCTCTGCGCCACATGGGTGGCACCGTTGTCGTGTGAGGAGGCGAAGCGTTCGATCAGGTCGCGTTCCTCGTCGGAAAGCTTGGTGGGGATCTCCACGGCGATATGGGCGACGAGATCGCCACGCTCGCCCTGCTCGCGCATGCGGGCCACGCCCAGCCCCTTCAGGGTGACGGTGTCCTCGGGCTGGCATCCGGCGGGCACGGAGACGGTCTGTGGCCCGTCGAAGGTCTCGATCTCGAGATCATGGCCGAGCACGGCCCAGCTCATCGGCACGCGCACCCAGCAGTGCAGGTCGTCGCCGTCGCGGGTGAACTCCTTGTTCGCCTTGATGCGGATGTCGACGTAGAGGTCGCCGGCCGCGCCGCCGCCCTCGCCGACCTCGCCCTGATTGGCCAGACGGATGCGGGATTCGTCGCGGATGCCGGCGGGCACCTTGACGCCTACGTTGCGCGTGACGCGCACACGACCGTGGCCCATGCACGAGGGGCACGGCTTGGAGATGATGTCCCCGTGGCCTTCGCAGCGCTCGCACGGCGCGGAGGTCATCATCTGGCCAAGCATCGTGCGCACGACCTTCTGCCTGAAGCCGCTGCCGTGGCAGTCGGGGCACGTCGTGGGCTTGGAGCCGTCGGCCGATCCGGTGCCGGAACAGTCGGGGCACAGACCGAACGTGGTGATGCGCACCTGTTCGGTGCCGCCGAACACCGCGGTCTTCAGATCGATGGACATGCTGGCGAGCGCGTCGCGTCCGGGTTGGGTGCGCGGCGTCGGCCCCTGTGCGCCGCCTGCGAACGCGCCGCCGAAGAACGTGCTGAACACGTCGCCCATGTCTCCGAAGCCGGCCTGTCCGAAGCCGGATGCCGCGGCGTTGGGATCGTTCGGGTCGACGCCGGAATCGTACATGCGCCGCTTGTCGGGGTCGCGCAGCACTTCGTAGGCGTTGTTGACCTCCTTGAACTTGTCCTCGAACTCGGGTCCGGCGATGTCTGGATGGTATTTGCGGCTCATCTTGCGATAGGCCTTCTTGATTTCCTCTTCGCTCGCGGTGCGTTCGACTCCCAGCACCTCGTAGTAATCTGCCACGGTTCGTTTGGTCCTTTATTCTGGTTGGTTGCTAGCGGGTTATTGTGTCACAAGGCTCGGTCAGGCGGCCGGTTCGCCGTCTGCTCTGTCCGACCGTCCGGATGATGCGGATGGTGCGGATCGGGATGGGTTGTCTGTGGATCCGTCGGCGGGCTCGTCACCGCCGAGGAAGGCGGTGAGGTATCGGGCCACCGCACGCACGGCGGCGATGGTGGCGGCGTAGTCCATGTGGGTTGGACCGATCGAGCCGACGAACGCGACCGGTTCGCCGGATTCGTTGCGTACCGGCTCGAGTGCGGACGACTCCGATTCGGCGTGGCCGTATCCGCCGGAGACGACCGCGGCGTGCAGCAGTCCCGGGGTGTGGGTCTCGGATCCGATGGCGACGCCGACGCCGTCGGCTCCGTCGGCGCGCGCGCTCTGCTCGCTCAGCGCGCTCATGAGCTTCATGAGGACGACCTGTTCCTCCAATGCGTCGAAGAGCGGTGCGAGATCGGCCATCGTGCGCTGGTGCGCGAGTCTGGATGCGCCGGACATGTACAGTTCGCTGGCGCGTTCATCGTCGGACATCGAAGTGAACGCTTCGGCCAGTTCCTCGGCCAGCGGGGCGAGGTCGCGGAAGCGCGCGTCCCTAGCGAGAGCGCGCACCATCTGGGCGGCGGCGAGCAGCGACGCACCGGAGCATCCGGCGTTGATCGCGTCGGTGAGGTCGTTGAGGGCGCCGGTCGGGGGCATGGTCGTGACGGCAAGCGTGTGCTGGGCGACGCGTCCGGTGTCGGTGATGACTACGGCGAGGAGCGTGCTCATGGCCACGGGCACCAGCTCGACGTGGCGCAGCGTGGCGCGGGCGAGCGACGGCGATGCGACGACGGCCACCTGCCCGGTGATCTGGGAGAGCAGTCGTGCGGCCCGCTGCAGGGTGTCCTGCAGGCTTGCCGATCCGGACAGGAAGCTGTCGATGCCCCGCCGCTGCGCCTTCGACAGGGGCACGACGGTGGCGAGTCGGTCCACGAAGTATCGGTATCCCTTCTCCGTGGGGACGCGGCCGGCCGAGGTGTGTGGCTGGATCAGATAGCCCTCGTCCTCGAGCGCGGCCATGTCGTTGCGCACGGTGGCCGAGCTCACCCCGAGATCGTGCTGTTTGGTCAGCGCCCCCGATCCGACCGGCTCCTGCGAACGGATGTAGTCCTCGACGACGGCGCGCAGGACCAGCATGCGCCTCGATTGAGGCATGCGCACCTCCTTCAGATACGGCCCGATGGGCAGCGGTCCGCGCCCGCCGGACAAACGTTCATCAACAATTCATCTCGCTTCATGCAATGCGGCCTTCGGCGTCGACACGCCGCCGAAAATGGCCTATTTGCACATATTCATTGTATTAGCACTCCCATATGTCGAGTGCTAACGCGTTCGTCGGCAGCGAAGTGGCACATTCTGTGAACGCTAACGGAACAGAAGCTACCAAAACACGCCAAAATCACACCACTACGTCGTGAAATGACGGTAACATAGGCATCGCAATGTGAGGGCGTCTTGCGCTCGGCACAAGCCGGATACGCGGCCCGACCAATTGGAAGGAAAGTAATCCATGACCGAATTCAAGGAGACCGAACTGGACGAACGCGCCATCAAGATGGCGAAGGTCCTGTCGGCCGACGCGGTTGAGAAGGCCGGTTCCGGCCACCCCGGTTCCCCCATCTCCCTGGCGCCCGTCGCCTACACTCTGTACCAGCACTTCATCAAGCATGATCCGAACGATCCCAACTGGGAAGGCCGCGATCGCTTCATCCTTTCGGGCGGTCACGCATCCCTCACTCAGTACGTTCAGCTGTACTTCTCCGGCTACGGCGTGACCCTGGACGACCTCAAGCACTTCCGCGGCGGTGCCGACACCCGCACCCCGGGCCACCCGGAGTACGGCCTGACCCCGGGCATCGAGATGACCACCGGCCCGCTGGGCCAGGGCTTCGCCTCCGCCATCGGCTTCGCCTACGGCGAGCGCTTCCAGCGCGGCCTGCTCGACCCGAACACCCCGAAGGAAGAGTCCCCCTTCTACCACAAGATCTGGGCAATCTGCGGTGAGGGCGACATCGAGGAGGGCATCTCCGGCGAGGCCGCCTCGCTGGCCGCCAACCAGAAGCTCGGCAACCTGACCGTGATCTTCGATGCCAACCGCATCCAGATCGAGGGCGACACCAACCTGGTGCTGGCCGAGGACGTGCTCAAGCGCTTCCAGGCCTACGGCTGGTACACCGACGAGTTCAGCTTCATCCAGCCCGATGGCTCCTACAAGGAGGACATCGAGGGTCTGGCCGACGTCATCGCCAAGGCCGAGGCCGCCGCTCCGGACCAGCCGAAGCTCATCAAGGTCCACTCCCTGATCGCCTGGCCGACCCCGGGCAAGACCAACGATCCGTCCTCCCACGGCTCCAAGCTGGGCGCCGAGGCCGTCGCCGGCCTCAAGAAGCTCCTCGGCTACGATCCGGAGGAGTCCTTCCACGTCGACGAGGAGGCCCTCGCCCACGCCCGCAAGGTCGCCGAGCGCGGCCTCGAAGCCCACAAGGAATGGGACGAGAAGTTCGACGCCTGGCGCAAGGCCAACCCGGACAAGGCCGCCCTGTACGACCGTCTGAAGGCCGGCGAACTGCCGGAGGGCTTCGACAAGGCCATCGATGATCTCGAGGCCACCTTCGAGGTCGGCAAGGGCGTCGCCACCCGTGGCGCCTCCGGCTCCGTTCTCAACGCCATCGCGGCCGTCATGCCGGAACTGTGGGGTGGCTCCGCCGACCTCGGCGGCTCCAACAAGACCGACCTCAAGGGCGCCGCCACCTTCGCCCCGGCCGAGTGCGCCACCGCTCAGTGGCCGAACTGCAACGAGTTCGGTCGCCAGCTGCACTTCGGCGTGCGCGAGTTCACCATGGGCTGCATCACCAACGGCATCCTGCTGGGCTCCCACACCCGTCCGTTCGGCGGCACCTTCTTCATGTTCTCCGACTACGAGCGCTCCGCCGTCCGTCTGGCCGCCCTCATGGAGATCCCGAACCTGTACATCTGGTCCCACGACTCCGTCGCCGTCGGCGAGGATGGCCCGACCCACCAGCCGATCGAGCACCTGGCCTCCTTCCGCGCCATCCCGCAGCTCGAGGTCATCCGCCCGGCGGACGCCTTCGAGACCGCCGAGGCCTACCGCTACTTCTTCGAGAAGAAGAACACGCTGCCGGGCGCCATGGTGCTGACCCGTCAGGGCGTGCCGGTGCTCGCCGAGACCGCCGCCAAGGCCAAGGACGGTGTCCGCAAGGGCGCCTACGTCCTGGTCGACACCGAGGGCACCCCGGACGTCATCCTTCTGGCTTCCGGTTCCGAGGTCCAGTGGGCCGTGGCCGCCGCCAAGACCCTGGCCGACGAGGGCATCAAGGCCCGCGTCGTCTCCGTGCCGTCCATGGAGTGGTTCGAGGAGCAGGACGCCGAGTACAAGGAGGCCGTGCTTCCGGCCGCCGTCAAGGCCCGTGTCTCCGTCGAGGCCGGCGTGGCGATGCCGTGGTACAAGTACCTCGGCTCCTACGGCAAGCCCGTCTCCATCGAGCAGTTCGGCCTGCAGGGCAACGGCGCGCAGAACATGATCGACCTCGGCATCACCGCCGAGCACGTGGTCGAGGCCGCCAAGGCCTCCATCGCGGAAGTCGAAGCCGCCAAGTGATCCATCGATCGGTGGCCTTCGGCACGCCATAGCGGCCGTGCCGAAGGCCACCGATCCGCCCACCAACAATAGATTTCGAAGTTTGATCCAATAAGGTATCAAGGAGAAAATAAATGACTGAAGCAACTCAGCGCACGTCCGACAACGGCGTTTCCATCTGGCTGGACGATCTGTCCCGCTCCCGCATCGAGTCCGGCTCCCTGCAGGACCTCATCGCCAACAAGAACGTGGTCGGCGTCACCACCAACCCGTCCATCTTCCAGAAGGCCCTGAGCCAGGTCGGTCCGTACGACGCGCAGCTCAAGGAGCTGGGCAAGGTCGACGTCGAGACCGCCGTGCGTGAGCTCACCACCACCGATGTGCGCAACGCCACCGACATCTTCCGCGAGATCGCCGAGAAGACCGACTTCGTCGACGGCCGTGTCTCCATCGAGGTCGACCCGCGTCTGGCCCACGACACCGAGAACACCGCCAAGCAGGCCGTTGAGCTGTGGGAGAAGGTCAACCGTCCGAACGCGATGATCAAGATCCCGGCGACCCTCGAGGGCCTGCCGGCCATCACCGCCACCCTGGCCAAGGGCATCTCCGTCAACGTCACCCTGATCTTCTCGCTCGAGCGCTACGAGCAGGTCATCGACGCCTTCATCGAGGGCATCGCACAGGCTGACGCCAACGGCCACGACCTCAAGCACATCGGCTCCGTCGCCTCCTTCTTCGTCTCCCGCGTGGACACCGCGGTCGACAAGCTGCTCGAAGCCAACGGCTCCGACGAGGCCAAGGCCCTCGAGGGCAAGGCCGCCGTCGCCAACGCTCGCCTCGCCTACGAGCTGTTCGAGAAGAAGTTCGCCGAGGATCCGCGCTGGGCCGAGCTGGCCGCCAAGGGCGCCAAGGTCCAGCGTCCGCTGTGGGCCTCCACCGGCACCAAGAACGCCGCCTACTCCGACTGCAAGTACGTCGACGAGCTGGTCGCCCCGCACATCGTCAACACGATGCCGGAGAAGACCCTGAACGCTCTGGCCGACCACGGCAACGGCGCTCCGTCCATCGAGGGCACCTTCGAGGAGTCCCACGCCATCATCAACAAGCTGGCTGAGCTGGGCATCAACCTCAAGGACGTCACCGACAAGCTGGAGGCCGACGGTGTCGCCGCCTTCATCAAGTCCTGGGACTCCGTCCTGGCCGACGTCCAGTCCGGCATCGACCGCGTCAACGCCTGAGATCCTCTCAGTCGCGTATCGCGCGTCCACATACCGGCTGAATAGCTGAACCATTGAGGCTCCCGATCTTTACGGTCGGGAGCCTCAATGCGTATGGTGGAGTGCGCACGAATCACAAACACGCGAGAAGAGGATACCCACCATGCAATCGAACGAACATCAGCTGAGTAGCCGTCTGGACGCACGCCAACGGCTGGTGATGACCTTCACGTTCTTCTCGATGTTCTTCGGAGCGGGCAACCTCATCTTCCCGCCGTTCGTGGGTGCGCAGGCGGGATCCGCCGCCCTGCCCGCGGCCATCGGATTCATCGTCTCGGCCGTCGGCCTGCCGATTCTCGGAGTGCTGGCCGTCACGTTCGCGGGCGGATTCGACGCGCTGGCCGGACGGGTCTCCCCCAGATTCGCGCTGCTCCTGGGAATCGCGATCATCCTGACGATCGGACCGTGCTTCGCGATCCCGCGCACGGCGACCACGTCGTTCGAGATGATGGTCGCGCCGTATGTCGCATCCGACTCGCGATGGATCGCACAGCTCGTCTATTCGCTGGTGTTCTTCGCATTGTCGTTCATCTTCGCGCAGCACCCGGAGAAGCTCTCCAAGGTGCTGGGACGGTTCATGGGACCACTGCTGTTGACGCTCATCGCCGTGCTGTTCGTCGCCTGTCTCGTGCATGGCATCGACCGGAACGTGGCGCCGATCGGCGACTATGCGTCCGGGCAGATGGCGCGTGGATTCCTCGACGGCTATCAGACGATGGATCTGCTGGCCGCGCTGTACTTCGGCATCGTGATCTCGGCCAACATCCGCGCCCAGCGGGTCGACGACGAACGGCAGGTGCAGGTCGAGACCGCGTACGCGGGCGTCGGCACCGGCGTGCTGCTCATCCTCATCTACGGCGCGTTGAGCTACGTGGGCGTGGTCTCCGGAGCGATCGCCGCGATCGACCCGTCGACCGACACGGGCGCCACGGTGCTCACCAATCTCACGTCCTCGGTGTTCGGCACCGCCGGCACCGCGTTCCTGGGCGTCGTGTTCGTCATCGCCTGCCTCAACGTGTGCACCGGACTTATCTGCACGTGCGCGACGTACTTCCGCACGAAATTCCCCACCGTCGGCGGACGCACGGTGAGCTACCGCGCATGGCAGCTGCTGTTCACCGTGTTCAGCTTCGTCGTGTCGAACGCGGGGTTGAGCCTCATCATCAAGGTGTCCGTGCCGGTGCTCTCCGCGCTGTACCCGATCTCGATCGTGCTGGTGCTGCTGTCGCTCACCCATCGTGTGCTGGGCGCGCGACTGCCTCGCGTGTACTTCTGGACAGTGCTGCTGGTCGGTCTCGTCGCGTTCGCCGGATGCGTCTCCTCGCTGGTCGCGGTGTTCGGCGGCTCGCTCCCCTGGCTGGATGCGACGCTGGCGCTGCTGCCGTTGCATGATGCCCAGCTCGGATGGGTGCTGCCGGCCGTGCTGGGCATCGTTTGCGGCGTCGTTGACTCGCTGGCGCGGAAACAACGCCATTAGTGTCCGGTAATGTCCGAGCCGATCCAGGGGGAGCCGGGACAGCAATCAATGATCAATCAGCGGAGGCTGAGGCGGCGGCCTCGTTGATGCAGCGGATCGCGTTCAGGGTGCGCGGATAGCCGATGTAGGGCATCGTCTGGGAGACGACGGCGATGAGGAACGCCTTCTCGTTGCCGACGCGCAGATTGGCCTTCGCATGGGCGACGAGCTGCGGTTCGCAGCCACCCTGCGCGGCGAGGAAGCACAGCGTGATCATCTCGCGGTGGCTCGTGTCGAGGCCGTCGCGCGTGTAGTAGTCGCCGAAGCAGTTGTCCGCCAGCCATTTGTTGATGTGTCGGGTCTCCTCCGGTCCGGACGTGGCGAAGCCGCGCATCCCCTCGCCGAAGATCTCGATCTGAGAGCGCTCGCCCGCCTCGGCGCGCGTCTCGGGCGTCGTGGTGGACTGTCCTTCGAGCGGCAGGGTGACGCCGCGGTCGGTCAACACTTCATTGACGATGTTGAGGAACGGCAGGACACGGCCGAATCCGAGGTAGGCGACGGCCTGATAGACGATCTCCTTGACCTGGACCGGTGTCACTCCCCCGTCGAGCGCGACCGGCAGCATCGTGGCGAATGCATCCGCGCCCTGACAGCCGATGAGCGTGGCGAGGATCGCCATCGAGCGGGTGGCGTCATCGAGATCGGGGTGGTTGGCACCCGGCTCGTGGATGACCTCGTCGTAGGCGAATCGGGTGAACAGGTCGATGAACTCCGGGTCGCATTGGCCGAGCGTGGGCTTGTTGTCGGCGAACAGACCGCCTTTCCTGGTTCCGAACATCGATGGTTCCTTTCCCTTGACATGCGTGGACGAATGATTCCCACCCTATGGACTTCAAGCGCTGGAGGTCAACGGTAGTCCAGCGTGTCGTTGTCCGCACTGTTGCGGATACAATGCCCACGGCCCGCGCCACTCGCGACGGGCGTGCGGAAGAGAACGAACGGACATGGGAAGGAGCCAAGTGGTCATGGACAGCGAACTGTTCGAGAGGGCGCCGATTCCGAAGGCGTATTTCAGTCTGGCGATGCCGGTGGTGCTGAGCATGCTGGTCACGCTCGTGTATAACATGGTTGACACTTACTTCATCGCGCACACCGGTGACACGAACATGGTTGCGGGCGTCTCGCTGACCGCCCCGGTGTTCACGGTGATGATCGCGTTGGGCGACATCTTCGGCCTCGGCGGCAGTTCGGTCATCTCCCGTCTGTTCGGCCAGCATCGCTTCGCCGACGGCAAGCGGCTGAGCGTGTTCTGCTTCTACGCGGCGATCATGACCGGCATCCTCATCGTGGTGCTGGGCCTCGTCTTCCGCGATCAGATGCTGACCGTCCTCGGCGCGACCAGCGACACGTGGGTGCCGGCAAGCGAGTTCTACACGCTGATCATCATCGGCTCGCCGTTCATCATCGTGTCGATGACGCCGACGAACATGCTGCGCACCGAAGGCCATGCGGTGCAGTCGATGATCGGCTCGATCGCCGGCACCGCGATCAACGTGGTGCTCAATCCCCTGTTCATCCACGTCTTCGGCTGGGGTGCGGCCGGCTCCGCGGGGGCCACGGTGATCGCGAACATCCTCACCGACGCGTACTTCGTGTGGTTCCTGTTGAAGCGCAGCCCGAACCTGTCGATCGATCCGCGGCTTATGTTCCGCAAGGGAGATGCGCCGCGCACGACGACGGAGGCCATGACAGCGGATGCCATGACAGCGGATGCATCAACGGCGCATACGAGGCCGACGCGCGGCCGCCTCGACATCACCGGCGCCGAGATCCGCGACATCCTCGTCATCGGCATTCCCTCGGCCATCACGAACCTCACGCAGAGCGTCGGCATCGTGATGATGAACCTGTTCCTGCTGCCCTATGGCACCGACGCGGTGGCGGCGATGGGCATCGCGCTCAAGGTCGTGATGATCGCGGTGCTCGTGTTCGTCGGCTTCGCATTCGGCGCACAGCCGCTCATCGGTTACAACTACGGAGCACGGAACATGGTCAGGCTCGCCGGCATCATGCGGTTCGCATACGCGTTCCTATGCTCGTTCGCGCTGGTGATGACGGTGGTCTTAAGCCTCTTCGACCGTCAGCTCATGCGATTCTTCATCGCCGACGAGACGATCATCACGCTTGGTGCGGGCATCCTGCGCGTGCAGCTGCTGAGCCTCGTGTGCGTGGCGATCGTCATGGTCACGACGTGCACGTTCCAGTCGACCGGCAAGGCATTGGGTGCGTTCCTGCTGTCGATCGGACGTCAGGGCGTGATCCTTGCCGTGACGCTGTTCATCGGCTCTCGTGTGGCGGGCTATAACGGCGTGATCGCCGCGCAGGCGTTGGCCGATCTCGTGACGGCGATCCTGGCGGTGGTGCTGTTCGTAGTGATGCTGCCGGAGCTGCGCGGGTCGCGTGGGATCAGCTCTGCCAGTAGTAGCTGAAGAAGTCGGCGATCTTGGCGGTTGCATCCTTCAGTACCTCGATGCGCGGCAGGTAGACGATGCGGAAGTGGTCCGGCTCGCCCCAGTTGAAGCCGCCGCCGCGCGTGATGAGGATGCGCTGGTCATGCAGCAGGTCGAGCGCGAACTGCTCGTCGTCGTGGATGTGGAACCGCTTCACGTCGATTTTCGGGAAGATGTAGAACGCGGCCTTCGGCTTGACGGCGGTCAGGCCGGGAATCGCGTTGATCGCGTTGTAGATGTACTCGCGCTGCTCGTAGAGACGGCCGCCGGGCACGATGTAGTCGTTGACGCTCTGGTGGCCGCCGAGCGCGGTCTGCACGATCGACTGTGCGGGCACGTTCGAGCAGATGCGCATGTTCGCGAGCATGTTGATACCCTCGATGTAGTCGCGGGCGATGCGCTTGTTGCCGGAGAGCACCATCCAGCCGACGCGGTAGCCGGCGATCATGTGCGACTTGGACAGGCCGGAGAACGTGACGCAGAACAGGTCGGGCGCGAGCGAGGCGATGGACGTGTGCTTCAAGCCATCCATGACCAGACGGTCGTAGATCTCGTCGGAGAAGATCATGAGATGGTGCTCGCGCGCGAGTTCGACGATCTGCTCGAGCACCTCCTTCGGGTAGAGCGCGCCGGTCGGGTTGTTCGGATTGATGAGCACGATGGCGACGGTGCGGTCGGTGATCTTCGCGCGCATGTCATCGATGTCGGGATACCATTCGGAGGATTCGTCGCACACGTAGTGGACGGCGGTGCCGCCGGCGAGGTTCACGCAGGCGGTCCACAGCGGGTAGTCGGGGCTCGGGATGAGCACCTCGTCGCCGTCGTCGAGCAGCGCGGACATGCACAGGTTGATGAGCTCGCTCACGCCGTTGCCGGTGTAGATGTCGTCGATGGTGACGTTCGGCAGATTCTTGAGCTGCGCGTACTGCATGATGGCCTTGCGCGCGGAGAACAGGCCCTTGGACGGCGAGTAGCCTTCGGTCTCGGTCAGCTGGTGGGCCATGTCGTAGACGACCTCGTCCGGGGTGCGGAAGCCGAACGGCGCGGGGTTGCCGATGTTGAGCTTGAGGATGTGGGTGCCGTCGGCCTCCATGCGGGCCGCCTCGTCGACGACCGGGCCGCGCACGTCGTAGAGCACGTGGTCGAGCTTGTGCGACTTGCCGAACGTGCGGCGGCGCGGAGTCGAGGAGCTCGGCGAGGACGGCGATGCGGCCGAAGACGCGGAGGATCCGGTCGATCCCGTCTCAGTGGATATGGATGCTGTGGAGACATCATCGATCGGACGCACGGCATGGGTCGGTTCGGGGAACGGTTCGACGATCGGATCGGTGTCGGCGGTGGATTCGGGATCGATGGCGTCCCCGTCATCCACCGAGGACGACGTCGCGATTCCCGGGCCGAGATCCGCGCCGGCATTGGCCGAACCGCCCAGATCCCCCTTGAGCCAGTTCGCATCCACCTTGAGCTCGCCGGCAAGGAAGTCAAGCACGTCCTCGCGGGGCATGGTCTTGCCGGCCACGTACTGGCTGATGTGGCTCTTGCCCATCTTGACGCCGCTGCGTTCGGCGGCGTGGACGAGATCGATCTGCTTCATTCCCCTGTCGATCATCGCGTTGCGCAGACGGTCGGCGAACACCGTAGTGGTCATGGCTTCCTCCAAACCATAAAGTTCAATTTATATTGAACATTGGTTCAAAAGCTAGCCCCGGTTCAAGACAAGTTCAATTTGATTCCCGCGTCATCTCACATCGTGAATTGAACTTTCGGGAATCGTATGGAATCACCGCGATGACGGACCATTCGCCGGGGATCGACCCGTCATCTTCACCGCCTCTGCGGTCATCCGCATCGCCGTCACTGTCCGCTACAACGTCGATGGTCCCACCCCATGGGGCGAGCTCCCGTCGCAGCCGTTCCAGCCCGGTGCCGGCACCACGGGTGTCCTCCGCGTTCGCCACGTCGCAGGCCGTGACGATGACGCGATGCTCGTCGAATACGATGTTCACGTCGTATCCGCCATCGGGTCTCGCATGACGGGCCATATTCGCGTAGAGTTCGCGGATCAACGCCATGAGAACGTCGGCGGCATCGGAGTGCAGGGCGCATGCAAAGCGGCATTCTACCGAGGAGGTGCCCTCGAAGCCCAGCATCCGCAGTCGATCGTCAAGTTCGGCGAGCAGAGCCACGATCTCGTGTTCCACGATGCGCCCGCCCATGTCGTCCAGAACGGCGTCTCGGGCATCGTCCCGGGCAACGGAATGCGCTGCCGCCGGAATCGTCTCCGACCCGTCATCGGCGTTTCCCTCCATCATCGCGATCACCTCGTGAACCCGATCCAACGCCTCGCGCGCCATCCGTTGCGACAGTTCAAGCCGCTCGTCCGTGATCCCACGGGGATCGGAGCGCATGCGTTCAAGATCCGTGATGAGAAACGCCAGTTTGTTGGTCACGTCATCATGCAGACGGGCCGCCATTCTATGCCGTTCATCACGCGCCGTCATCTCGCGGGCGATACGACGCTCCTCCGTGATCGCACGAACGCGCTGTCCACGCCAGCGTATCGCGGCCCCGATCAACAGCAGCACCATCGTCGTCGCCACCACGACGGACACAATCGATGCCGAAAATGGCCGAATCCCGTGGAGCCAGCCCCATCCCGCGGCGATCAACACCACAATTGCTGCCGAAGACATGTGCAGACCGCCCTCATATCCCAGCATAAGCAGAGCCAACGCAGCCGCAAGAGGCATCACCGACGGCATCCACGGCACCGAGACGGTATGCACGCCAATCAGGGTCAGACCGTTGTTGATGGTATCCACGAACCCCGATGACAGCATGCCGGCGATCGACAACACCAGCGTCGCCCACGCCCCGACGGTCGGCAGCACGGCCATCAGCAGTACGCACGCCACGTACACACCTGCGGTGAACGGCGCGGACGCCGGGTACACGGCATCATCCCACATCAGTTCACATATACACGAGATCATGACGACGACACCGACCGCCACGACCGAGTATCGTCGCCAATGTCCTTCGAACCATTCCCAGCTCATATCTCGCTCACCACACGACTACCTACCACAGGTGTCGGGTCAGGCACAGCGCAATCGCATGCGCACGCGACCGCGCACCAAGCTTGGCGATGCCACGCTTCTCGAACGTGCGCACCGTCGACTCCTTGACCCGCATCAACGCCGCGATGTCGGCCGTGGAGGCTCCCGACGCGTAGAGACGCAGAGTACGCAGTTCGCTCGCCGACAGTTTTGCGGAGAAGAACAATCCATCCTCACGAGATGCGTGAATCGAACCGTCGTGCTCGTTCATCGCACGTTCCGCATCTCCGACATCGGGGAACGCCACGGTATTCAAAGAGGATCGGAAACCGACTCCCCGACCTTCGGCAGCCGAACATATCGCCTCGTCAAGCCCGCGGAAATCTGTCTTCGACACCAGCGCCTGCGCTCCTGCAGCGGCCAGATCACGCCTATACGGCCCCAACGCGTACGACGTGACGCCGACGATACCGATGCCTGCATTGAGACGTCGGATCTTGGCGCACAGTTCCACGCCGCTCATCTCCTCCATCGCCATATCGACGACCAGCACCTGCGGGCGCGTCGCGACAGACAGGCACCGGCGTGCGGCAATCGATCCGAGAGAGCACGTCCAGATAACCCTGAACCGCGCGTCGGAGGAAGCGATCACCATCCGCAACGCGCCTAAGGCAAGCTCGTCATTGTCGACGACGCCGATGCGGATGACGTCGAATACACTCATCATCGCCGCTCCCATACGGTCCTTCCCAGCAACGGCCGCGCACCGGCGTGGGATGACCACCATGACCAGCATACCGCCGCAACCAGCATGATCAGCAGCACAGTACGCAGCTTCGTCATCTGATTGATGTCCCCGGGCAACACGCTGAACCCGAAGAGGCGCATCTGCCAACTCTCGCCACCTATCAGCAGTACGACCACGACCACCCCCACCAATGCGCCGCTCCCACCAATGCATGCGACCATCAGCATCGTCATGGCAGTCGCCGTACCAACCAGCAACGAACCGAACACCGACGTGTATGCGACATCCACCGTAGGCGAGTACACGAACCTCAGCCACGGGACAGCGATCGCGTAGATCAGCACCGCGACAGACGCCATGGTGGAATCCAGCGCGATCGATTTTCTGCCAAGCGCATCCACATGGGTCATGCAGGGGACGAACGCCCATGTCATGACGTGCGTACATACCAGAAGCATCATGTCTGCGAGCGAGATCATGAGATGGTTTCCAGCCCCTTTGGAGGGTCCCAATACCAGTACAATATTCATCCACGGACAGACCGTCGTCAGTCCCAATGCCGCCGTCGCATAGACGGCCATCGCATGTCTGCCTTCCATCCACATGCTCATGAGAAATCCTTCTCATTCAATGCGCATGACAGCACATCGGAACGATGGGCGTCATACCATGCCGCAAGATCAAAGGTATCGGCATCGGCATCGAACGGATCCGTTCTGTCGGAGCCGGTATTTCGTGATCGTCGCGATTCCTGCGTTTGAGACTGCATATAACGTTGCTTCCCCAAGCGAAGATAGTCGTCGATATGCTCTCCCAAGGCGAAGGCCGACAGTCTGGAGAACATGCTGCCGTCCTCATCGCAGGCGGGGCCACCGGAAACGTAATCAATAAGGCTGCCGCGCAGATCCCTCTCGAACGCATGTTTGGTTTCGACGATCGCATTGGTGGGTTGGATCACCTCGCCGGCATCCAGTATCCGCGGTTCGATTCCCGGCATCGACTTCAGATCCCGTCCTGCCAAACCCATACCGATGATGGTGATCGGACCGGGAGGACCGAACGCATCATACACATCATGAGCCGTCTCGAGGTGGATCGGCAGCGTATCCCTGTAGCTTTCCGCGACGCACACGGTGATGCGACCTTCCGCCGCACATACAGCGGATAGCCGATGGTCGATCGCGATGATATTCGGCTGGAACGCCACGATGATGACGGACAACGCTGCCGGGAAAACAATCCATGAATACGCTCGAAGATACATTCCCTCACGGTGCCCGTCCGACGCACGTACGACGACTACGACGATCAGACAGCAGAACACGACCAGGAACAGCGTAAGGCGCGATATCGCAACCCACGGATTGGCCCGTTCCCCTACAAATGGAAAGTCTAACTGCCAGATCGGGGCGACCGACAGAGCCGAGAAGCCCGGAATCGTATTGCTCAGAACAATCGGCGTCATGATGGCGATCTCACTGGCCGCGAGCGCGAACAACGCACTGAGCGGGTGAACGACCATCATCGCGACCATGGCACCGAACGCGGGCCATGCCGCCACATTGACCAGAGTCCCCGAAACGGCCAGCAGGTCGGGAGTTCCGTAGGACGCGTGCATTGCGGTGATGACGGTCAACGGCGCCATGCCGAGACAATAGGCGAACGCGTTGGCCAGACATGGCCATCCGATCAGCTGAATGACGGCTTCCGCTTTCGGTCGGGATGCGCAGGGTGGGGCGATCACCGACCGTACGTCGAATGATTTCGCGATCACAGCCCCCGTGAAGGATCCTGCGGCCGCGGCTCCGATCTGTCCGTCGCGGAAATGCGCCTGCCATCCGACCCATGTCGGCGGCGGCCATGCGGTGAGGAACTCCGACATGACGGCAGCCGAACACGTCGTCACGAGCATCATCATGACCAGTGGCCCTGTGGACAATGGGAACCAGGGCACACGATTACGATGGTTCGCGATGTTGTTCATCGTTGCGACTCCCGCTTCTGTGCCGCTGAGCGCATGAGCGCGATGTAGGAGAACTCCAGTTCAGACTCGCGCAACCCTTCTTCCCTATCGATCCGATCTATCGTCGCACCGGTATTCCCTATTGCCGCGAACGACGCCAGATCACCATCAAAGACCAGTCCGCCCTCGTTGAGGACCAGCACATGGGATGCGGATCCATGCAGCTCCTCGACCATGTGTGTACTCATGATCACCATCGAGCGCCGGGCATACCGACGTATCATCTCCCGGACTTGCACGCGCTGCATGGGATCTATGCCCACCGTCGGCTCGTCCAGAATCAGCAGGGATGGTCTGTGGGCGATCGCGCAGGCGAGGCCAAGCCGTTGTCGCATGCCGCCGGACAGTTCCCTCGCCCGGGTATCCGCCTGCGAGGTGAGCCCCATGTCACGCATGGCCGTTTCGGCGGCCTGCGCACAGGATCGTCCGGGCACTCCGTGCGCCCATGCAGCATACTCCACATTGCGGCGCACGGAGGACCATTCAATGGCTTCGAAATTCTGCGGCAGGTAGCCGATCGACGATCGAACGGTCTCCATCGCACGCGCCTTGGGATTGACGATCCGGCCGTATGACACGGTTCCCGAACCGGGCGTCAGTAACGTCGACAGGATGCCGATCAGCGTCGATTTTCCTGCTCCGTTCGGACCAAGCAGCACCGTCATCCCGGTGCCGAGCCGGAACGACACATGATCCAAGGCGGTGTGACGGCGCCCGTAACGGTAGCTCACATCCTCGAACCTCACCGAATCGAATCGTCGCATAGGCTTGCACCTTCACATCATTGGAATACGATTTTCATCTACAGATGGATCAATCACAAGTGGTTTTTGCTGAGATCCTGCTCCCGCCCGTGGAACTGGAGACAAATGAAAAATAGGTGTGTCCTTCCGTGGCCCACGAAGACAAATTCTTCGAATACTCATTGACGCGTCCGGGATCCGTTCGTGCGAGAATCTGATCATCGGCGCCAGGCATATCACGTCGCAAAGATCCATGGAACCAGATAACTTCATTCACGCATCCAGTACGACCAACCGTGGCAGTGAGCCTTTTCGCATTGCCATAATCAATTTTCGGTTTTGTGGCAATGAACCTGCACGTATTGCTTGCACCTTCAAGTTCCACAGTCGAAGCCATGGCAGCAGGAATTATCGCAGCGGAAGAAATGGCACCAGCAGCGATAATTCCGATAACCGTCTTACGCATTGTATTCATGATCAACTCCTTCGTAGTGTTGAACAATGCTCTTGTATTGCACCACAAGACAGGAGTTCCGGACAAGGTCTTGTCCCCGACATGAGGACAGATTTGTGGCGCTATTGCTGTCTTCGTGGGTGGTTGTTTGCCATTGAGCCATTACCATGAACCTCAGGGAAAGGGCCTTTTTGCTAAAACGGCGGCATTCCAATACTTGATTTCGATCAGCCTGATTGTTCCGCCGTTTTACGCGCTCTCCCATGGTCCGTCTCGACAACCCGCGGGGAACTCAGCGCGACCAAAGCCGATTCCGACCCTGAATCCCGCAAATCCGGGGGACTCAACACGATTCCTCGCGATTGTCACGCCGAGTCCCCCGGTAACACCCGACCACACCAACACCGGACCGGAAACGGACCCTCAATACCGCCGTAAAACGACGGAATTCCAATGGTTCTATGCCATGTCCTACAGGTGGCCGCGGGGCAGATGTTCAAGCCGCGGGACTCAGCGACAAAACCGCCCATACCCGCGTTGAGTCCCGCGAACCCGAAGTGTCTAGTTCGAGCGGATGGTTGACGTATGTCTCGGGGGATGGTTGACGGGGTGTCCTGGGGCATGGTTGACGCATGTCCTGGGGCATGGTTGACGGGTTGGTGCCGGTTGATTGGTGTATGGATGCACAATCACAACAGCAGACACCAGTACATTCCAGTGATGATGGTCCCGCGGCGCGTAGCGAGTTCCTGCGCAACAAGGCCATCGTCAACGCGATCCTCGCCGGCATGCCGGTGACGGAGGCCGCCCGCCGTCACGGCGTCACCAGGCAGTGGGCGAGCGAGCTGAGACGCAGGCACGAGCGGGAGGGCGAGAAAGGTCTCCTGCCGCGTTCCCGTCGCGCGCGCCGGATCGCGAACAGGACCGGGAAGGAGACCAGGGAGCGGATCGTGGCGCTCCGGCGCGAACTGACGGCCGGGGGATTGGACGCGGGGCCGGAGTCCATCGCCGCCAGACTCGAGCGGGAGGGCGTCAGGCCCCCGGCGAACTCCACGATCCACCGGATCCTCAGGGAGGCGGGCCTGGTGCGTCCCGAGCCGAGGAAACGGCCCAGATCCTCGTACGCGAGGTTCGAGGCCGACCTGCCCAACGAGACGTGGCAGTCGGACTTCACCCACTGGCCGATCGCCGGCGGCCTGGACGCGCTCGTCGTCTCCTGGCTCGACGACCACTCGAGGTTCCTCCTGTACTCGCGCGCGTACGCGACGGTCACCATGAAGACCATCGAGGAGTCGTTCCGCCAGACGTGCTCCCGGTACGGGATCCCCGCGTCCACGCTCACCGACAACGGCACCGTGTACACGACCCGCCTGCACTCGGCCGAGCCCGGCCCGTTCGAGCGCACGCTCGCGCTGATGGGCGTGCGCCAGAAGAACGGCAGCCCCTACCATCCCCAGACCCAGGGCAAGATCGAACGCTGGCACCGCACCCTCAAGCAATGGCTCGCGGCCAGGCCCCTGGCCCGGGACCTCGACGAACTCAACCGCCAGCTGGTGGACGAGTTCCGCCGCGAGTACAACGAGGAACGCCCCCACCGCGCCCTCGACCGGCATACGCCCAGAGAGGCGTACGAGGCCAAGGGCAAGGCCGGCCCCGACCCCGAGATCGCCGCCCGCGAACAGGCCAGACGCGACGAGGAGGAGGAACGGCTCCGGGCGAAGCGCGAACCTCCGACGGCCGTCGATGTGACCGTCCCGCCCGTTCGCCGCAGGGCCGACGGGCGCGGCTGCGTCTCGCTGAGCGCCGCCGGCCGCCGCCGCACCGTCAACATCGGCACGGGGAACGCGGGCAGGATCGTGGAACTGGAGGTGGTCCACGGCGTGATCACCGCCATCGACCCGGACACCGGCGAGATCCTCGTCGACCAGACGCTCGACACCACCCGGGAATACCAGCGCCGCCGACCTCTGCCGAACGTCAACCATGCCCCAGAACATGCGTAAACCATGCCCCGAGACATACGTCAACCATGCCCCGAGACATACGTCAACCATGCCCCGAGACATACGTCAACCATGCCCCGAGACAATACACCCGCGAACCCGAAGGACTCAACGCGATTCCCCACATTTTTCGCGCTGAATCCCCCGAGACAAGCAGAGCTGGCCAAGAAGATCAGACGACGCCGCCCCCGACATCCTCGAGACGATCAAGCCGGGCCACTCGAACGCGAAGCTCGAGGCGTCCGACAACCGGATCAAAGTCACCATCCGCATGGCCTACAGCCTTCCGCCACGTCGACAACCCCAACAGCCGACCAACCCACGAAAACAACAGAAAACGAAAACTCAGATTTGTTTGGCGGGACTCAGTGCGGCCATGGCCGATTCCACTCTTGAGTCCCGCAAATCCATGAATTCGTGGGACTCAATGTGATTTCGGCGATTTTTCGCGCTGAGTCCCTACAGGCCGGCTACAGGCACCCTATGTATCAATGCACACTAGCCGAGCAGGTGGGCGTCGATCCATTGGGCTACGCCGTCCTCGTCGTTGGGCGGACAGATCTGGTCGGCGATCTTCAGAACCTCGGGGTTGGCGTTGGCGACGGCGACGCCGATGCCGGAGGCGGTCATCATGTCGATGTCGATGAGGTCGTCGCCGAAGCTCACGCTCGACTCGAGCGGCACGTCCATGCGCTCGCACAGGGTCCCGAGCGCATGGCGCTTGTTGGCGAGCGGGTTCATGAGCATCCACATCGAGCCTTCGGAGATCGCCACATCGAAATCCGGCGGCACGAGGGTCTTCAGGCGCGTCCACTGTTCGGGCTCGGGGAAGATGATGAGCTTGTCGGCCACGCCGTCGGGCACATCGGTGAAGTCGGTGGGACGCCACGTCTGCGTCTTCCAGTAGACGCTCACGTCGAAGTTCGTGTAGCGCACGTCGTCCATGACGATGCCGAGCTTCAGTCCCGGCATCTCGTCCAGCAGGAAGCGGCACACCTCGCAGGCGCGCGACGAGGGGAAGCCGATCTTCATGAGATGCCCGTCGGCCGGCATCATGCCAGAGGTGAGCATGTCGTAGTCGGATTTCGCGGGATCGAAGTCGATCAGCGCGCCGTTGAGGTAGATGCAGGCGTCCACCGGAAGCTTTTCGGCGTACTCGTAGCCGGTGCTCACGGGGCGTGCCGTGGCGATGGCGAAGCGGTATCCGGCGTCGTGCAGGCGCTCCACCGCCTCGACGGAACGGCTGGTGATGTATCGTTCCTCGAACGTGGGAGCGCCGTGCAGAAGCGTGCCGTCGAGGTCGGCAACGATAAGCTTCGGCCGGAAGCTCGCGGTGACGGTCATATCGATGGTCGCGGCGGTGGTCGTATCGCTCACAGCAGTCCCTCGCAGTAGGAGCGCACGATCTCGGCGGAGCGGTGGAGCTTGGCGTGCTCCTCGTCGGTCAGGTCGAGTTCGACGATCTCGTTGGCGCCGTTGGCGCGCAGCTCGGTGGGCACGCCGAGGAAGACGTCATGTTCGCCGTATTCGCCGTCGAGCAGCGTGGAGACTGGTACGATGCGGCGTTCGTCCCACAGGATCGTCTGCACGATGCCGGCAACGGTGGAGGCGATGCCGAAGTTGGTGCCGTGCTTGACGGCGACGATCTCGTTGCCGCGCATGCGGGTCTTTCGTTCGATCTCCTCGGTGGAGACGGAGGAGAAGCGGCTCTGGTTGTCGGCGAGGAACCGGGCGAACGGCTTGCCGCCGAGGGCGACGGTGGACCATGCGGTGAACTGTGAGTCGCCGTGCTCGCCCATGACGAAGCCGCCGACGTTGCGCGGGTCGAGGCCGGTCTCCTCGCCGATGATGGTCTTGAGACGGGAGGTGTCGAGCGCGGTGCCGGTACCGAGCACCTGCGTGCGGGGCAGTCCGGAGCGCCTCCACGCATACCATGCCATGACGTCGACCGGGTTGGAGACCATGACGATCACGCCGTCGAAACCGGATGCCATGACATGGTCGACGACGTCGCCGACGAGGCCCACGGTGAAGCCGAGTTCGGCCAGACGCGTGGAGTTTGCCGGAGGCTTGCGGCCGACGGTGATGACGACGATGTCGGCGTCGCGGCAGTCGGAGTAGTCGCCGGCGTGGACCCGGATGTGGCGGTCCCAGAACTCGCTGCCGTCGTCGAGGTCGTGGCTCTCCCCCGACGCCTTGTCCGGATTGTGGTCGATGAGCACGAGCTCGTTGCACAGGCCGTGCGTGACGATGGCGAACGCGGCGGTGGAGCCGACCTGTCCCGTGCCGACGATGACGACCTTGTTGCGGTTCATGGTGACCATGGATTGTTCCTTTTTCCTGTTGCGGATGCGACCGTTTCAAGCACATACGAGCGTATACGAATGCGACCCATGGCCGTTGGGTCATGGGTCGATTGCGAATATGCCCCTGTACGCCGTGTGTATGTCCCTATGCGATACTCGGGGAGTTCAGGCCAGGGCCTGACGAACTCAGATGAGGTTGAACTTGGTCATCAGACCCAAGGCGATGATGATCGCCACCCAGATGAGGGCGATGATGACGGTCCAGCGGTTCAGGTTCTTCTCGGCGACGCCGGAGGTGCCCGCGTTCTGGGTCAGGCCACCGCCGAACATGTCGGACAGGCCGCCGCCCTTGCCCTTGTGCATGAGGATGAGCAGGGTGAGCAGGCAGCTCAGGATGACGACGACGATTTCGAGGGCGATTTTGACAGCGGTCAAGGTGTGTATACCTCCGGGTTCTACTAATGCTGCGCCTAAGCATAGCGCAACGTGTTGAAAAACATGTGGACGATCAGACGATCAGCGCACGGTCCGCTCGGTAAGACGGCAGATGCGCGCCAGCTCGTCCGCGTCGAGCGCTGCGCCGCCGATGAGGAAGCCGTCCACGTCCGGCTCGCCGATGAGCTCGACCGCGTTCTTCGAGCTGACGGAGCCGCCGTAGAGGATGCGCACGGTGTCGGCCACGTCGGCGCCGAACGTCGACCTCATGTCGGCACGGATGGCCTGGGCGGCGTCCTGCGCCGATTCGGGGGTGGCGACCATGCCGGTGCCGATCGCCCAGACCGGCTCATAGGCGATGATGAGCTTGGCCGCCTCGTCCTCGTTGAGGTCTCGGGTCACATCGTGGACCTGTCCGACGGCGAAGTCGAGCTCGATGCCCTGACGACGCTCCTCGAAGCTTTCGCCGACACACAGGATGGGCTGCATGCCGGCGGCGAGCACGGCACGCACCTGATCGACGATGTTGGCATCGTCCTCGGGATGGTATTTGCGGCGTTCGGAGTGGCCGATGATGACGTACGAGCAACCGAGGTGGGCGATCATGTCCGCGGAGATGTCGCCGGTGAACGCGCCCTGGTTGGTGACGGACACGGATTGCGCGCCGTAGCGGATCCTGAGCTTGTCGGCCTCGACGAGCACCTGGACGCTGCGCAGCGACGTGAAGGAGGGGAACAGCGCCACTTCGACGGATCGGAAGTCGAAATGGGCGTCTCGCAGCAGCCATGCGAGCTTCTGCACGAAATAGGTGGCCTCGAGATGATCGAAGTTCATCTTCCAGTTGCCGGCCACCAGCGGGATGCGTTTGGACGCCATGGGATTCCTTCCGTTGCGTGGGGTTGCGATGATGCAGCGCACTGCACTTGCAGGCGGAGTGGTTGGAGAGCGGTGAGAGTGTGACGGACGGCGAGGGGCGCCGTCAAGCGAAAGGGGCGGCCTGACGCCGCCCCTTCCTCACGAAACCGTGATGACTACTCGAGCACCTTCAGGCCCGGGAGCTCCTTGCCCTCGAGGAACTCGAGGGAGGCGCCGCCACCGGTGGAGATGTGCGAGAAGCCGTCCTCCGGGAAGCCGAGGTTGCGCACCGCGGAGGCGGAGTCGCCGCCGCCGACGATGGTGAAGGCACCAGCGGCGGTCGCGTCGACCAGACCCTGGGCCACGGCCTTGGTGCCGTCAGCGAACGCGGCGATCTCGAACACGCCCATCGGGCCGTTCCACACGACGGTCTTGGAGTCGACGATCTTGTCGTGGAACAGCTTCTGGGAGTCGGGGCCGATGTCGAGGCCCATCTTGTCGGCCGGGATGGCGTCGGCGGGGACGACCTCCGGGTCGACCGGGGTGTCACCGGCCGGGAAGCCGGGGTTCACGACGATGTCGGTCGGCAGCACGAGCTCGACGCCGTTCTTCTCGGCGGTCTCGATGTAGCCCTTGACCTTGTCGAGCTGGTCCTCCTCGAGCAGGGAGGTGCCGACCTCGTAGCCCTTGGCCTTGAGGAAGGTGAAGACCATGCCGCCGCCGATGACGAGACGGTTGGCCTTGTCGAGCAGGTTCTCGATGACGCCGAGCTTGTCGGAGACCTTGGAGCCGCCGAGCACGACGGTGAACGGACGCTCCGGGTTCTCGGTGGCCTTGGACAGGGCCTTGACTTCCTTCTCGACCAGCAGGCCGGCGGCGGCCGGCAGATCGGCGGCCACGTCGTAGTTGGAGCCCTGGGCGCGGTGCACGACACCGAAGCCGTCGGAGACGAAGACATCGCCGAGGGCGGCGATCTTCTTGGCGTACGGGGCGCGAACCTCCGGGTCCTTGCTGGTCTCCTCCGGGTTGAAGCGCACGTTCTCGAGCAGGACGACATCGCCGTCGTTCATCGCGGCGACCTTGGCCTGGGCGTCCTCACCGTAGGTGTCGGCGGCCAGCGGGACCTCGACGCCGAGCAGCTCGCCCAGACGCTTGGCAACCGGGGCCAGGGACAGCTCCGGGACGACCTTGCCCTTCGGACGACCGAGGTGGGCCATCAGGATGACCTTGGCGCCTTCCTCGCGCAGGGTCTTGATCGTCGGCAGGGCGGCCTTGATACGACCGTCGTCGGTGATCGTGGTGCCGTCCAGCGGGACGTTGAAATCGGCGCGCACCAGAACGCGCTTGCCCTTGAGATCTCCAAGATCCTTGAGTGTCTTCATGTGTATCCTTTCTGAACCGCTCGCGCGGGAAAGTGGCGAGTTCTTGCCACTTCGCATAATACAACAGGCCTGCCGCGGACGGCAGGCCTGACACATGTTTTTTGACAAACGTTTCCGCTGTTCCCCGCGCGCTCGCGATCAGGAACGCGACTTGGCGGTCTTCTCCGCAAGCTGGAGCAGCCTGCGGATGCGACCGGCGATGGCGTCCTTCGAGATCGGCGGCTCGGCGAGGCGTCCGAGCTCCTCGAGACTCGCGTCGCCGTGCTCCAGACGCAGCTTACCGGCGGCCAGAAGATTGTCGGGCACCTCGACACCGGCCTCCTCGAACAGTTCAAACGCCTTGCGCACCTTCTCGCACGCCTCGGCCGCGGCCTTGGCGGATCGGCGCATGTTGGCATCGTCGAAGTTGGCCAGTCGGTTGGCCTTGGAACGGGTCTCCCCGTCGGTGCGCTTGCCGGTCCACTCGCGTGCGGAGCGCAGCGCGCCCAGCGAGTTGAGCATGCGCTCGATCGAATCGGGGTCGGTGAGCGTGACGCGATATGACTTGCTCAGCTGACGCGGCTTGGCGGTGATGCCGAGCCTGCGAGCGAGTCCGGCCAGCGCCATGGCGGCCTCGTTGCCCGGGCAGATGATCTCCATGTACGGGTTCTTGCCCAGATCGGACAGGATGCCCTTCGCCATGAACGCGCCTCGCCATGCGGCACGGACCTGGGCGATCTTGCCCTGCACGATCTTGACCGGAAGGCCGCGCACCGCCTTGTTGCGGTCGATCAGGCCCGTGGCCACCGCAAGGTTCACGGCGCCGCGCTCGACCTTGACGACATGGTACTGGTGCGTCCCCTTGGGCGTGGTGCGGCTCGACGTGATGAGTCGTGCCTCGAGGTTGTACAGGTCCTCGATGTTTCTTTGCAGCCATTGCGCGGCGATCAGCGAATCGAATGTGGCGAGCATGACGATCTGCTTCTGGGCATTGTTCGTGAAGCCGCCGGCGAAGCGGATCATGGCGGTCACCTGCGCCTTGCGCGCATCCGCCTTCTCATCCTCCAACGCCGCCAGCTCGCTTTTCACATCATCCAGAAGAGCCAAGAGCCAACCTCCTAAGTCTCGTCCCTCTCAATGGTCTCAGGCCCGGCCCTGAAGGATGGATACTCCTGCCGTCCGCCGAACTTCTGTGATACCGACCATCTTGGACAACATTCTTACCTTTTTCACCTTTTCGACGGTGCCGTCTCGGGATATGGTCAGCCCGCGATCATCGCCTACGTTGCAGCTCGCGCGCCGAAACGGTGACATCAAGCCCATGTGAACGCAAACGGCGGGCCAGCTCCTCGCTCATCGCCACGGACCGGTGCTGTCCTCCGGTGCAGCCGACGGCGATGGTCACGAAGTGCTTGTCCTCCTTCGCGTACCCCTCGATGGCCGTCACCAGCGCCTTCTCGTAGGCGTCGAGGAACTCCGTGGCCCCTTTGGAGCCGAGCACGTAGTCGGCGACGGGCTTGTCCCGTCCGGTGAGCTCCCTCAGGCTCGGCACCCAGAACGGGTTGGGCAGGAAGCGCACGTCGGCCACGAAGTCGGCGTCGGTGGGCGTGCCGTATTTGAACCCGAAGCTGAAGACGTGCACGGAGACCGTGGACGGCCCCTTGCCGATCATCGCCTCGTAGAGCTTGGTGGACAGCTGGTGGATGGAGAGCGCGGAGGTGTCGATCACCATGTCCGCACGCTCCTTGAGATCGGACAGCAGCACGCGCTCCTCGTTGATGCCATCGATCAGACGGTTGCCGCGCTGGAGCGGATGCGGCCTGCGCACCGACTCGTAGCGCTTGACGAGCACGTCGTCACGCGCGTCAAGGAACAGGATGCGGGTCTTGACGCCGAGATCGTCCAGATGACTCAGCACCTCGTTGAGATCGTCGAAGTAGGAGCGCGAGCGCACGTCGATGACGGCGGCGAGCTTGTGCACGCCGTCGCCGCCGCGCGCATTGGTCATCATGTCGACGAGCGGCACGAGCAGCTTGGGCGGCAGGTTGTCAACCACGTACCAGCCCATGTCCTCCAGGCAGTCGGCGGCGTGCGAGCGCCCCGCGCCGGACATGCCGGTGATGAGCAGCACCTCGAACGCGTCGGCGGGCGCGGGCTTGTTCTCCTCGCCCGGTTCGGCCTGGTTGATCATCGTCATCAGTCGCCGGTTTCTCATCACAACGCCTCCTCGAGGGCCCGTCGCATCGCCATTTCCAACTGGTCGTCGTCGGTGGTGACGTCCTGCAGACGCCTGTCGGCGTCCGAGGGCGGGTCGCCGTCCCATATTCCGGTCATGAGCAGCACCTGGATGACGGCCTGGTAGAGCAGCATCTCCTCGCCGCCGATCGCATGTCCACCGCGGTCGCGCCATGCCTGCATGAGTTTCGTGGGCCGTGGATCGTAGACCACGTCGAGCAGCAGACCGTCGAACGACGCCGACGATGTATCGAGCACGGCGGCGAGTCCGTCCGCCGCACGCCCGGGGATGGTGCTGATGACGTAGGTCGCCTCGCACGCCGCCCGAATCATGGCTTCCTCGTCGTTCAGGTCGATCTCGTCGTACGGACGACGGCCGTCGCCGTTGAAGATCCGGGAGGCGGAGTCGAGCCCGAGGCTCCTGCCGGGGTGCCGCGAGGCTACGGTGATGCGTCCGATCTCGCTCATCATCAGACATGCGGCGGCGGCCGACGTAGCCGTGTTGCCGTTGCCGATGATGAGCGCGCGGCCCGATTCGCCGTCGGCGTGATGGACGCCGAGCTCGCGGTTGGCATGGTCGAAGGCGAGCTGGATGCCGACCACGTCGGTGTTGTAGAGCTTGATGCCCGGTCTGCCGTTGGGCCAGGCGGGGTCGTCATGGTCCGCCGCAGACCAGTCGAGGATCGCGGTGTTGGCCACCTTGAGCTCGCGCGCCCACACGTTGCTGGGCACCCCGTAGGGCTGGATGGTCCTCTTGAGCGGCATCGTCAGGCTCAGACCGCGCCAGGTGGGGTCGAGACCCTTGAGGAAGGCGTCCAGATCGTCCTCGCCCACCTCGTGCCTGTCATAGGCCCAGTCCTTCAGTCCCAGCGCACGGTACGCCGCATTGTGCAGCACCGGGGACAGCGAGTGCGCGATGGGCTTGCCCAGCACCGCGCATCGGTTGTCGATCGTCATCCATGCCTCCTTGGAGTTCGCTGGACCCCATCCTACTCGGACTATGCGGAACGGATGCTACCGCCCCGCGCTTTGCGTTCCCGCGTCCCTCACTTTTCCGCTTTCCTTCGCCAGAGCGTCATAGATGGCCTGCGCCTTGGCGTGCCCGATGCCCTTGACGGCCTCCAGCTCCTCGACGCTCGCCGTGCGCATCGCGCGCACGGACCCGAAGTGCGCGAGCAGACGTTTCTGATAGGTTTCGCCGATTCCGGGGATGTCGTCGAGCGCGCTGCACAGCGCCCCTCTGCGCCGGGTCTGGCGATGGTAGGTGATGGCGAACCGATGGGATTCGTCACGCACGCGCTGCAGCAGGTACATGCCTTCGGACTGGCGTTTGAGGATGATCGGATAGTCGTCGTCCGGCACCCATACCTCCTCGAGCCGCTTGGCGAGCCCGCAGACGGCCACGTCGTCGACGCCGCAGTCACGCAGCGCTCTGGCGGCGGCCATGACCTGCGGCTGTCCGCCGTCGACCACGACGAGATTCGGCTTGTAGGCGAAGTGGTGCCGGTCCGTGTTCTGCTGGACGAGCGCGTCGCCGTCACTGCGCGCCGGATCCGATCCGACCGGAATGCCGGCCTCGGTCATGCGCCGTTCCGCGTCGATGCTCTCGCCGGAGTCGCCGGCGATGTTGCCATGACGGAACCGGCGGGTGAGTGTCTCGTAGAGGGCGGACAGATCGTCGAGCGCACCCCGGCCGTCCCTGCCGCGGATGGCGAAGCGGCGGTATTCCGACTTCTTCGCGACGGCGTCCTCGAACACGACCATCGAGGCGACCTGGAACGCCCCGCCGACGGTGTTCGAGATGTCGTAGCATTCGATGCGCAGCGGCGCCTCGTCGAGTCCCAGCGCATCGGCCACGTCGTTCATGGCCCGCGTGCGCGCGCCCATGTCGGAGATGCGGCTGAGCTTGCTGCGCTCAAGCGCCTGGGAGGCGTTCTCGTTCGCACGGTCCATGAGCTGGCGCTTGTCGCCGCGCGAGGCGACGCGGATCGACACCGCTCCCCCGCGCAGGGTCGTCAGCCAGTGCTCGAGCTCCTCGCGGCGCGACGGTTCGACCGGCACGATCACCTCGCGCGGCACGGGTGCGATCGGCGCGAGCAGGTCGGCGCGTCCGGTGACCTCCTGTCTCGCGTTGCGCTCACGGGTGGCCTTCGCACGCGCCTGCGCGTCCACCGCCGTGACGCTCTGCGTGGAGCCGACCGCTTCTCGTCGTTCCCGCACGAGTCCATCGGGCTCGCCGACCGCGTCCCCATCCGCGGCCCGTGTCTGGTCCCCGGTCAGTTCGGAGTAGACCTGCACGATGAGGTCGGCCATCAGATCGGCGTCGTCGATGTCCTCGACGCGTTCGACGCTCCAGTTGCGTTCTCCGCGGATCGACCCGGCGCGTACGTGGAACGCGTGCACGGACGCCTCGAGCTCGTCGGTGGCGAAGCCGAACACGTCGGCGTCCACGTCCTGGTCGAAGACGACGGCGTTCTGTTCGACGACGGTGGAGAGCATGGCGATCTCGTCTCGCAGCCGCGCGGCCCTCTCGAATTCGAGGTCGGCTGCCGCGGCCTTCATGTCACGCGTCAGCTGGGTGATGTACGACCTGCCGAGGCGTCCGGTCATCACGCCGATGAGCTGCTCGCACATGCGCCGATGCTCGTCCGGGGCGATGCGCCCGACGCAGGGCGCCGAGCATTTGCCGATGGAGGCGAGCAGACAGGGCCGCCCGGTCAGCTCGGCCTTGTGGTAGACGTTCGTCGTGCAGGTGCGCACCGGGAAGGTGCGCAGCAGCCTGTCGAGCCCGTGCCGCAGATCCCACACCTTCGCATAGGGGCCGAAATACCGGGTGTCGCGCCGTTTGCGACTGCGCGTCACCCACACGCGGGGAACGGGCTCCCCCGCCGAGATCGCCAGATACGGGTAGGTCTTGTCGTCGCGGAACTGCACGTTGAACCGCGGGTCGAACTCCTTGATCCACGTGTATTCGAGCGTGAGCGACTCCAGTTCGGTGCCCACCACCGTCCATTCGAGACTGCGGGCGGTGAGCACCATCGTCTGCGTGCGCGGGTGCAGGAGGTAGAGCGGCTGGAAGTAGTTGGTCAGCCTGTTGCGCAGGTTCTTCGCCTTGCCCACGTAGATGACGCGTCCCTCGCCGTCGCGCCACTTGTACACCCCCGGCTTCGCGGGGATGTCCGAGGTTCTGGGACGGAACAGGTCGCGCGAGTCCCCCAGCAGCGGAGCCCCGTTGCGGTTCACGCGCGCCGTGCCCTCACCGACGTCGTCCGCGTTCGCCCCATGCTCGCCGAGCAGGGCGTCGGCGGTCCTGCGCCACACCTCCGGCGAATGCCGTTCAATGTCGTTCGTCACAGCATGCCCTTGAGGAACTTCCCCGTCCACGACTCCTCGCACTGCGCCACCTGTTCCGGCGTGCCCTGCGTGACGATCGTGCCGCCGCCGTCGCCGCCTTCGGGCCCCAGATCGATGATCCAGTCGGCCGACTTGACGACGTCGAGGTTGTGTTCGATGACGATCACCGTGTTGCCCTTGTCGACGAGACCCTGCAGCACCTTGAGCAGTTTGTTGACGTCCTCGAAGTGCAGGCCCGTGGTCGGCTCGTCGAGGATGTACACGGTCCTGCCATCGGAGCGGCGCTGGAGTTCGGTGGCGAGCTTGACACGCTGCGATTCGCCTCCGGAGAGCGTGGGCGCGGGCTGTCCGAGACGGATGTAGCCGAGGCCGACGTCGACTAGGGTCTTCAGGTACCGGGAGATGCCGGTGTACGCCTTGAAGAAGTCGGCGGCCTCCTCGATGGGCATGTCGAGGATGTCGGAGACTGTCTTGCCGTTGTACTTCACCTCGAGGGTCTCGCGGTTGTAGCGTTTGCCGTGGCAGGTCTCGCATTCGACGTACACGTCGGGCAGGAAGTTCATCTCGATCTTGAGCGTGCCGTCACCGTGGCAGGCCTCGCATCGGCCGCCCTTGACGTTGAACGAGAAGCGCCCCGGCCCGTAGCCGCGCACCTGCGCCTCGGGGGTCTTGGCGAAGAGGGTGCGGATCTTGTCCCACACGCCGGTGTAGGTGGCGGGGTTGGATCGCGGGGTGCGCCCGATCGGGTTCTGGTCGACGTGGATGACCTTGCGCACCTGGTCGAGTCCCTCGACGCGGCGATGCTTGCCGGGCACGATGCGTGCGCCGTTGAGCCTGTCGGCGAGGACCGGGTAGAGGATCGAGTTGACGAGCGACGACTTGCCGGAGCCGGAGACGCCGGTGACGACGGTGAAGACGCCGAGCGGGAAGTCCACGTCGATGTTCTTCAGGTTGTTCTCGCGCGCGCCAACGACCCTGAGCTTCGCGGTGCGCGTGATCTTGCGGCGATGCGCGGGCACGGCGATCTCTCGGCGGCGGGCGATGTAGTCGCCGGTGATGGAGCGTTTCGCCTCGATCAGGTGCGAGGCGGGGCCGGAGTAGACGACCTCGCCGCCGTGCTCGCCCGCCCCGGGGCCGATGTCGACGAGCCAGTCGGCGCCGCGGATCGTGTCCTCGTCGTGTTCTACGACGATGAGCGTATTGCCGAGGTCGCGCAGGTGGTGCAGGGTCTCGATGAGCCGGGCGTTGTCGCGCTGATGCAGGCCGATGGACGGCTCGTCGAGCACGTACATGACGCCGACGAGGCCGGAGCCGATCTGCGTGGCGAGGCGGATGCGCTGCGCCTCGCCGCCGGAGAGCGTGGCCGCGGCGCGTGAGAGGGTGAGGTAGTCGAGGCCGACGTCGTTGAGGAAGCCGAGACGCGCCCTGATCTCCTTGAGCACCTCGCCGGCGATCTTCAGCGCGGAGCCCTCGAGGTGCAGACCGTTGATCCATGCGAGCTCGCGCACGACGGGCATGTCGCACACGTCGAAGATGGACTTGCCGTCCACGGTGACCGCGAGCACCTCGGGCTTGAGCCTTCTGCCCTTGCACACCTGGCAGGGCACCTCGCGCATGTACGACTCGTAGTACTCCTTCATCGACTGCGAGTCGGTCTCCTCATGGCGGCGCATCAGCGTGCGCACGACCCCTTCGAAGCCGGTGGAGTACTCCCGCAGGCGCCCCCAGCGGTTGCGGTAGGAGACGTCGACCTTGAAGTCGTGGCCGTAGAGGATGTCGTGACGCACGTCCTCGGGAAGGTCCTTCCACGGGGTGCGCATCGAGAATCCCATCTCTCTGGCGAGCCCCTCGAGGACGTGCCCGTAGTACTGGGAGGCCATCTTGGTGCCGCTCCACGGCTCGATGACGCCTTCGGCGAGCGACTTGTCAGGGTCGGAGATGACGAGCTCCGGGTCGATCTCCAGCTTGAATCCCAGACCCGTGCAGGCCGGGCATGCGCCGTAGGGCGCGTTGAAGGAGAAGGTGCGCGGCTCGATCTCGTCGAGTTCGAGCGTGTGCCCGTTGGGGCAGCTGCGATGCTCGGAGAACGGGCGTCGGCGCGCCGGCGACCCCTCCTCCTCGTCGACGAAGTCGATGACGATGGATCCGTTGGCGAGCCTCAACGCGGTCTCAACCGAATCGGTGAGGCGCTGACGCATGCCGTCCTTGACGACGAGACGGTCGACGACCACCTCGATGGTGTGCTTCCTCTGCTTGGCGAGCGTGATGTCGTCGGACAGCTGCCTCATCTCGCCGTCGATGAGCGCTCGGGCGTAGCCGTCGGAGCGCAGCAGCTCGAGCATGTCGACGAACTCACCCTTGCGCCCCCTGACGACGGGGGCGAGGATCTGGAAGCGCGTGCGCTCGGGGTAGGCCATCAGCGCGTCGACGATCTGCTGCGGGGTCTGCGAGGCGACGGGCTCGCCGCATTCGGGGCAGTGAGGCACGCCGGTGCGCGCGAACAGGAGCCTTAGGTAGTCATAGATCTCGGTGATGGTGCCGACGGTGGAGCGGGGGTTCCTGTTGGTGGTCTTCTGGTCGATGGAGACGGCCGGGCTCAGACCTTCGATGAAGTCGACGTCGGGCTTGTCCATCTGCCCGAGGAACTGGCGGGCGTAGGCGGAGAGCGACTCGACGTATCGGCGCTGCCCCTCGGCGAAGAGGGTGTCGAACGCGAGCGACGACTTGCCCGAGCCGGACAGGCCGGTGAACACGACCATGCGGTTGCGAGGGATCGCGAGATCCACGTTCTTCAGATTGTGCTCGCGGGCGCCCTGGATCGTGATCTTGAGATCGTTCGGAATGTGCGAGATGTCCGCGATCAACGAACCGTCACGCTCGACGAGCGGCGCCTTCGCGATCTCGCGCGAGAGGAACGACTCCTCTCCGGCGATCGCCGCGCCCATGACGCCTCCGACGGCGTGACCGCCGACCTTCCCGTCTTCCCCGACGTCCTCCCGTGCATGAGTATCAGTCCGCGTCGCCGCCACAGCGCCCCGCCTTCCTCGTCCCTGTTCCTATGTGTGCCAATACGTCAAACCTGCCCCAAGGATACCCGATTCCCCGACACAATTCGAACAGTTGTTCGATGGCGTGTCGGGGAAATCGTGGAAAATTGGGTATTGCCTTTGCTCCGCTTCCCCGTTACATTGGCGAGTATGGCACGTCCGCCGCAACCGCCGCGGACGATGCGAAGTACAGGAATCACAGGAAACGGAAGAACAGTCTTGACAGCACCGAATGCCCCCGTCACCACCCCCACGACCCCGTCCTCCGAAGCCGAAGCTCCCGACACCCAAGCAAAGAGGAGGCTCGCCACCGCCGATCTCATCACGATCGGCGTGTTCTCCGCACTGTATTTCGTGATGGTGTGCGTCGCCACGCTGGTCAGCACGCTGTTCACCGGAGGCTTCGGTTCGATCTTCCTGCCCGCCATCGCGGCCCTGATCTCCGGCCCCGTGTTCATGCTGCTCGACGCTCGCCTGCGCAAGTTCGGCGGCATCACGGTGATGGGTCTGGTGATCGGCCTGTTCCTGTTCGTCTCCGGCCATTTCGCGCTCTCGTTCGTCGCGAGCATCGTCTTCCCGCTGGCCGCCGACCTCATCGCACGGGCCGGCGCATACCGCAACAAGGTGCTGCTTCTGGTCTCCTACGTCGTGTTCTCGTACGGTCTGACCGGCCCGATCCTGCCGCTGTGGTTCATGAGGGACGCGTACGTGGCGAGCCTCGAGGCGCGCGGCAAGGACGCGGCGTACATCGACGGCGTGTTCGCGAACATCAACATGGGCACGTTCGTGCTGGCGATGGTCGCGATCCTCGTGTGCGCGCTGATCGGCGGATGGTTCGGACAGCGTCTGATGAGAAAGCACTTCGTCAAGGCCGGCATCGCCTGATGGGGCTCGACCCGCGCGCGAAACTCTACTTGCTGCTGCTCGCGAACCTCATGCTGTTCTTCCACGTGGGGCTCGCCACGCAGATCGTCATGGTCGTCCTGTTCCTGACGCCGCTGGCGGCCGCGGGACGTCTGCGCATGGCCGCACGATTCGCCGTGCTGTATGCGGCTCTCACCGCACTCGGCATGCTCGACCCGGATGCGATGGGCGTCCCGCAGCTGCATGTCGTCGCGGCGCTGGCTGTTGGCGTCTCGATGATGCTGCCGTGCTTCATGACGGGCGCGTACGCGTTCACGACCACGTCGGCGAGCGCGTTCGTGTGTGCGATGCGTCGTATGCGCGTGCCGGAGACGGTGGTGATCCCGTGCGTGGTGATCATCCGCTTCTTTCCGACGATCCTGCCGGATTATCGGCGCATCCGCGAGGCGATGGCGTTGCGGGGCATCGCCTCGGGCGCGTTCGCGTGGATCCGCCATCCTGCGCAGTCGCTGGAGTACGTGGTGGTGCCGTTGCTGATGAACGCCACGACGGTGGCGCAGGATCTGTCGGTGGCGGCGCTGACGAAGGGGCTTGGACGTGAGGGCGCGCATACGTCGCGTACGGCAATCCGCATGCGCGCGGCCGATTGGATGATGATGTCGGCGGCGACGCTGCCGCTTGCTCTGGATATCGCGGGGGTGATCTGAAATGGCCGATGTCGTTTCGAGAACGGCGCTCGACGTGCGCGAGGTGTCGTTTCGCTACGATGTCGGTGACGCCGCCGATGCCGCAGAGGTGCCGGCGGATGCGTCCGCCGATGTACGACAGACCGTATCGTCGCCGGCATTGGATGATGCATCGCTGCGTCTTGCCCCGGGCGAGTGCGTGGTGCTGTGTGGCGGGAGCGGCTGCGGCAAGACGACACTGACCCGTGTGGCCAATGGGTTGATCCCCTCGTTCTTCCATGGCGTGTTCACGGGATCGTGTCTGACGTGCGGTCTCGATACGACGCAGGTGCCGATCGACCGTCTGACGCCGTTGACGGGCAGCGTGTTCCAGAATCCGAAGACGCAGTACTTCAACGCGAATTCGACCGACGAGCTGGCATTTCCATGCGAGAACATGGGCATGGAGACGGCCGAGATCAACCGGCGCGTGACGGACGTGGCCGAGCGCTTCGGCGTGACCGACCTGCTGGAGCGTGACGTGCTGCGCCTGTCCGGCGGACAGCGTCAGCGCATCGCGATGGCCGCGGCAAACATGCTCGAGCCGCGTCTGGTGGTGCTCGACGAGCCTACGAGCAATCTTGACGCGTCGGCGATCGACGACATGCGGCTTCTGGTCGCGAGGATGAAGGCCGATGGCGTGGCGGTGCTGGTCGCCGAGCATCGTCTTGCGTGGCTCAACGGCGTGGCCGACCGGTATGTGGTGTTCAAGTCCGGACGCATCGTCCGCTCGTTTGCGGCGGATGAGTTTCTGGCGCTCTCCCCCGATACGGTGGCCGGCATGGGGTTGCGCGCATTGGATCTGGAACCGTACCGGCAGCGGGTTCGCGGGCTTGTCGCATCCGAGGCGGCATCAGGTCGGGGCGCCGACGGCGCGTCCGGCGCCCCGCTGCTGCGCACGCGCGGTCTGGTCATCGGCCATGACCGTCGCCGCACGGGGCTGCGTTTCGGTCTTGCCGGCGCAGGACGCGCTAACGGACGCGATCATCGTGGCGTTCAGGACCGGAGCATGCCGTTCAGATGCGCCGTCGACGATCTGACGTTGTACCGCGGGCAGATCGTCGGGCTGATGGGGCGCAACGGGGCCGGCAAGACGACGCTGGTGCGCACGCTGACGGGGCTGATGCGCCCATTGAGTGGACAGATCGAGCTCGACGGGCGCGCGGCCAACGCGCATGCGCTGACCCGGGCGGGATTCATGGTCATGCAGGACGTCAACTATCAGCTGTTCTCCGCATCGGTGCGCGAGGAGCTCATGCTCGGCTTCGACGAGGATGACGCGGACGCCCGGGCTCGATGCGACGGGATCCTCGACGAGCTGGATCTGACGGCGTTTGCCGACCGTCACCCGATGAGCCTGTCCGGCGGTCAGAAGCAGCGCGTGGCAATCGGTTCGGCGCTCATGTGCGGCAAGGATCTCATCGTTCTCGACGAGCCGACCAGCGGTCTGGACCGGCTGCATATGGAGCAGGTCGGCAGGCTGCTGCGCCGTCTGGCGGACAGCGGGCGCACGCTGCTGGTCGTCACCCATGACGAGGAGCTGGCGGCCGGATGGTGCGACCGCATCGTCATGCTGTCCGACCCGCGATGATGACGCGCATCACGTTATGCACATCGTCGACGTGATTGTGCACATACGGGCGAGGAGGATTTGCCGTCATCGGCGCCGGCGTGGGATGGTGGTTGGCATGTCCCGCCAATGGGGGCGGGCATGCCGGTCGCAAGACCCTCGAACGGAAAGGGAATCATCATGACTGCGAGCGCCGAGAATATCCGCCGATGGTCCGAACTGTTCGGCCGCGACGTCGACCATCAGTATGTGTCCGCCGACCTGATCGGACGATCGACGGCGTTGATCGAGACGATCGGCGGACATGCGCTGGACCGGGGGTTCACCGTCCGGGAACCATGCGCACGACTGTTCGCCAAGGCGAAACAGGCCAGGTGGTCATGGCCGCACATCGTCGTGGGCACCGAGGACGGACACATGCTCTCGTTTCATCTTTCGGAGCGTTCACGTCAGGGCACCGAGGCCAAGACGCGCACGCTGGAGGATCGGCGCATGGCCGATGACGCGCCGATCTGGAAGGCGCAGCGCTCCACCCGGTTCGCACCCACAGGCGTGATGACGATCCGCGTGGACAGCGACATGGCGCACTATCGGCTCAAGACCAGCAAGGACACCGTCAACACGCCCGTGGAGACGCGTGTGCCGAACCTGTTCGACGCGCTTACCGGGGAGATGGTCAGATGCCGCGAGGTCAGGCGCAGAACGGTCGAGGAGCGCAGACGCTCGGCCGCCGCCAAACACGATTTCCGACGGGAACGGATGTATGCGGCCCTATGCGAGGACGTGTCGAGGCATGATCGTCTGCAACGGCAGCGCTCCTACCTCGACAAGGTCGAATGCTCGCTCGCACAGCGCACCTACGACGACGCCGCGGAGCAGGAGGGTATGCTGCGCGACATCGACGCGATGCGGGCCTGCATCGACGAGCAGGATCCGCTGGTCGCCGGCGATCTCACCTGGATGCGCCAACCCGAACCGAGCGAATCGGAGGTGTTCGCGTACACGCATCGCACCCCGCATCGGAACGGGAATCGTCCGAGCGGCTTCTTCGACTGAATCGACGGCCGTTGCTCCCCCGGCGGCCGCCCGGTCGTTACTCGTTACTCCTCGGCCACCAGTTCGAGGTAGGAGTCGTTCCACAGATCCTCGTCGCCGTCGGGCATGAGCAGCACGCGTTCGGGGTTCAGCGCCTCGACGGCGCCCTCATCGTGGGTGACCAGCACGATCGCGCCCTCGTACTTGGCGATCGCCTTGAGGATCTCGTCGCGCGAGGCCGGGTCGAGGTTGTTGGTCGGCTCGTCGAGCAGCAGCACGTTGGCGCGGGAGGTGACGAGCGTGGCCAGGGCGAGCCTGGTCTTCTCGCCGCCGGAGAGCACGCGCGCGGGCTTCAACGCATCGTCGCCGGAGAACAGGAACGAGCCGAGAATGGAGCGGGCCTGCGTGTCGTTGAGATCGGGGGCCACGTGCGTGAGGTTCTCCAGCACCGTGGCGTTCAGGTCGAGCGTGTCGTGCTCCTGCGCGAAATAGCCGATCTTGCAGCCGTGGCCGTACTCCACCGAGCCGGTGTCCGGCTGTTCGATGTGTGCCAGAAGGCGCAGCGTGGTGGTCTTGCCGGCGCCGTTGTAGCCGAGGATGACGACGCGCGAACCCTTGTCGATGGCGAGATTGACGCCGGCGAACACGATGTTCGACCCGTACGCCTTGGAGATGTCCTTGGCCATGATCGGCGTCCTGCCGCAGGGGGCGGGTTCGGGGAAACGAATGTCGGCGACCTTCTCGGCCTTCTGCGCCTCGGAGGTGTTCTCGAGCAGCTTCTCGGCCCGGCGCATCATGTTCTGCGCGGCGACGGCCTTCGTGGCCTTGGCGTGCAGGCGGATGCCCTGCTTCATGAGGCGTTCGGCCTTCTTCTCGGCGACCTCGCGCTCACGGCGGCGACGCTCCTCGTCGACGACACGCTGATGCAGATACGCCTTCCAGCCGAGCGAATACATGTCGATGCTGCCGGTCTGCGCGTCGAGATGCCACACCTTGTTGACGACCTCGTCGAGCAGCTCGGTCGAGTGGGAGATGACAAGGAATCCGCCCTCGTACTTTTTGAGGTATCCGCGAAGCCATTCGATCGAATCGGCGTCCAGGTGGTTGGTGGGCTCGTCGAGGATCAGCGTATCGGCATCCGAGTAGAGGATGCGCGCCAGCTCGATACGACGGCGCTGACCACCGGAGAGGGTACCAAGCTTCTGCTCCATGACGCCCTGGGGAAGCCCCAGCGACGCGGCCATGGTGACCGCCTCCGACTGGGCCGCGTAGCCGCCGGCCTTCTCGAAGTCCTGCATGGCCTTGTCATAGCGGTTCATAGCCTTGGACATGACATCCGGATCCGGATCGGTCATCTCCTTCTCCGCCTTGCGCAGTCGGTCGATGATCGTCGCGATGTCGCGGGCGCTCATCATGCGGTCGAGCGCGGTCTGCTCCGGATCGGCCGCATGCGTGTCCTGCGGCAGGTAGCCGAGCTTGCCGGAGACGCGCACCTTGCCCGACGTCGGCAGCATGTCACCGGTGATCACACGCGTCAGCGTCGTCTTGCCGGCGCCGTTGCGGCCGACCAGACCGATCTTGTCGCCCTTGGCGACATGGAAGTCGGTGGGATGCAACAACGTGCGCGCGCCGATCTGAATCTCCAGACCCTGTGCATCGATCGCCATACCCCACCTGCCGCTTTCCTTGGAATCACCATCGCGAATCACCATCGCGCCCATTGCCGTCTCGCGCATACCGCCGCATCCGGCGTTTTGCCGACTAACCACTATAACGGCAAGGCGAGAACAACACCCCACATCACCCTACACGCGAGAACCCCGCCGCCCCCATGCGGACTAGACTGGACCCGAAGGATCGAATGGTCAAGGAGGCCACACATGGACACCCGCAACGATTCGGAACGCCGCGACACCCTGCTGCACAACGCGTATGCCACCGCCGACGTGCGCGACATGGAACGACCTCTGCTCGACGACGGCGTGCCGCTGATGCGCATGGCCGCCAACGCCGCCGCACATGTGGCCGCGCGCATGCTCGACGACGCGGACGTCGACATCGAGGACGCGGCGGTCACGCTGCTGGCGGGCTCCGGCGACAACGGCGGCGACGGCCTGTTCGCGGCGGCCGCACTGGCCGACGAGGGCGCCCAGGTGACCGCGGTGGCTACCGGACGCGCACTGCATGACGCCGGTTTCACCGCATTCGTGCAGGCCGGCGGCAAGGTGCTGGTGCTGGACCCCGAGGCCGAGATTCCCGGATGCTCCTCCGGATTCACCGCGGGCGAGGCCGGCGAACGACTGCAGGCGGCCATACGGCTGGCGCGCCGCTCCCATCTGATCATCGACGCGATGACCGGCATCGGCGTCGCCGGCGATCTTCGCGGCATCCCCGCGGCGCTCGCAGCCTCACTGGGCATGAAGCCATGGAGGAACGAGACGGCGGACGACCCGCAGTCCCGGGACGATGCCGCCGAGGATGAGGACGGCTCCCCGCTGCCGGATCGTCCGGCGCTGCCGAACCGTGACGTCGATGTCGATTTCCCACTGGTGCTGGCGGTGGACACCCCCTCCGGCGTCGGCGTGGACGATGGGGCGCTGTCGGGCGCGTACATTCCGGCCGATGAGACGGTGATGTTCGGCGCGATGAAGCCATGCGCGATACTGCCGCCGGCGACGTTCGCCTGCGGGCGTATCACGCTGGTCGACTTCGGTTTCGATCTCGACGGCGTCGAACCGTCGGTAGAGGCGATGTCGCGCGATCTGGCCGCCGAGGCGATCCGTCTGCCGCGGGTCACGGACGCGAAGTACTCGCGCGGCGTGGTGGGTCTCGTCACCGGATCGTCGCGCTATCCGGGTGCCGCGGTGCTGACGGCGAGGGCCGCGGCGCGCACGAACATCGGCATGGTGCGCTATCTCGGCCCGGAACGCGCGCAGGACATGGTGCTCAACGCCCTGCCGGAGGCCGTGATCGGCAAGGGCCACGTGCAGTCGTGGGTGGTGGGCTCCGGCGTGCCGGACAATGACGGCGACCCCGAGTTGAAGGACATCCAGCGTCAGACGATCGCGGCGCTGCTCGCCTACTACGCCGTCGATGCCGCGGACTGCCGGGTGATGCCGCCGATCGTCGTCGATGCGGGCGCGCTCGATCTCATGCCCGACCGCGTCTCGCCGCAGGTGGTGATCACGCCCCATGCCGGCGAACTGGCGCGAGTGCTGGGCGTGAGCCGCGAGCAGGTGGAGCACGAGCCGCTCAGATACGCCGTCGAGGCGCATGAGCGCACCGGTGCGACGGTGCTGCTCAAGGGAGCTGCGACCATCGTCGTGGGCGAGGACGGCCATCCGATGGTTTCGGGCAGCGCCCCCGCATGGCTGGGGACGGCCGGCGCCGGCGATGTGCTCGCCGGCATCACCGGCGCGTTGCTCGCGCAGATGGATGATGATCTGGATGGTGCCTCGGATACTCCGCTCTCCTATGACGCCGCGCTCGTCGCCGATACCGCCGCGGCCGCGGCCTACCTGCACGGCATGGCAGCGGGGCTGGCCAGCGAGTCGGAACAGTACGGCTGGCAGACGCCGGAGCTGTTCGGCATGACGCGCACCGCCCGGTTCAACACGATCGGCCATCCGATCGTCGCCTCGGACGTGATCGACGCCATTCCCGATTCGATCGCCGATCTCATCGGCTAGCCCCGGCCGGATCCCGCCCCCTGCCCCTTAAGCCAAGGGCGCCTAGGCCTTGGCGCTCTGCTCAGTGGCCTCGGAGGTCTCGGGAGCATCGGAGACACCATCGGTGCCGCCGATGTCGAGACGGTAGCCCATCCCCGGTTCGGTCTTCAGATACCGGGGATGGGCGGGGTTCGGCTCGATCTTCTTGCGCAGCTGCGAGATGTACAGGCGCAGATAGCCGGTGTCCTTGACGTGCTGGGCTCCCCAGATCTCGGTGAGCAGATCCTGACGCGTGACCAGCTTGCCCGCGTTGCGCACCAGCACCTCCAGCACCTTCCATTCGGTGGGCGTGAGCCTGATGCGGGTCTGCCTGCCCGAGCCGCCGCGGAAGACGGCCTTGGCGTTGAGGTCAACGGTCACGTCACCGAAACGGGTCAGGGGCGCCGCGCTTTCGGATGCCCCCTCGAGGGCGACGCGGCGCAGCAGCGCTCGGATACGGGCCAGCAGCTCGTCGATCGACACCGGCTTGGTCACGTAGTCGTCGGCGCCCGCATCGAGCGCGGCGACCTTCTCGCGCGCATCGGTGCGGCCGGAGACGACGAGGATCGGCGCCTCGGTCCATCCGCGCACGCCCTGGATCACTCCCATACCGTCCATCCTCGGCATGCCGAGGTCGAGGACGAACAGGTCCGGATGCTCCTTGACCGCAACCGTGATGCATTCGACGCCGTCACGTGCGGTGACGATGTCGTATCCCTGCGAATGCAGGGTGATCTTCAGCGCCTTGAGGAATTGGGGGTCGTCATCGGCAACCAGAATCTTCATCATGCGTCGCTCCCTTTCCCGTGATCGGTCTGATCGGTCGTGTTATTCATGGTCTCCTCGCCGCGGTCGGCTCGCCGGGCGCCGTTCTTCGCGTCATTCGCGTCCTTTTCTGTGGCCTCGGAGCTCGAGGCCCGTTTGTCGTCATCGCGTTCCTTCTCCCCGCCTCGCATGATGCCGTAGGTGATGAACCGGTCGAGCCCGCGCTCGTCCGAATTGCCCTTGCCAGGCAGCGGCAGGATCACGTCCGAGACCGCTCCGGACACCTTGAGCGTATCCTGCTCGAGGATGTCCGACGGGTCCGGACGCTCGTTCTTCGGGATCAGCTGGCCGACGCGAAGCACGCGGTCGGCGGCGCGCAGGGTGATGACGATGGTCAGTCCGCCTCCCGGAGTGTCCTCCGGAGTGATGGAGCCGCCCATCGATTCGACGAAGCCCTTGGACAGCGCCATGCCGAGGCCGAGGCCCGTGCTGTTGTCCGTGTCCCCGAGACGGTGGAACGGCAGGAAGATGTCGTTCTTGCGGTCGTCCGGTACGCCCGGCCCCTGATCGGCGACGCGGATCTCGACCACGCCGTTGAACGCGGAGGCGGCGATGCGCACCCGCTTGTTCTTCGGGGTGAAGCGCAGCGCGTTGACCACCACGTTCGACAGTGCGCGCCGCAGCAGCGGCGGATCGGCGACCACCAACGGCAGATCGGGGGCGATGTCGAGGTCCACGGTCCACGGACCGATGCCCAGCTCGTCGAACAGGGGGATGATCTCCTCCCCCACGTCGGTGGCGACGAGCGACAACGGCAGCGCACCCTCGCGGATGCGCGAGACGTCCAGCAGGTCGGTGACGAGCTTGGTCAGCTGGTTCAGACCATTGGAGGCGACGGAGAGCAGTTCGGCGCGATCGCGTTCGTCCATCGTGTCGCCCATGCGCTGCAGGCCGGAGACGGCGGCCGTGGCGGAGGCCAGCGGCCTGCGCAGGTCGTGGCTGACGGCGTTGAGCAGACCCGTGCGGATCTTCTCGGCCTGTGCGAGCGGGCCGATCTCCTGCGCCTTGCGTTCGAGATCGTTGTGTTCGATGACGGTCTCGATCTGGGAGAGGATGGCCATGAGTATGCGCTGGTCGGAGGCCTCCACCGACCTGCCGTAGAGCTTGAGGGCCGGACCGTGGTCGTCATGGGCGATGGTCTCCGGCTCCTCGACGGCGATGGAGTCGCGGGAGCCCACGCTCTCCTTGCCGTCCTTGTCGGACAGCGTGCCCGGCTCGCCGTCGGAGATGATGACGTGTCCGTCCTGAACGACGCGCACGCAGCTGAAGCCGAACGCCTCACGCGTACGATGCACGATGGCCTCGAGCGGATTGTCGCTGCGCAGCACGGAGCCCGCCACGGAAGCCAGGATCTCCGATTCGGCGCTGGCGCGCTGCGCCTGACGCGTATGGGAGTCGGCGCGGTCGACCACAGCAGAGACGATGAGGCCTACCACGACGTACAGGATGATGGTGACCACGTCCGAGGCGCGCATCACATGGAGTGTGCCTATGGGCTCCGTATAGAGGAAGTCGAGCACCAGTCCACTGAGCACGGCCGAGACGGTCGCGGGGATGAATCCGCCGATGACCGCCGAGATCACGACGAGCAGCTGCAGGATGAGCGCGTCACGCTGCGCGAAGTCGACCGAGCTGAAGTTCGCGAGCACCCATGCGGCGATCGGCACGGATAGTACGGAGAACGCGAGACCTGCGACCGTCCGCCCGAGGGCGATCGGCGACTGGTGCCTCGAGGGCATGCGCAGACCCGCCAGGCCTCGGTTCGCGAATGTGTGCGTGACGATGTGGACGTCGATGTCGCCGGATTTCGCGATGATCCCGTTGGGGGTCGAGGGACGGCCGAACCACCGTGCGAGGAAGCCGCGCCGGGAGACGCCGACGATCACCTGCGTGGCGTTGTTGGCGCGCGCGTAATCGAGCAGGGCGTCGGCGATGTCCTCGCCAACGATCTGATGATAGGTGCCGCCGAGCTTCTCGACGAGCTCGCGCTGCTTGATCAGCAGAGCGGGGTTGGATCCGGCGAGACCGTCCTCGGGAGTGACGTGCACGGCGATCAGGTCGCCGCCGCCGGATGCACGGGCGACTCGCGCGCCACGGCGCAGCAGCTGCTCGCCCTCGGGACCGCCGGACAGGGCGACGATGACGCGTTCTCGGGTCTCCCACTTGGCGCGGATGTGGTGCTCAGTGCGATACGTATTGAGCGTCTCGTCGACGCGGCCGGCGAGCCACAGCAACGCGAGCTCGCGCAACGCGGTGAGGTTGCCCACACGGAAGTAGTTGCTCAGCGCGGCGTCGACGCGGTCCGGCTTGTAGACGAGACCCGCGGAGAGACGCTCGCGCAGGCCCTCGGGCGGCAGGTCGACGAGCTTGACCTGCGAGGCGGAGCGCAGCACCTTGTCGGGTACGGTCTCCTTCTGCGTGCTGCCGGTGATCTCACGGACGACGTCGTTGAGCGATTCGATGTGCTGGACGTTGATCGTGGTGATGACGTCGATGCCGGCGTCGAGCAGGTCCTCGACGTCCTGCCAGCGCTTCTCGTGGACGGATCCGGGGACGTTGGTGTGGGCGAGCTCGTCGACGAGCGCGACCTGCGGGTGACGTTCGATGATCTTGAACAGGTCCATCTCGTCGAGCCACATGCCGCGATAGCGCACATGCCTGCGTGGCACCATCTCGAGTCCGTAGGCCGCCTCGGCGGTGTTCTTGCGGCCGTGCGTCTCCAGCAGTGCGATGACGACGTCCTTGCCCTCGTCCTTGAGACGATGCCCCTCCTTGAGCATCGCGAACGTCTTGCCGACGCCCGGCGCGGCGCCGAGCAGCACCGTGAACGTTCCTCGCGCCTCTGCCATATGCGTTTCCCGCCTTCCCCTTGTCCCGTTGCCTTCGACTATACGTTATAAAACACCTTCAGGGGTGACGGCGTCGGACACTCACGCCATCACCCCTGAGGGATGTCGATCACTCGTAATGGCTACTTGAGCTCATCGAGTGCGAGGTTCAGCTTGACCACGTTGACGGTGGACTCGCCGATAAAGCCGAGACCGCGGCCGGTGGTGTACTTCTTGACCAGCGACTCGACCTTCTCCTGGCTCAGACCGCGCTCCTTGGCGACGCGCTTGACCTGAATGGCCGCGTATTCGGGGCTGATCTCAGGATCAAGACCCGAGGACGAGGCGGACACCGCGTCGGCGGGCACGTCCTTGACGCTCACGCCCTCGCGCTTGGCGATGGCCTTGCGCAGTTCAGTCGTGTTCTTGATGAGGTCCTCGTCGGCGTGGCCCTTGTTGGTGCCGGACGACGCGGCCGCATAGTAGCCCTGGTTGTCCTCTTCCTTGTTCGGGTCGGAGGCCGCGGACGGACGGGACTGGAAGTACTGCGGCAGTGCGTCGCCGTTCTCGTCGGTGAAGGACTGGCCGATCAGCGACGAGCCGACGACCTCACCCTGGGAGTTGGTGACCATCGAGCCGTTGGCCTTGTCGGGCATGCCGAGCTGGCCGATGCCGGTCAGCACGAACGTGTAGACGATGACGATGACGGTGAAGACGATCACTGCCTTGAATCCGGCCCAGTAGCTGCGCAGGTTCAGTGACATCGAGGAATTCATTTCATTCGCTCCTTCAATTGCCTAGTGTCTCGGGACCGATCAGAAGCCCGGGATCAGGCGGATGAACAGGTCGATGATCCAAATGCCGATGAACGGTGCGATGATGCCGCCCAGACCGTAGATCTTGAGGTTGCGGCCGAGGATCTTCTCACCGGATTCGGCGCGGTACTTGACGCCCTTGAGCGCCAGCGGGATCAGCAGCACGATGATGATCGCGTTGAAGATGATCGCGGAGAGCACCGCGGACAGCGAGCTGTGCAGACCCATGATGTTGAGCACGCCGAGGCCCGGGAACTTCTCCATGAACATGGCCGGGATGATGGCGAAGTACTTCGCGACATCGTTGGCGATGGAGAAGGTGGTCAGAGCGCCACGGGTGATGAGCAGCTGCTTGCCGATGGCGACGATGTCGATGAGCTTGGTCGGGTCGGAGTCGAGGTCGACCATGTTGCCGGCCTCCTTCGCGGCCGACGTGCCGGAGTTCATCGCGACGCCGACATCGGACTGGGCGAGGGCCGGGGCGTCGTTGGTGCCGTCACCGGTCATGGCGACGAGCTGGCCGCTGGCCTGCTCCTTCTTGATGTAGGCGAGCTTGTCCTCGGGCTTGGCCTCGGCGATGAAGTCGTCGACACCGGCCTCGGCGGCGATGGCCTTGGCGGTCAGCGGGTTGTCGCCGGTGACCATGACGGTGCGGATGCCCATCTTGCGCAGATCGGCGAAACGCTCCTTGAGGCCGGCCTTGACGACGTCCTTGAGCTGGACGACACCGAGGACGCGCGCCACACCGGCGGCGTTCTGCTCGGCGACGACGAGCGGCGTGCCGCCCTGACCGGAGATGGCGGCCACACGGTCGTGCAGCGCATCGCGTACCTCGGAGGACATGTTGCCGCCCTCCTTGTCGATCCACGCCTCGACGGCGGAGGTGGCACCCTTGCGGATGCGGTCGCCGTTGGGCAGGTCGAGGCCGGACATACGGGTCTCGGCGGTGAACGGCACGGAGACGGCGCCCGGGACCTCGTCGAGGTCGAAGCCCTCGGTCTTGGCGAGAGCCACGATGGACTGGCCTTCAGGGGTGGAGTCGGCGAGCGAGCTCAGGGCGGCGGCCTTGACGATCTCGTCGTGGTCGATGCCGGGCAGCGCGTGGAACTCGGAGGCCTGACGGTTGCCGTACGTGATGGTGCCGGTCTTGTCGAGCAGCAGCGTGGTCACGTCGCCTGCCGCCTCGATGGCGCGGCCGGAGGTGGCGAGCACGTTGCGCTGGACCAGACGGTCCATGCCGGCGATGCCGATGGCGGACAGGAGGGCGCCGATGGTGGTCGGGATGAGGCAGACCAGCAGGGAGATGAGGACCGTCAGGCTCACGGAGGCGTTGACGGAGGAGGCCTGCGGGTTGATGCACAGCACGACGACCAGGAAGATGATGGTCAGGGAGCTCAGGAGCACGTCGAGGGCGATCTCGTTCGGGGTCTTCTGGCGGTTGGCGCCTTCGACCAGGGCGATCATCTTGTCGACGAAGCTCTCGCCGGGCTTCTGGGTGATGCGCACGACGATGCGGTCGGAGAGCACGCGGGTGCCGCCGGTGACGGACGAGCGGTCGCCGCCGGACTCGCGGATGACGGGGGCGGATTCGCCGGTGATGGCGGATTCGTCGACGGAGGCGATGCCGGAGATGATGTCGCCATCACCCGGGATCAGCTCGCCGGCGGAGACGACGACCACGTCGCCGAGCTTCAGATCGGAGCTCGGGATCTCCTCGATGTAGGCCGGGCCCTCACCCTTCTCGGGGCCCTGCACGTCCGGATCGTTCTTCTCGTCGTAGCCGCGCACGATGCGGGCCGGCGTGGTGGTGCGGGTCTTGCGCAGTGCATCGGCCTGCGCCTTGCCGCGGCCCTCGGCCACGGCCTCGGCGAGGTTGGCGAAGAGCACGGTGGCCCACAGGACGATGGCGACGATCCACGTGAAGTAGACCGGCTCGCCGTTGGTCAGCGAGGCGTCGAACAGCTGGCAGATGCCGAGCAGTGTAAGGAACGCGGCGCCCACCCACACGATGAACATGACGGGGTTGTGCCACATGTTGCGCGGGTCGAACTTGCGGAACGCGTTCGGCAGGCTCTTGCCGAGCATCACGCCGAGGGACTGGTTGTTGGAATTCTTGACGTCGTTCGCGAGGGAAGTCGCGTCGTTCGTGACGTCGTTCGCAGTTGCGGAAGTCATATCACGCCACCAAACCTTCTGCCAACGGTCCCAGAGCAAGCGTCGGGAAGAACGTCAGCGCGGAAATAAGGACGATAACAAACACGAGCAGGATGACGAACAGGCCGTTGTCGGTCTTCATCGTGCCGGCGGTGACCGGCACCTTGTCCTGCTTGGCCAGCGAACCGGCCAGAGCGATCACCAGGGCGATCGGCAGGAAGCGGCCGAGCAGCACGGCCAGACCCAGCGCGGTGTCGAGCCACGGGGTGTCGGCGGTGATGCCGGCGAACGCGGAACCGTTGTTGTTCGCGGCGGAGGTGAACGCGTAGACGACCTCGGAGAAGCCGTGGTTGCCGGAGTTGTTCAGCGACGTGTCGAAGATGGACTGACGTGCGAACGGCAGGGCGAAGCTCAGCGAGACGCCCACGACCACGGTGATCGGCATGACGAGGAAGTACAGCGAGGCCATCTTCATCTCGCGCGGACCGATCTTCTTGCCGATGTACTCAGGCGTACGGCCGACCATGAGGCCTGCGATGAACACGGCGACGACGGCCATCACGAGGATGCCGTAGAGGCCGGCGCCCACGCCACCCGGCGAGACCTCGCCGAGCATCATGTTGAGCATGTACATCATGCCGCCCAGTGCCGTGTACGAATCATGCATCGAGTTGACGGCGCCGGTGGAGGTGGAGGTCGAGGTGGTGCCGAACAGGCCGGACCACACGATGCCGAAGCGGGTCTCCTTGCCTTCCATCGAACCGCCGGTCAGGTTGACGATCGCGTCGTTGGAGAAGGACTCGGCGGTGACGACGCACAGGAAGCTCACGCCGAAGAGGATGACCATCGCGCCGAGGATCGCGTAGCCCTGGCGCACGTCGCCGACCATGCGGCCGAAGGTGCGGGTGAGCGCGACCGGGATGCACAGCATGAGGAGGATCTCGATGAGGTTGGTCCACATGTTCGGGTTCTCGTACGGGTGCGAGGAGTTGGCGTTGAAGAAGCCACCACCGTTCGTACCGAGCTCCTTGATGACCTCCTGGGAGGCGACCGGGCCCTGCATGATCTTCTGTGTGCCGCCGGCGATGGTGTTCACGTCGACGAAGCCGGCGAAGTTCTGGGCGACGCCGAGGGCGATGAGGATGATGCCCATGACGATGGAGATCGGCATGAGCAGGCGCAGCGTGCCGCGGGTCAGATCGACCCAGAAGTTGCCGATGGTCTCGGACTTGCGCCAGGCGAAGCCGCGGACAAGGGCGATCGACACGGCAATGCCGACGGCGGCGGAGACGAAGTTCTGCACGGCGAGGCCGGCGAACTGGACGGTGTAGCCGAGCGTCACATCAGGCGAATAGGACTGCCAGTTGGTGTTGGTGACGAACGAGGCCGCGGTGTTGAACGCGAGCGGGCCTTCGACGTTCGGGAAGCCCAGCGAGAACGGCAGCCACTGCTGCACGCGCTGGAGCAGGTAGAGCACCAGGACGCTCATGAGGGAGAAGCCGAGCAGACCGCGCAGATACGCCTTCCAGGTCTGCCCCTTCTTGGAATCCACGCCGATGATCTTGTAGATCCACTTCTCGAAGAAGAGGTCCTTGTCGGACGTGAACACGTTGTACATGTAGTCGCCCAGCGGCTTGTAGATCGCCGCCAGGATGATGGCAATCAGCGCGAATGCCATGATCGCAAAAAGATATACCATGTGATGAACCTTTGTTCCCTAGACTGTTTTCTCTTAAGGGCTTGTCAGAATTTCTCGGGACGGCACAGGGAATAGATCATGTAGGCGATTCCCACGATTCCCAGCACGACACCCAGCACGGTGAAGAACGTCATCATAGCTTGTCAACCCACTTTCCGAACAGATCGAAGAGGACGAAGATGACGATCGTGCCCACGACATAGGCAACATCTACCCACCAGGGCATGTCTTTCTCCTTATCATTGAACAAACCCGACGGTGCTGAACCTTCCCGCCCCGGCGCGCGGCACGTTGTCACGCGTGCCGTGCGGGGCGGTCAGACATCACCGTCGGGCCATTACAGCTCTTCATGCTATTGGGAATGTGAAGGAGATGAAACGGTTTTTACGGGTTACATACGCCCGCAACAATGACGCATGGCGATTCGCTAACGCTTTGCTAACACCATTGGTCAACGTAGTCCCCCGTGTCCGTTTACCTTAGGCCACCCTCGTGTTGGCCGATGCATCGCGTATATATAGGTATGTGATCAGCGGGGACGTCTGGCTGGCGGCCGGACAGCCCCCATGTCCGCCGACTCGTCCAAGGAGCTTTGCATGACCTCCCCCCACACCGACTCCCCCGTCACCGACGTGATCTTCGACTTCTGCGGCGTCCTGTTCGACTGGAACACGCGCGCCTGCCTTACCGGGCACTTCCCCGATGACGTGGTGGATGCGATCTGCGCCGACGACGACCCGCACGGCTTCTTCCGCTACGAGGACCGCATGGACGCCGGCGAGGACTTCGCCGACATCTACCCGGACGTGGTGCGCGAGCAGGGCGAGGACATCGCCCGGATCTTCAGGTACTACATCGAGCACTACGGCGACGCGCTGCCGCGCATGCTGCCCGGCATGGAGCAGCTGCTGCGCGATCTCAAGGCCCACGGCTACGGCGTATGGGGTCTGACGAACTGGTCGCACGAGACGATCCACATCGCCTTCGACAAGTACCCGGTCCTCAACGATCTGCTGGACGGCACCGTCGTCTCCGGCATCGAGAAGATGCACAAGCCGAACGCCGATATCTACGAACTGGCACTCTCCCGCTTCGGCCTTGAGGCGCAACGCTGCGTGTTCTTCGACGACACCGCGAAGAACGTGGTCGGCGCGAACGAGGTCGGCATCCACGGCCGACTGTTCGAGAACGCGCTCGGAGCCCGCGAGGCGCTCGCCGCGCTGGGCGTGCGCCTCTAATACGCTTAATACGCTTCCAATCGGCCATACTGACTGGCCAGTATGGCCAGTCCCGGTCAGTCCCGGTCAGTCAGCGTCGCCCTTGAGTCCGGTGTAGAGCGTGTAGTACCGCCCCTTCATCGCGATGAGCTCGTCATGGGTGCCGCGTTCGATGATGCGGCCGGCCTCGATGACCATGATGCAATCCGCGTTGCGGATCGTCGACAGACGATGCGCGATGACGAACGTGGTGCGCCCCTTCATGAGCCGGTCCATGCCATGCTGGACGAGCGACTCGGTACGGGTGTCGATCGACGAGGTCGCCTCGTCGAGGATCAACGCCGGCGGATCGGCGACGGCGGCACGCGCAATGGCGAGCAGCTGCCGTTGGCCCTGACTCAGGGCGGCGCCGTCGGCCGTCAGCTGCGTGTCGTAGCCGTCGGGCAGCTTCTCGATGAAGGCATCCGCATTGGCAAGGCGCGCCGCGGCCCTCACCTCCTTGTCAGTGGCGTCGAGACGCCCGAAGCGGATGTTGTCCATGATCGAACCGGAGAACAGGTGCGTGTCCTGCAGCACCATGCCCAGCGACCTGCGCAGATCGCCCTTGCGCATATCGCGGATATCGATGCCGTCATAGGTGATCGAACCGGAATCGATGTCGTAGAAGCGGGTGATGAGGTTGGTGATCGTCGTCTTGCCGGCGCCGGTGGATCCGACGAGCGCGATCTTCTGACCGGGCTTGGCGAACATCGTCATGTCGTGAAGCACTTCCTTGCCCTTCACATAGCTGAAGTTCACGTGATCGAGACGGATGTCGCCGCGCATCGGCGTGATACGACCGTCGGATGGATCCCTCCAACCCCAGTCGTCGGTGCGCTCCCGCGACTCGACCAATCGTCCATCCGCGTCGTGCGTGACGTTGACGAGCGCGACCCGGCCGTCATCCTCCTCGATGCGCTCGTCGAGCAGATCGAAGACACGTTCGCCGCCCGCCAACGCCATCACGATGGCGTTGAGCTGCTGCGAGACCTGCGAGATCGGCATCGTGAAGCTCTTGACGAACGTCAGGAAGCTCACGAGCGCGCCCAGCGTGAGACCGGTGGCGCCGGTCATCGCGAGCGCGCCGCCGACCAGCGCGCAGATCACGTAGCCGATGTAGCCGAGCTGGTTGTTGATGGGGCCCAGATAGCCGGCGAACTTGTTGGCCTTGTTGGAGGCGTCGTACAGTCGGTCGTTGACCTCACGGAAGTCGTGTTTGGCGGCCTCCTCGTGCGTGAACACCTTGACGACCTTCTGCCCGGTCATCATCTCCTCGACGAAGCCGTTGAGCTTGCCGACGGACCGCTGCTGCTGCGAGAAGTGCGCGCCGGAGCGGCCGGTCAGCACCTTGGTAAGAATCACCATGACCGCGGCGATGACGAGCATCACACCGGTCAGCGGCACGCTCAGGTAGATCATCGAGACCAGGACCATGACGATCTGGAGCACCGAGGTGAGGATCTGCGGGATGGACTGGGAGACCATCTGGCGCAGCGTGTCGATGTCGTTGGTGTACAGGCTCATCACGTCGCCGCGCGAATTGGTGTCGAAGTATCCGAGCGGCAGCTTCTGCATGTGCCCGAACATGCGGTTGCGCAGCCGGCGCATGAACCCCTGGGTGACGAACGCCATGAGGACGGCCTGGACGGCCGCGGCCACGACGCCGACCGCGTAGAGGCCGGCGAGCGCGAGGATGGCGCCGAGCAGCGGGCCGAAGTCGCGTTCCGCCGGCGTCGCATGGACGAGCGGCGTGATGTAGTCGTCGATGAGTCGCTGGATGAACAGGTTGCCGCGCACGTTGGCGAGCACGGTGACGAGGATGCACGCCATGATGACGGCGTACTGCACGCCGTATCTGGCGAACAGGTCGCCCATGAGACGCGTGAACGTGCGCCACGGATGGCCCATCTTCAGGTAGTCTTTCGCCCCTGCGGCGTTCTTCGCCGCATTGCCCCTTGGTCCCGGCATCACTTCACCTCCGTTTCGTGTGCTGCGACTTTGGCCGCCGTATCCGTCATCACATCCGTCATCGCGTTCTCGTCGAAGTCGCCGCCTCCCTTGGTCTGCAGTTCGACGATGCTCGCGTAGATCTCGTCGCTGCCGACGAGTTCGGCGTGCGTGCCGACGCCGTGGATGCGGCCGTCGTCCATGACGACGATCATGTCGGCGTCCTGCACGCTGGAGATGCGTTGGGCGATGATGATCTTGGTGACCTTGGGCATTTCGTTGGCGAAGGCGCGGCGGATGCGCGCGTCGGTGGCGGTGTCGACCGCGGAGGTGGAGTCGTCGAGAATGAGCACCTTGGGATGTTTGAGCAGGGCGCGTGCGATGCACAGACGCTGGCGCTGGCCGCCGGAGAGGTTCTGTCCGCCCTGTTCGACGACGGTGTCGTAGCCGTCGGGCATGCGGTCGATGAACTCGTCGGCGCAGGCGATGCGGCATGCCCGTCGCATGTCCTCGATCGTGGCGTTCGGGTCTCCCCATTTCAGGTTCGAGGCGATGGTGCCGGAGAACAGCACGTTCTTCTGCAGGACGACGGCTACGTTGTCGCGCAGGGTGTCGAGATCGTAGTCGCGCACGTCGACGCCGCCGACCATGACCGAGCCGCCGGTCACGTCGTACAGGCGCGGGATGAGGTTGACGAGCGTGGTCTTGGCCGAGCCGGTACCGCCGATCACGCCGACGACCGATCCGGAGGGGATGTGCAGGTCGATGTCGTCGAGCACGCGCTCGCGGCGCCGAGCGCCGGTGAGTTTCGCGGCCATGGCGGCGCGCCGCTTGGCGGTCGGGTCGTTGTCGGAGATCGTCACCTCCGGGTAGCTGAAGTCGACGTCGTTGAAGTCGATGGACCCGTCCTTGACGGCCATGACGGGATGCTCGGCCACGGGCATGTCGGCCCGTTCGGTGAGCACTTCGGTCACGCGGCGGGCCGAGGCCGACGACATCGTGATCATGACGATGGTCATCGAGAGCATGACGAGGCTCATGAGGATGTTCATGCAGTACATGAGCAGGGATGTGAGGTCTCCGGTGGTGAGGTCTCCGGCGACGATGAGGTTCGCGCCGAACCAGCTGATGAGCAGCATCGAAGCCCAGATGGTGAACTGGATGACCGGGTTGACGGAGGCGAGCGTCAGCTCGGCCTTGAGGAAGATGTCGTAGATGCGTTTGGAGACCGTGCGGAACAGCTCGTTCTGCATGTCGCCGCGATCGAACGCCTTGACCACGCGTATGGCGGTGATGTTCTCCTCGGTGTTCTCGTTGAGCACGTCGTATTCGGGGAACGCGCGGCGGAAGAAGCGGGCCGCGACGTTCATGAGCACGCCGAGGACGATGCCGAGGAAGATCACGGCCGCAAGGTAGATCAGGGCCATGCGCCCGGAGACGACGAACGCCATGCACATCGCGACGATCAGCGAGCTGGCCGCGCGCGGCACCATCCTCAGGATCATCATGAATGCGTTCTGGATGTTCATCACGTCCGTGGTCAGTCGCGTGACGAGACTCGGCGTGGAGAAGCGGTCGATGTTGGTGAAGGAGAAGGTCTGGATGTTGTCGTACTGGTCCTGCCTCAGGTTCCTCGCGAAGCCGGCGGCGGCCTTCGAGCCGAACACCGACCCGAGGCATCCGACCGCGAGTCCGCACAGCACGACAACGAGCATGATCAGGGAGGTGCGCACGATGACGCCCATATCCCCCTTCTCGACGCCGTCGTCGATGAGCGTGGCCATGAGCAGCGGCACGATCATCTCGCACACGACCTCGCCGATCATCACCAGCGGGGTGATGACGGCGTCCCGTCTGAACTCCCCGATGTGCCGCATCAGTACTCTGACGGTTCCCACCCAGTTCACCTTCCTTGTACAGTCTGAAGGTCGAAGGATTTCGACGCCAACAGGTTAGCAGCCGAATCGTGGAACCGGTGGCATATATTCCATCGAAACGATGCATGTCATGCCAGTCCCTCCGTCAGCCGTGGTGTGCCCCGACTCCGTCTCACATGGCGTCCGCCGTCGTGGAAGTAATCGGCTATAACCTCTCTCTTCGACCATCCTGACTGCTATAACTGTGGTTTATGACGCTTCTGCAACTCAAATACATCGTCAAGATCGTCGAATGCGGTTCGATGAACGAGGCCTCCCACGAGCTCTACGTCTCGCAGCCCGCCCTGAGTTCCTCCGTCAAGGAACTGGAGAAGGAGCTCGGCATCGAGATCTTCACCCGATCCTCGCAGGGCATCGCCCTGACCGTGGACGGCGCCGAGTTCCTCACCTACGCGCGTCAGGTGCTCGATCAGGCGGCGCTCCTCGAGGAGCGCTACAAGAACGCGAAGCCCCGCAAGCAGCTGTGCACCGTCTCCACGCAGCACTACATGTTCGCCGTCGAGGCGTTCGTCGAGATGATCAACTCGATCAAGTCCGACGAGTACGAGTTCACGATCCGCGAGACCCGCACGCGCGACATCATCGACTCGGTCGCCAACATGCGTTCGGATGTCGGCATCATCTACCTGTCCGACTTCAACAAGGACGTGATCGGCAAGCTGCTGCGCGAGAAGCATCTGGAGTTCCATGCGCTCTTCCGCGCCCCGCTGCATGTGTTCCTGGCGCGCACCAACCCGCTCGCCACGAAGAAGATGGTCACGATGAAGGATCTGAAGCCCTTCCCGTTCATCCAGTACGAGCAGGGCGAGGACGGTTCCTTCTACTTCGCCGAGGAGGCGGTCTGGCCGGACTACTCCCCCAAGCAGATCAACGTGACCGACCGCGCCACGATCCTCAACTTCATCATCGGCCTCAACGGCTACACGGTGTGCACCGGCATCGACAACGGCGACCTCAACAACGAGAAGATCTGCACGGTTCCACTCGACTCGGACGAGACGATGCTCGTCGGCTGGATCACCAACGAGCGCGCCAAGCTCTCCTCGGCGGCCGAGAACTACCTCGAGAAGCTCAAGTCCGTCGTCTCCGACCACGGCTACAAGCTCATCGACTAGCTATCGCGCGATCGAGGGGATCACGGTGGTTGCGGCGCCGGCCGCGGTGGCGGCGAACCCCTTGACGACCTCGATCATGACGGCCCGGTCGGCGGGGTCGACGTCGCGCATCGCGACGAGCATGGCGGGCAACGACTGCGTCCAGTGCGCGGTGAGTTCGCCGAAGGTCTCATACCCGCCGCAGGCCGCGCCCGCCTCGAGAATGGAGAACAGGTTCTCAATGAACAGCCGTCGATGCTCGTCGTCGTACCGCGCCATCCAGTCGTTCAGCGTACGTGCGGCGTATCGGGCGACGGCGGTGAGACCGTCCGCCCGGACGAAGGCGCCGTCCTTGACCTGCCAGTGGAGCGCGAAATGCTGCATGATGCCCACCCCGTCGCTGTCGACGACCGTATAGCCGTCCGCCGCGTTCTCACGCGTCTCGAACAGCATGCCGATGATCGATGAGCCCGGTACCGACTTGTGGATCCTTGTGGAGATCCGAGCATAGCCGTCGGTGGCAAAGAACGCCTCGTCGAAACCGGGGCCGTCATGCGAGTACACGGTCGTGATACGCCGTTGGATATCCTCGCTCGCGCATACGGAGGCGTACACCGCGAGGTTGCCTCCTTTGGAATGACCTCCGACCATAATCGGCCCATCCCACCTCGAGGCGACGTCGGCCAGAAAGCGCGCAGCGGCCTCCTGCGAGGAAACCGGGCGGCGGAAGGCCATCATGAAGTCCTCCTTCCACCCGACGATCGAACTGTCGGTGCCGCGGAAGGCGACGTAGAGCGTGCCGTCGCCGAGATCGAACGCGCATGCGGAGAACTGCTTCGTGGTCTCGGGATCGAACTCGTCCACATACGCGCCGATACGCAGGTCGCGCCACCGGGGGCTTTCGGCCATCGCGCGCAGCAGGTCGACGTTCATGTCGGGCGACCACACCTTGCCGAACATCGCGTCATAGCATTCGGCGCGCAACAGGTCTCGGACGGGGACCATGGCAATGGTTCCGTTTCCTCGCTCATCATCGTTCCATCTGGGCACGTTATCGGGCATGCGCGCGTACGCCAGCTGCGAGAGCGCCAGGGAATCGGCTTCGTTGAACGAGGATTCGCCGAATGTCGCGAACCGTGTGCGGATGTCATCGGTGATATTGCCCATGGATGCCTCCCAATTAACAAGGTCATACCTTTTTCTCATCCTACTGTTCTTGCACTATGCATCCTCGGGGATGCATCTCATCCGGTCTGTCGTCGACACAATCTCATCACCATTTCAGAGGTGTTATCCACAACGGTGCCTAGCCATCTTGCGATTCATTGCGAATCGCCAATACCGTGGACACATGGATATGCCTCAGAACACCTTCTTCACGTTGGAACAGGCCGCTTCGTTGGCAAGGCGGACCCACGCCGCATGCCGCAATATCGCCATGCGTACCACGCAACCCCTATGCTTCAGCCATATCACGGCTCTCAAACTCCACGGCATGGCCGCTTCAATGGATCTCCGCCCCGGATTCGACGAGAACAAGCTGCATGTCAGCGTCGATCAGGCGGGAAGGCTCTCCCACCTGCGAGACGTCCGGTTTCACCTGTGGTCGAAGGACCCATCGCCGGTCATACTCGACGAGTTGGTGAACTGCATGCCGGCCGCGGACGCCATCTGCCAGATGGCGTCATACACCGATCTGACCAGTCTGGTCATTGCGATGGACTGGCTCACCTGCCGTAATCCGGATATGAAAATGATGTCCCATGCCGAATTGGCGGAGCATGTGCAGGGGCTTGGACGGTTCCCCGGCGTACGACTGTGCCGGCAAGCCCTCTCCTACAGCCGCGAAGGAACCGATTCCCCTCAGGAATCACTGCTGAGGCTGTCCGCGGAGAAATATGGGATTCCGAAGCTGACGGTGAATATGCCTATCATGGACTACGAGTTCGGTAAGGCATACATCGTGGATATGGCTCTGCCGGAATACGACATCGTGATCGAATACGACGGCAGGCACCATTACACGATGGAGCGGTGGGAAGCGGATCTGGCGAAGCGGAATCGCCTCTCCGCTTTGGGAAAGACGACTTTCGTTGCGACAAAAGTAACCATGGCCAACTCACACAATCTAAACGCCTTCCTGGCCATGATCGCCCAAGAGATCGGCAGACGCAAAAACGGAGGCTGACCTCAGCAGCCGCACTGTTCGCAATGACAACGGCCAGACGTGCCATATCTGGATAGACCGAACCCGACATAGACCGCATCCGACATGCCAAGCTTTGGTTTTGGGCGGTTTGGCGGCTTAGGAGCCAGCTTGGAGCCGGCTTGGAACTCTGTCCCTCATTTCTTAGGCACTTTTCTCAATTCTTAGGCAGATGGTCTGCCGAACATATATCCGCACCTCCTCAAGAACCTTGATAAATCAAGGCTCAGGAAAAGCCCAACCGGCAGCTTTCAAACGAGACCTGCCTAAGAAACGCAAAAAGTGCCTAAGAAATGCGCACAGGTGTTTCTAAGCCGTTGCTGGGCCGTTCAGAAACGGCATATCCCGGCACATTGGTCATACCGCGGGGCCACACCGCATCTACATTCGTGGAAATGCCATGGATGCACGGTCTCGCAGACGCGCAATCGACGGTCCGTCTAGAATTTCCGCGTTACCACATCGGTGCCGTAGTGCCCATAGCTGTTCTCCGCCGAACCGGTGGTCCACGAGATCGGCGTGAGCGTCATGCCCGCCGGGTTGAATCGACCGTAGCCCATGAAAGTGCAATCGGCATTGCCGGCGCAACCGTTGACGCTGTTTGCGAAATGAGTGTTGGTGATGTTCCCGGCGTCGTCGGTGAGCTGGTACCGCACCTCGTAGTAGGTGAGTGTGATCGAGGTGTTGTTGTGCACGGTGATCGGGATCTTATAGTATCCGTACGCCGCATCCACCGCACCGATGCTCTTCACGGTGATCTGCGGGTTGGCGTCGCCGGCGGATGGTCCGAACTCCTTGGCGAAATCCTGATACCGTTTCATCTCCTGCTCGGCCTTCCCGATGGCGTCGTCCGTCTCGTTGAGCTGCGTGTTGCGGTTGTCGATGTCCTGCTGCGATTCGGTCAACGCCGTTTCGGTGCGCCTGAGATCCTTCGTCTTGGCTTGGTATTCCGCGCTGGCGCGTACGTCTATGGAGCGGCCTCCCATGTTCCAGCCCATGATTCCGGCCGCGATTACGGCGATCAGGCAGATGGCGGCGACGATCGCGGTCTTCACCCTCCTGCCGTTCATGAGATCGTTCATGAGATCACCTTCGCCGTCACGTCGCCGCCGAACTGCACATCCTTGGATTGGCTGTCCGCGGCGGTCTGATAGTAGTAGTGCTTCGGCTTGAACAGATCTCCCCTGCCGCCGACCTTCGAAAAGAGGACCTTCTCGATGACGGCGGTCCTGCCGGGCATAAGGCGGATGTCGTCGGCGGAGACGAACTGATCGCCGGAGACCACACTGCCGTCGGGACGCACGATGTCGCCGACGATCTCGATCTTGGTGATGATGTGCCCAGACGTGTTGCGCACAACGAACCTGGGATGCACGTGCATCCCCGTGCCGTCGGAGTTGTCGAACGCCACGTCGAGCGATTCGACGGTCAACGGCCGATCGGTGACGCTGCCTGCGGGCACATACCGTTGATACGTCTGCTTGGTCTCCTCAAGCCGCTTGTCCGCGGCCTGCTGCTTCTCCTCCAGCTGTTCCACCTCGTCGGTGAGCTCCTTCGCCCTGGCCTTGTTGGCCGCCGTACGCTTCTTCACGTCGGCGATGTCCGACACCAGAGCACGGTATTCGGGGCTGTCCGTCGGTTTGGTGGCGGAACGCCCGGCGGCGTACGCGCCGGCGAACATCAGCATCGCGACGACCGCCGTCACCACCACGACGATGACCGGATTGACCTGCGTGTTTTTGACCCCTTCGATCGGCGCCTGCGCCTCATTCCTGTCTCTCATATCATCAACTGTAGTGATCCGGGTTCGATCCGGACAGTCTCGAACAGCGATGTCATCAAGAATTCATCGTCGACGTCGGAATCGATGTGATGGCTCCAAGGACATGCAAGAGACAACAAAAGCCGTGATCCCTCCCGAATACCTCAGAAGGATCACGGCTTTCAGCGATTTGTCTCGCGATGACGCGCCTAGCCCAAATCTCCGCCGCGCTGGCGCGGGGTCTGTCAGGCGCCGTACTGGGCGAGGTAGGCGTCGGCGGCGGCCTTGATCTCGGGCGTCACATACGGCTCGCCGGAGGCGGTGGCGATGTGCTGTCCGGCCTCGAAGATCTCACGAACGTTGGCGATGGCGAACACCGGGAAGCCGAATTCGGCCTCGACGGCCTTGACCGCGGAGGTGTCGGAATCGCGGGTCTTCTCCATGCGGTCGACGGAGAGCACGAGACCGACGACCTCGACGTCCGCCTCGGCCTTGAGCTTGGGGATGACCTCGCGCACGGCGGTGCCGGCGGTCATCACGTCGTCGACGAGCAGGACCTTCATGCCGTCCTTCAGCTGGGTGCCGACCATCATGCCGCCGTCGCCGTGGTCCTTCTTCTCCTTGCGGTCGAACGTGTAGCCGATCTCCATGCCGTGCGCGCTGACCAGCGCGATCGCGGTGGAGACTGCCAGCGGGATGCCCTTGTACGCGGGACCGAACACGGTGTCGATGTCCTTGGGCAGGCGTCCCGCCTCGATCTCGGCGGCGATCTTCTCGGCGTAGAACGCACCGAGCGTGGCGATCTTGGTGCCGTCGTTGAACGCACCGGCGTTGATGAAGTACGGCGACTTGCGCCCGGACTTGAGCGTGAACTCGCCGAACTTCAGGGCCTGAGCCTCGAGCAGGAACTGGGTGAAGCGAATGTCGAGCGATGCGGTGTCGGCCATGATGGTCCTGTATCTCCTTCTGTGGTTCTGTGGATGTGCCGTGTAGTCGTGCAGCGCGGGTCAGCGCCAGATCAGCGCCAGGTCTCGCCGGCGGCGAGCTTGGCCGCGAGTTCGGGGCGATCGTCGAGCAGGTCGTCAAGCTCGCGGGCGACGCGCAACGGCGCCACGGGGTCGAAGAGCGCGGCGGCGCCCACTTCGACGGCGTTCGCGCCGGCGTACAGGTATTCGAGCGCCTTCTCGCCGGAGTCGACGCCGCCGATGCCGATGATCGGGATGTCGGGCAGCACGGTGCGCGTGCGGTAGACGGCCACGAGCCCGACGGGCAGCACGGCCGGTCCGGACACGCCGCCGGTGACGTGCGCGATGATCGGTTCGCCGGTGCGGATGTCGATGCGCATGCCGAGCAGCGTGTTGATCATGCTCAGCGCGTCGGCGCCGTGTTCGACGGCGGCGCGCGCCGGCACGGTGATGTCGGTGACATTCGGGGTGAGTTTGACGATGATCGGCTTGTCGGTCATCGGACGCAGACGGTCCATGAGCTTGGCGAGGGCCACAGGATCGGTGCCGACGCTCATGCCGCCGTGGGTCACGTTCGGACAGCTCACGTTGATCTCGAGCATGTCGGCGGCGGAGTCGGCGAGTTTTTCGACGACCGCCGCGTAGTCGTCGTCGCTGTGGCCGGCGACGTTGGCGATGACCATGGCCCCGGCCTCCTTGAGCTTGGGCAGGTCGTCGACGAGATAGTGGTCGACGCCGGGGTTCTGCAGGCCGACGGCGTTGATGTTGGAGGCGGGCCCTTCGGCGGTGCGCGGCGACGGGTTGCCTTCCCACGGTACGGGCGAGCAGCCCTTGGTGCACACGGCGCCGAGCTGGCTGACGTCGTAGAACCAGCGGACGGCCGCGTACTGGAAGGTGCCGGATGCGGTGCCGACGGGGTTCTTCCACGTCACGCCCGCGACCTTGGTGGGGTGCTTCCACTCGTGGGCCTCGTACAGGTTGATGTGGTTGATGTGTTCCTTGATCCGCTCCGTCATGTTCACTCCCCCCATCCGAGCTGTTCGCGGGTGAACACCGGTCCGTCGGCGCACACCTTGAGGCGCCCGTCCACGGTGTCGACGGTGCACAGCACGCAGGTGCCGTAGCCGCAGCCCATGCGCTGTTCCATGCTCAGCTGGCATGCGAGCCCGCGCTTGGCGGTCCATGCGGCCACGGCCTTCATCATCGGCAGCGGTCCGCAGGAGAGGACCACGGTCTCGAGCCCGTCGGCATGGAGTTCTCCGGTCGCCTCAAGCCGGTCAAGCAGCGTGATGACGTTGCCTTCGGATTCGTCGATGCTCACCGTGGCGTCCGCGTACGGTTCGACGAAGCGGTCGGCGAACCGCTCGTTGCGGTAGCCGAACACGGCGGTGGTGCGCACGGCCGGGTCGGCGGCGAGGCACTGCGCGGTGTAGATGAGCGGCGGCACGCCGAGACCGCCGGCCACGAGCACGTAGTGGGCGGCCTGCTTGGTCTTGAACGGACGCCCGAGCGGGCCGAGCACCTGCAGCGTGTCGCCGGCGCGCAGCTCGGCGAATTCGGCGGTGCCCTTGCCGACGACCGCGAAGATCACGCTCACTTCGTCGCCCCTGACCTCGCTCACTCCGAACGGGCGTGGCATGGGCATCAGCGGATCGTTGGTGAACAGGTTCACGAACTGCGCCGGCCGGGCGTGCTTCGCGATGTACGGGTCACGGAAGGTCAGTCGGATCACACGGTCGGCGAGGGTCTCGACGCCGGTGATCTCGACGGGGTGACGCGGCGGGAAGTACCCGGCCGCGACGGCTTCGTCCACCACGTCGTATGTGGGGGTGAAGGTGGAGGTCATCATGCTCCTTATACGAAATTACGAAGTAGAACTTGGCTTGTGGGCTTGTACATGCGGATTGCAGCGTTACAGTACGGCCTGCAGGTCGTCGCGCATGGCCTCGGCGGCCTCGCGTGCGGTGTCGAAGACCAATGCGAGCGCGTCGTCGGCGGACATCGACTTGGAGTAGCCGCCGTTCTTCTTCCACGCGCCGATGATGCCGCGCGAGGAGTTGACGATGGCACCGGAGCCGTCCTTATCGAACATGCCGCGCACGTCGGCGGCGGTGCCGCCCTGAGCACCGTAGCCGGGCACGAGGAAGAAGGTGTGCGGCATGCGCGCGCGCAGCGCCCTGCCCTCCTCGGGGTGGGTGGCGCCGACGACCGCGCCGACGCGCGAGTAGCCGTGGGAGCCGATCATGTCGGCGCCCCAGCCTTCGACGAGGTCGGCGACGTGCTCGTACACCTTGGAGCCGTCGGCGAGGTCGAGCATCTGCAGTTCGCTGGACGAGGGGTTGGACGTGCGCACCAACACGAACAGGTCCTTGTCGGCGGTCTTCGCGGCGTCGACGAACGGGGTGATGCCGTCGGTGCCGAGGTACGGGTTGACGGTCACGGCGTCCACGTGCCACGGGTCGTGGCCCTCGATGCCGGAGAGCATGTGCGCATAGGCGGAGGCCGTCGAGCCGATGTCGCCGCGCTTGACGTCGGCGAGCACGTAGAGCCCCTGCGCGGCCGCGTATTCGCAGGTCATCGTGTACACGTCGATGCCGGCCGGGCCGAGTGCCTCGTACATGGCGATCTGCGGCTTGACCACGGGCACTACGCCCCTGATCGCGTCGATGATCGTACGGTTGAACTCGTAGTAGGCGACGGCGAGCTGTGCGGCGGGCACCTCCTCGGGGGTGTCGACGGAGTCGCGCACCTCCTCGGCGAAGCTGGCGACGACCTGCGGCGGCACCAGCGCCTCGGTGGGGTCGAGTCCGACGACGCTCGGGTTCTGCGTCGTCTCGATCGCTTCGATCAGACGGTCCATGATGATCCCTTTCTCTACGTTTCTTCCGCGTGCGCGGTTCTTCTACAGTCGGCTGAACGCCAGGTTCCGTCCGATGATCGTGGCCATCGGTCGTCCGGTGACCCGCCATCCGCCGAACGGGGTGTTGCGGGCCTTCGAGTGGAACGCCTCGGGGTCGACGGTCCATTCGGCGGCCGTGTCGAGCACGACCAGCCCGATGCCGTCCGCCTCGCCGTGCCGCGTCAGGTCGAGCACGCGCTTGGCGTCCGGCTCGCGGGAGGCGTCGGTCTCGAGGTCGAGCAGCGCGGTGACGTCGGTGGGTTCGTGGCCCATGAGTCGCATCGGTTCGACGCTCATCAGTTCGATGAGCCGCTTGTCCGAGATGAAACCGCCGTCGACGAGCTTCGCGTGGCACACGCCGTATGCGCATTCCAGTCCGATGATGCCGTTGGGCGCCTCGAGGAATCCGAGGTCCTTCTCCTCCATCGTGTGCGGGGCGTGGTCCGTGGCGAGCAGGTCGACCGTGCCGTCGGCGATGGCCGCGATGGTGGCCTTGCGATCGGCTTCGGAGCGCAGCGGCGGGTTCATCTTGGCGAGCGTGCCGTACTTGAGGAGCGCCTCGTCGCTCAGCGCGAGATAGTGCGGCGCGGTTTCGCAGGTGATCGGCAGGCCCTCGGCCTTGGCCGCGCGGATCGCGTCGAACGAGATCGCGGTGCTCACGTGCTGGAAGTGGACGTGCACGCCGGTCTCGCGCGCCTTGGCGATGTCTCGCGCGACGACCTTGAGCTCGGTGTCCTCGGGGATTCCGGGCACGCCGAGTTCGCGTGACACCGGTCCCTCGTTGACGGCGCCGGTGTCGTGGTGCTCGCAGTGCTCGATCAAGCACAGTCCGCTCTCGCGCGCCAGCTTCAGCACATCGTCGAGGATCTCGGGGGTGACGGCCGAACCGTCGTCGCTGATCGCGGTGACGGGATGCGCCAGCTGGGCGTCGTCCTTGGAGTCGTCGTCGACGCCCGGCATGTAGCGGCGCCAATGCTCGAGCTCGGTGGCCTCGCGCCCCGCGCGGCCCTTGGACGCGCACACGCACAGGTCATAGCGCACCGGCAGGCTGACGCCGTGGATGGCCTCGTAATGCTGGAGGTAGTCGATGACGGTGTCGTAGCCGGAATCGAGCACCTCTTTCGCGCCGGGGGCCTCCGGGTCGTCGATCGTCTCGCCGTCCATGGCGGGCACGGTGTTCGGCATGATGAGCACGTCGGTGTAGCCGCCGGAGGCCGCCGCCGCGCAACCGGAGACCATCGACTCCTTGTAGGTCTGGCCGGGATCGCGGAAGTGGACGTGCGGATCGGCGAAGCCGGGCGCGAGCGTGAGTCCCGTGGCGTCGATCTCGACGTCGCCGTTCCCGCCTTCCGCGCCGTCCTCGAACAGCGTCCCGTCCGTTGGCACCTTGAGATCGATGATCTCGTCGGTGTCCCACACCTTGATGTTGCGCAGCGTGAGCATGGCGTCCTCCTTGTGCTCGTTATGCGGATCGGCTACAGCTTGGCTTCCTCGTCGCAGTAGTCGCAGCGGTACTCCTGACGACCGGAGTGCGTCAGGTGGAACATCTGGTCGATGCCGCGTTCGGTGGTGGTCACGCAACGGGGGTTGCGGCAGGTGAGGATGTTGACCACGTGCTCGGGCAGCGTCGGGGTCTTCTTCTCGACGATGGTGCCGCCGCGCACGATGCCGACGGTCGCGGTGCGGGCCACGAGGCCGAGCACATCGAGGTCGATGGCCGGGTTGTCCTCGCCTTCGCGGTCCTCGATCTTGATGATGTCCTTCGAACCGTACAGGTGGCTGTCGGTGTTCATGATCAGGGCGAGCTTGGTCTTCGCCGGATCGATCTTCAGGTATTCGAGCACCTTGAGCGCGGTGCCGGCCGGCACATGATCGATGATGATGCCGTTTTGGATGCTGGTGACCTCCATCAGGCCTGGACCTCCTTGGATTCGAGCGGTTCGTATCCGGGCAGCTCGTCGCCCACCACGGAGCTTTCGAGCGCCATGCGCATGAGCATGCCGTTCTTGACCTGCTCGAAGTATGCGGCGCGCGGGTCGTCGTCGACCTCGACGGCGATCTCGTTGACGCGCGGCAACGGGTGCAGCACGGCCATGTTCTTCTTCGCGTGGGAGAGCTTGTCCTCGTCGAGGATGTAGGTGTCGCGCAGACGCAGGTAGTCGTCCTCGTTGAAGAAGCGCTCCTTCTGCACGCGCGTCATGTACAGCACGTCGAGGTCGCCGATCACGGAGACGAGGTCCTTGACCTCGGTGTAGGAGCAGGACGGGGTCGCGTCGATGCGGTCGAGCACGTACTGCGGCGTCTTGAGCTCGTCGGGGCTGATGAGCACGAAGTTCACGTTGCCGAAGCGACACAGCGTCTCGATCAGGGAGTGCACGGTGCGGCCGAACATGAGGTCGCCGCACAGGCCGACGGTCAGGTTCGTGACGCGGCCGAAGCGCGACTGGAGGGTGGCGAGGTCGGCGAGCGTCTGCGTGGGGTGCATGTGGCCGCCGTCGCCGGCGTTGATGACCGGCACGGACGCGGCGCGGGAGGCGACCAGAGCGGCGCCCTCCTTCGGGTGGCGGATCGCGACCACGTCGACGTAGTTGGAGACGGTCTTCAAGGTGTCGGCGATGGACTCGCCCTTGGTGACGGAGGCGAGCTGCGCGCCGGCGAAGCCGATCACCTTGCCGCCGAGACGCAGCATCGCGGTCTCGAAGCTCAGACGCGTGCGGGTCGAGGGCTCGTAGAACAGCGTGGCCAGCACCCTGCCGTCGCAGGTGTGCGCCACTTCCCTACGGTGGGAATCGATGTATTGCGCCTTGTGCAGCAGATCCCTGATCTGGGCGATGGACAGATCATCCAGCGAAATGACACTTTTACCGATCATCGGCGTCTCCGCCGGCTCTTGTGGAGTTGACACGGCTCACCTTTCGTGCGTGAAGCGGATAAGGTGGCCACTAACGTGACCTATCCGACTATAGACCATTTCGCCGACTCGCAACGCGGCTCCGCGTCACCCGCGCGTCACCGCGCGTTCACCGTTCCGGCGGCTGCCGAATCCGGGGATGAGCACGGTGTCTCGGCCTCCGGGCGGAACCGGTCGGCGTCGATGAACGACGATATATATGACGAAATCCTCCCGCCGCATGATGCGAAGGGAGGATTTCGTTCGTCGTCACGCCCCGTGGAGCGCGACATGGCCGGTCATCGGGCTCACAGCTCCTCGCCGTTGCTCTCGATGACCTTCTTGTACCAGTAGAAGGACTTCTTGCGACGACGCTCGAAGGTGCCGTGGCCCTCGTCGTCGGCGTCGACATAGATCATGCCGTACCGCTTCTTCATCTCGCCGGTGGTGAAGCTCACCACGTCGATGCATCCCCACACGGTGTACCCCATGACGGGAACACCGTCGAGGTCGATGGCCTTCTTGACTTCCGCGATGTGGCTCTTGAGATACTCGATGCGCGAATCATCGGCGATATAGCCGTCGGCATCGGGGGTCTCATACATGCCGACACCGTTCTCGACGATGAACAGCGGCTTGTTCCAGCGCTCGTACATCTCGCACAGGGAGTAGCGCAGACCGACCGGATCGATCTGCCATCCCCAGTCGGTGGCCTTGATGTACGGGTTGGGTACGAGACCATCAAGACCATGCTCCATGGCGTCCAGCTTGGAACCCTTCGAGCTGACGGCCACGGACATGTAGTAGCTCAGCGAGATGAAATCGACGACGCCCTCCTTGATGACGTCGAGGTCACCCGGTTCCATCGCGATATCGATGCCTTCGCGTTCCCAGCGCTTCCACAGGTAGCGCGGATACTCGCCGTGCACGTATACGTCACCGAACAGATAGCGGTTGCGCATCTCGGTCTGGGCGAGCATGACGTCGTCGGGGCGGCAGGTCTCCGGGTAGATCGGCACGAAGGAGAGCATGCAGCCGATCTGGAAGTCGGGATTGATCTCACGTCCCTTCTTCACGGCGATCGCGGCGGCGACGAACTCGTTGTGGATCGCCTGCCATACCTTCTGCTCAACGGTGTGCGGGTCGTCGTCCGGATTGGGGATGATGCCGGAGTTCGTGTACGGGAAGATCGGCGTGTGCATGTTCATCTGGTTGTCGACCTCGTTGAAGGTCAGCCAGTACGTCACCAGATCCTTGTAACGCTCCATGACCGTGGTCGCGAAACGCACGAAGCAATCAACGACCTTGCGGTTGGTGAAACCTCCCATCTTGGCAAGGTGCAGCGGCATCTCGAAGTGGGAGAGCGTGACGACCGGCTCCATGCCCTTGGCGCGGTAGTCGGAGAACAGTCTCTCGTAGAACTGGAGTCCGGCTTCGTTCGGCTCCTCGTCATCGCCGTTCGGGAAGATGCGCGACCAGGAGATCGACGTGCGGAAGCACTTGAAGCCCATCTCCTGGAACAGTGCGTCGTCCTCACGGAACGTGTGGTAGTAGTCGATGCCATGATGATTCGGGTAGTTGAGGCCGTCGATCACGCCATCCGTGATCTTGCGGGCGACTCCGGCAGCGCCTCCGGTGAGCACATCGCAGATGCTGGGGCCGCGTCCGTCCTCGTTCCATGCGCCTTCGAGCTGGTGGGCGGCCACCGCGCCGCCCCACAGGAAGTTATCGGGGAAACCCATTGTCTTTGTCCTTATCTGTGGATTCTGCCGTATGATGCCGGGAGCATTCCCGATCAGGCGTTGACTTTCTTGTACAGATCGATGAGTTCGGTGACCATGGTCTTGATGGTTTCGGTACTCATCATCTGGTCCTCGACGTGGGTGAGCAGCAGGGTCATGGTCACGGGGTCACCGGCGGCCTCCTGCTGCACCATGCGGGCATGGTGCTCATGTCCGACGGCGTAGTTCTCATCGCCGGACTTCATCTTCGCCTCGGCGGTCTCGTAATCGCCGGACTTGGCGGCCTGCAGAGCCTCCATGTAGTCCGACTTGGCGGAACCGGCCGCCACGATCATCTGCATGCACAGGACTTCCATGTCCATGGGTTCGTCAGCCATCGTTGGTTTCCTTTCATGGAACCGCCACAGCTCGTTTTCGCCGTGACGGGTTCCTTAATTAAGTGTCCTTAATTAAGTGTCTTTGTTGTATTTTGAGGGAGCGCAGTCGCTCGGTATGGGGAGATGCCGGCGCCGACTGGAATCGACGACGCCGGCGGAGGGATCACTTACCAGCCAGTTCGAGCGCGTGCTTCAGCACGTTGCCACCGCGGGCCAGACCGTAGTCCTGCGGGTTGATGGCTTCCGCCGGGGTGTTCGGGAAGAGCTTCTGCACACGTCCCAGCTCAAAACGAACCTGAGGTCCAAGCAGGATCACCGCGGCGTCCGGGGCCTTCTCCTCGATCTCGGAGATCGGGTAGGCGTCGATCTGCACATCCTCAATGCCCTCCTTCGCAGCGGCCTCGCGCATCTTCTTGACGAGGATGGAGGTGGACATGCCCTGGTTGCAGCACAGCACGATGTGGGTCATGATCATTGTTCCTTTCAGTTGTGCGGCCCTTTCTTCTTCGAACCGCAAATCGTTGTTGTTGGTTACATATTGGTGAGAAGCGTCCGGCCCTCGCCCCGCAAGACGCGCAGAGCGGAACCGGACGTGGATCAGATCAGGCTTCCGCCTCGGCGTTGGTCTGCTCCTGCTCAACGTAGATCTTGTCCTGCATCTTGACGAACGGGAACCAGATCGCAACGGAGGCGATGAAGATCACCAGCTGGATGACCACACCCCGCCAGCCGCCAAGCAGGAAGCCGGAGACGATCGGCGGAGTGGTCCAAGGCACCTGCATGGCGCCGAAGGCAGGCAGGAAGCCGACGACCATTGCACCGTAGGTGAGGATCACGGCGACCAGCGGACCGAGCACGAACGGGATGAGCATGATCGGGTTGTAGACGATCGGCAGGCCGAAGATGATTGGCTCGTTGACGTTGAAGAGGCCGGGGACAAGCGCGAACTTGGACATCTCGCGGATCTGGGCGGACTTGGCGACCAACAGACCGGAGACGATGAAGCCGAGAGTCAGACCGACGCCTCCGAACTTGCAGAAGCAGTCGATGAGCTGCGGGACAAGGTAGTGTCCGCCGTTGGCCTGGGTGACTTCGATGCCCTTGTTCATCAGGTCCTGGTTGACCAGGGAATTGGCGGTCAGAACCGGATAGATGATGCCGGAGACCACGTTCGGTCCATGGATGCCGCACCAGAACAGCAGGGACATGAGCAGGACGATGATGATGGCGCCAGCCCAGTTGTCGGTGAGGGACTGCATCGGGGTCTGGATGACCTTGAAGATGAGCTCGGTCAGAGACACACCACCGAGCATCTGGCACACCTGGTAGATCACGGCGGAGTAGCACATGATGAAGAAGCCCGGGATCATGGCGGAGAATGCGTTGGCAACGCCTTCAGGGACCGCATCGGGCATCTTGATGCGAAGGTTCTTCTGAATGCAGGTGCAGTAGACCCACGAACCGATCAGACCCATGATGATGGCGGAGATGATGCCGTTGCCGCCCATCCATGTAGTCGGCAGCACGCCGGAGACTTCGGCGGTCTTGTCCCCCAGCGCCTTGACCGTGTCACCCGTGATCTGCAGGGAGGACGGCGAGACGATCAGGAAGGAGATGAGCGTGAGGATACCGCAGGAGATGCCGTCGAGCTTCTCGTTACGAGCGTAGGAGTAGCCGATGCCCACGGCGATGATGATCGCCAAAATGTTGAACGTGGCGTTGTTGATCTGGTTGAGACCGATGTTCCAGCCCGCGCCGAACGTCTTCGCCATGAAGTCGGTGTAGCCGCTGATCGGCAGGTTGGCGAGCAGCAGGAAGATCGAGCCGACGAGCGTCGCCGGCATGGACAGGACGAAGCCGTCCTTGAGCGCGGTGATGGCCTTGGTGCTCGCGAATTTCACGAACATATCAAGCGCCTTCTGCGCCGCATTGGTGAACCATTCCTTCATCAGGGGGCCCTTCCTTGGACTTGCGAGCTTTCATAGCCCGCACCTTTTCCTTTTCCATCAGCCTTGTGAGCCGAAGTTATTCGTTGTTTTCTTTGTTATTCGAATAACTTGTGTCTCCAGTATACGTTTTCTGGAGATGGTGTCAAATAAGCCGTTTCCTGAGGATATAAGTCATGGAAGCGTTGCATTCACTATGTTGTTAGCGCTCACCTACATATAATCCGACACGCCGAACGGCAAAATTTATTCGAATGATTTTGAACTTGAGGCACCAGGTCACCACCACGGCAGTGTTCCTGCAATATCAGATGACTTGATTTGTTCGAACAATAAACAGAATGAGGAGGCACAGTCGAAGACTCACCACCGAGCCACCGAGCCGTCCTCCTCAACAGACTTCGGATATGAGGTGAGGGCGGTCCGCCGAAACGGAACCGCCCTCACCAGCGCCCCGATCAGATCGGCATACGATCAGATCCGCCAACAGGAAGCCTTGCCGATCACACCAGTCCCAGCCGCTCGAAGGCGTATGCGAGACCATCATTCTCGACGTCGTCGGTGACGAGATCGGCCGCCGCCTTGACGTCGTCCGAGCCGTTGCCCATCGCGACGCCGAACGCGCAGTATTCGAGCATCGGCACATCGATGGTCGCATCGCCGAACGCTACGGTGCCGGCCCTGTCGGCCCCGAGGTGCGCCAGCAGTACATCGATGGCGTGCGCCTTGGTGATGCCCTTGACGCCGAGGTCGCCCCACAGCGCCGTGGCGCCCCTGCCTCCCCATGTGCCGTTCTGCAGGTCTTCGAACCGTTCCCTGGTATCAAGGAAGTCCTGATAGGAACCGAGCACGTAGCTGATTTTGTTGACGTCGTCGCGGTACAGCTCGCCGTCGTAGATCATCTCCGGATAGCCGTCACGCACGGTCATCGCGCAGGCGCCCTCCCTGCCCTTGCGCGCGGAGTACTCGCGCACGGCGGCGAGCGCCCCCTCCTCGAACCCCTCGCTGGCGTAGAGCCCACTGTTGCTTTCGAGATAGAACGCAAGGCCGCGCGAATTGAGCCAATCGACCGCCCGTGTGCACTGCTCGAGGGTGAGCGTGCGATGCATGACGACCTCGCCGCCGCTCTCGACATAGCTGCCGTTGCCGCCGATCATGCCGTCGAGGCCGATCTCCCACAGCGGTGGATACACCTCGGCCTTGCTGCGTCCGGTGCAGATGTACACCTTGTGACCGTTCGCCCGCGCCTTGCGGACAGCCTCGACCGCCGAGCCGGGCAGGTTGTTCTCGTAGTCGACCAGCGTTCCGTCAACGTCTCTTCGGCAGTCCGGAGACCACCACCGGGTTGTTCTCGTAGTCGACCAGCGTTCCGTCAACGTCAAGCAGGATGATTCTGCGCATCTTCGCTACTCCCTACATTGTGCCGTTTCATTGGTGCCGCATATGCGACGGACCATTCCATGGAACCCATTGAAGTGGAACACCCCACACGGATCCGGCTCATTTCATGGAGGTCATCGTGAAGAAACGAGCATTTTGGTAGTGATAGGCAATATGGGAGGAGTTGAACAGCCGTCCGTTCGTCAGGAACGAGTCGTCATCGAGGTACAGCGCAGGCTGCCCCTCTTTGAGTCCGAGGGCCTTCGCCTCGACAGCGCTCAACTCTCCGGCCCGAATCACCTTGTCGACATATCCGAAATTCAGCCCCAGATCATGTCGAGCGTAGCCGAACAACGACCCCTCGGCGATCTGCTCGTTGATGAACGGCACGAACTCCTTGAGATACCAGGCGGTCTCATAGGCCAACGGCTTGTCATCGACAAGACGGAGACGCACAACCTTCCACACCTGATCGCCCTCCTGACAATGCATGCGCCCGGACAGAGTCTCATCCGCACGCAGCAGAGACAGCTCATAGACGACAGAGGACACTTTCCTGCCCGGATATTCGCCGGAGATGCCTCGTGTCGTGCCGATGGACAGATAGTCTCCATCGCCCCGATCCTCACGAACAAACACCCCGCTACCTTGAACCGGGAACACATCCCCGGCTTCGGCGAGCAGCGCAATGGCGTTTCGCACAGCGTATCTCGTGGCCCCATACTCTTCGATGAGCTGATCTTCGGTGGGCAGCTTGCCCTTGTCCGCGAACTCGCCAGTCGCTATGCGGGCGCGCAATTGCTCCGCGAGTCTCCGGTGGTTCTGAGCCATAATCACTCCTTGAGATCCAAGCCCGTATCGCCGCGACTCTCATCGTCCCGGTCGAACATCCTGTCGTTCATATGATACCGCACGATCCGAAGTTATTCGAACAACTAGAGCACCGGCGTGTACGAACGTACATATCGATGTGTCTCGAGAAACCTGACGTCTACATTGCCTACACTGGAGACGGACCGGAAACGACGTCTATGGGCGGAGGAGGATCAGCGATGCAGCTACGAATGACCAGTCAGATCAATGTTCCACAGGCAGGATCGCCGTTCGACGACCGGCTGTTCGTCATGTTCCACGGGTACGGCAACGACGAGCGCGAGATGATCCGCATCATCGACGCGGTCTACGCCGATGGCAGTCTCGGCAACGATGGTGGCAACGGCGACGACTCCCCCGACGTCACCGGACCGCACCCGTCCACCGCGGCCTCAACCATAACCGCCACCCCAAGCTATCTCTCGTTCCGAGGCACCTACGACCGACCGTATATGGGCGGCGCCTACTGGTATCCGGACGGCTGCGGGGTCGAGGAGCGCCGCCGTGCGTGCACGGCCGTCGGCGAGGCGCTGGTTCCGCTGCTCGACAACCCGCTGTTCGCCGACCGTAGCAAGGTCCTCGTCGGCTTCTCGCAAGGCGGCTATCTCTCCTATCGGCTCGTCCTCGAGCATCCGGACGTGTTCGACGCGGCCATCCTCATGAGCCCGTCATTCAAGGGCGAGGAAACCGCCCGGCTCGACTCCCCCACCCGGTTCCTGCTCACCTACGGCTCCGAGGACCACACGATTCCACTCGACGATCAGCGCAACGCCCGTCGCGTCCTCCAGTCCGCCGGACACCTCACCTACCGCGAGTATGTGGGAATGGGACACGCGATCTGTGACGAAGAGATTCGCGACATCCGCACATTCCTCACGTACGTGAAGTGAAGCGCCCCAAAGCCCCGGTCCTCCAAAACCGCCGAGACAGGCCGAGGACGCAGGACCCGGCAAGGCCGGCCCACCCGGAGACCCCGGACCCGGACCATCTCGGCTCACTCCTCCATCTGCGCGATCTGCGCGCGCACTTTGTGCAGCTTCGCGTAGATCTCGTTACGTTGCGCGGGGTTCTTCGCGCGCTGGTGGTCGCGTGAGAGCTTGGCCTCGTCGGCCTTCAACCGGCCGAGCAGATCCCGGCGCGCGATGCGCGCGTCAAGGTCCGCGCCATCCGCGTCCCCCAGCACGGCCTGCGCGCACAGCGAGTGCCACAGCGCGTCCATCGTCCGGGGCACGGCTTCCGTGCCAGCGGCCCCGGTCCCGACCTCCAGCTGCGCCTCGCCCGCAGACATCCATTGCCCCGCATACACCTTCGCGACGGCCGGACGTCCGGGCTTGACCGGCACGGCACGGCGTACGGCGAACGCGCACTCCTCGCGTGTCGTGCCCTCGAACGGCACGTCCCGCACGCACACGAACACGATGCCTGACTTGCTGCGGATCGACGAGATGAGCTCGACGATTTCGGCCGGTACCACATCGGTCTTGCCGGTGAGCTTCAGTCCGATGACGAGCACCTCCGGGATCCTGCCGGCGACCGCCTCAAACCCGGTGTTGGCCGGGCGCATCAGCGCGAGCATCGTGATCGACTCGACCTCCGTGTTCAGCCGCTGCTTCAGTTTGGCGGAGATCGGCAGTTTGAGGAACATCGCCTTGGGCAGCGCACCCTTCGCTTCGGGCATCGCCATCGACGTGGGCAACCCCAGCGTCAGCGCGGATACGGATCCGCAGTGGGCAACAGCAACAGGCATCATCGACCGTCCTTTCCATCGATTTCGGCATCATCGCTCCGGGCACCCCCGTCACCGATCAGCCCCAGCGTGCGGAACGCGTTGGCCAGGCCGTCGTCGTGGATGTCGGTGGTGACGAGGTCGCAGAAGTCCTTGATGCCGTGGATTGCGTTGCCCATCGCCACGGACGTGCCGGCGGCCTTGAGCATCGCGGTGTCGTTGTCGCTGTCGCCGATGGCGATCGTATCGGCAATGTCGTAGCCGAGTCGGGCGGCCACGTCACGTACGGCGGTGCCCTTGTCTACGCCGTTGATGAGCAGTTCGCCGTTGTTCGCCGAGATCCTGTCGTACGAGCCGTGAACGGTTTCGAACCAAGGAGAGAGGTCCCGCTTCGTCTCCTCGAAACTCACCTCGGGATGATCGCCGAGGATGAAGTACGATCCCTTGCACACATGGATCACATGGCCGAGCGTGGAGCCCTCAGGAATCTCGATCCGGTCGAGGCGATGCCAGAATCGAGCGAACTCGCCGCGGTTCCATGCCGATCCCTTCTCCTCGAGATGACGGCGATAGCCTTCCGAGATGTACATGCCATCGGGGCCCTGCCACTGGTAGGCCTCGATGTGATGCTCGCGGAAATACCTGTCGGCCGCGTCGATCGCCTCCGGGGAGACGAAATGCTGGAACAGTATCTCGTCTCCCATGTTCGCCTGCGCGCCTGCGACCGACACCACGCCGTCGAATCCGAGGTCGAGGATGCTCTTCTCGATCTTCGGGATGGAACGTCCGGTGCAGATGAACAGCCTATGACCGTTCCTCTGCGCCTCACGGCATGCCTGAACCGCCGAATCGGGCACGATGTGTCGTTCATCGGCCAGCGTGCCATCGATGTCGATGAACACCAGTTTGCTGGACACCACTTGTTCTCCTTCCCACGACGGAAAAACCCATCGGCTCCCCGATAAGGGCACCGAGGAAAGGTCAGCGGCCGTAGAACAGCCGTTCGGTCACCTCACGGGCCTTGCGCATCACGGCGAGCAGATCGTTCTCGAAATGCTGTCCGCGATTCGCGTCATAGCCCAGATACACGGCGATACCGCCGAGCGAGTACATGTCGTCGGGCAGGATGTCCGCCTGACGCGCACGTCCACTCCACAGGTAGTTGCCGTTGCGCGCCGCGGTGCACATCGTCCACGCGCGACGCAGGGTGAACGCGTCTGCCTTGGAGATGATCTTGCGCGCCTCGAGCACGTCGAGCGCCGGCAGCGTGCCGTTGACACGCAGGTCCGCGATGTCGCCGGCGTGTTCGAGCTGCATGAGCTGCACGGTCCATTCGACATCGGACAGGCCGCCCTTGCCGAGCTTCAGGTGGCGGTCGCGGCGCACGCCGCGTGGCAGTCGTTCGGCCTCCATGCGGGCCTTGAGCTTGCGGATGTCGCCGATCTCCGTGTCGGTCAGGTCCACGTGCGGGTAGCGCAGCGGGTCGGCGATGTTGGTCAGGAAGTCGCGCGCGAGATCGACGTCGCCGGCCGCGTACCTGGCGCGCAGCAGCGCCTGGTGCTCCCACGTGCTCGCCCACGAACGGTAGTACTCCTCGCAGGAGGCGTAGGAGCGCACAAGCGGGCCGTTCTTGCCTTCGGGACGCAGATCCAGATCGAGTTCGATCTGCGGCTCCAGCGTGGTGGGCCCCTGCAGGATGGCGCGCAGGTCCTCGATCACCTTGCGCGCGAACAGGTTCGCCGCACCCTCGTCGACGTCGCCGGAACCGATCGGAATCGGACGGTAGATGAGGATCGCGTCGGCGTCGGAGCTGAAGTTGACCTCTCGTCCGCCGTAACGTCCCATGCCGATGACGGCGAGCGCGGCCGGCGCCGACGTCAGCGCCCCTTCTCGCACGCGACGGCGGACCGCCCATTCGAGCGACGCCTCGATGATCGCGTCGTACACGTCGGTCATGCCCTTGAGGCTTGCGGCGTCATCCATCACGCCGCTCATCCACGCCAGTCCGATGCGTTCGATCTCGTGGCGGCGCATCGCGCGCATCGAGGTGGCGAAGTCGTTGATGTTCTCGGCGTTGCGTTCCAGCGAGGAGCGGCATTGCACGTCGAGGCTCTCGCGCGTGCGGGCCTTGAGTCGATCGTCGTCGCCCAGCCAGGTGACCGATTCGACCGATTTGTTGAGTGCGTCGCCGAGGAAGCGCGAGTTGGACAGCACGTGGCACAGGCGCTGCGCCGCGGAGTTGGAGTCGCGCAGGAAGCCGAGGTACTCGCTTTCGGTGCCGAAGTGCTCCTCGAGCTTGCGCCAGTTGAGCAGACCCATGTCCGGGTTCTGCCCTTGTCCGAGCCATTCGAGTACGGCGGGAAGGATGATGCGGTTGATCTTGGCGGCTCGTCCGATGCCGGCGGTGAGGGCCGCGACGTGGCGCATGGCGGCGTCCGGGTCGCCGAAGCCGATGGAGCTGAACCGCTCCTGCGCGGCGGTCTTGCTCAGGTCGATCTGGTCGTCCTCGAGCTGCGCGGAGACGGGCAGCATCGGGCGGTAGTAGATGTCGAGATGCAGGTGGCGTACCTCGCGTCGGGTTTCGTCGTAGCGTTCGACGAGTTCCTCGGGGTGCATGCGGAAGGCGCGGGCCACGCGGCGCAGCTCCTGGTTCTGGTTCAGCTCGTCGACGTCGACGTCGCGCTTGCGTTCGAGTCCACCGAGGTTCGCCGTGGCGCCGAGGTCGGGGAACAGGTGGGTGCGCTTGAGCCCCCACATCTGCTGGCGGTGTTCGAGCACGCGTTCGAAGCGGTAGTCGGCGGAGAGCTTCGCGGCCTGTTTGCGCGAGACGTAGCCTCCTTCGGCGAGCCTCGCCAGCGATTCGAGTGTGGAACGGGTGCGCAGGGTCTCATCGGAGCGTCCGTGGACGAGCTGGAGCATCTGCACGGTGAATTCGACGTCGCGCAGGCCGCCGCGCCCGAGCTTGATCTCGCGGTCCTTGAGCGGGGCGGGGATCAGATCCTCGACACGTTTGCGCATCTGCTGGCAGTCGTAGACGAAGTTGTCGCGCTTGGAGGCGGTCCACACGAACGGGCGGGTCATATCCATGTATCGGCGGCCCAGTTCGGGATCGCCGGCGACGGGACGTGCCTTGAGCAGCGCCTGGAACTCCCAGTTCTCGGCCCACTGCTGGTAGTAGCCCTCGTGCGATTCGATGGTGCGCACGAGCGGACCGTCCTTGCCTTCGGGGCGGAGCCCCCCGTCGATCTGCCACAGGGTGGGTTCGGCGACGCCCATGATGATGGACTGGCAGACGCGCTGCATCGTGGTGGCCATCTTCGTGCCGGTGCGCAGCAGCTCCTGCCGCCCGATCTCCTTGTCGGCCGGCTCGACGGCGTAGATGAGGTCCACGTCGGAGACGTAGTTGAGCTCCTGTGCGCCGAGCTTGCCCATGCCGATGATGACGAAGCGCACGTGCTCGCTGCCCTTGACCTCATGGCGGGCAATCGCGAGCGCGCCTTCGAGCGCCGCGTCGGCCAGATCGGACAGGCTGCGGCTGATCGTGGGCTGGATCGCGCACGGGTCGGCGGCGGTGGCGTCCTGCGCCATGATGGCGGCGAGCTGGCGGCGGTAGGTGCCGCGCAGTGCGGTGGCGGCGTCGGCGAGCTCCTTGGTGGCGACGGGTGCGGTCAGATCGTCCGGGTCGGCGCCGACGGCCTTCAGAACGTGGGCGCGGCGCTGCTCGCGGGTGTACAGGTGGCTGTTGCAGGCGTCGGTGGAGGCCGCCTCGACCAGTTCGGGACGGAAGCGCATGAGCTTGCCGAGCTCATCGGAGACGCCGAGCACGGTGATGAGCCGTTCGAAGGCCGCGGCGTCGGGCACCATGCGGTCGAAGTCGCGCCCCTGACTCTGCACGGCGTTGGTGATGCTGACGAGATTGGCGAGCGCGCCGTCGGGGTCGCACGCCTCGGCGAGCGCCTTCAGGACGAATCGCAGACGGTCGGACGGCACGCCATCGGCTCTGAGACGGTCGAACATGCCGCGGGCTTCGTCGAGGTTCTGCAATCCCGCTCGGATCAGGTCCATCGCGGATGGCTGGAAGGCGTCACTTGCGTTCATACTTAGCTAATGTACACGTAAAAAACGCGGCACTCCGGCGTTGTGTCACCTCCGGCGGCCGTCGCCGCCGTTCTTGCCATCGTCATTCGCACCGTCGTCCTCGTCATCCTCTTTGGCATTCCATCCGCTGATGGCGTTGTATCCGGTCCATCCGATGACGACGAGCAGACACAGCGAGAAGACGATGGTGGCCCAGTTGGTCAGGGAGCCGTCTGCGTTGGCCTCCATGAGCGACTGGACGAGCCAGACCACGCAGGCCACGCAGGTGAGCGCGTAGAGGCGCGCGGTCGATTGCTTGTTGAGTTTCATGATGTGTGGTTCCCTTCGTGGTACGGCGAATGGGGTCCGCGCCCCGGGACCGAAAGCCCCTGTAAGCGCGGACCCCATTCTAGGAGGAGGAAGAGGGATGAAGTCAGGCGGTTCAGCTCTTCTTCTTCTTGGACATGATGTCCACGGCGACGGCCAGCAGGAGCACGAGGCCCTTGATGGTCTTGACGACCGCGGTGTCGACGCCCATGATGGACAGGCCCTGGTTGATGACGCCCATCACGAAGGCGCCGACCACGGCGCCCGGGATGGTGCCGATACCACCGGTGACGGCCGTTCCACCGATGAAGCAGGCGGCGATGGCGTCCATCTCGAACTCCATACCGGCCTGGGCGGTCGCGGAGGCGAGGCGGGAGAGCATGCACACCGCGGCGACGGCGGACAGGAAGCCCATGTGGACGAACAGGAGGAAGTCCACGCGGCGGGTGTTGATGCCGGAGAGGATGGCGGCCTTGCGGTTGCCGCCGACGGCGTACACGTGGCGTCCGAACACGGTCTTGGTCAGGATGAAGTTGTAGATGAACACGAGCACGCCGACGATGACCAGCATGATCGGGGTGCCGCCCTGATCGGCGTTGCCGGAGGAGGCGAGCAGGTAGGTCACGAAGATGATGACGATGGTGGCGATCACGATCTTGAGGATCGTCAGGCTCATCGGCTCGGGCACGAGGCCGACCTTGGCGACGCGGGCGCGCTTGCGCAGCTGGCTCCAGGCGAAGGCGGCGATGCACAGGATGCCGAGGACGATCGTCAGGCCGTCGAACGGACCCCACCAGCCGAGGACGTTCGGCAGGTAGTTACGGGCGATGCCGCGGAACTCGAGGGAGGTGATCGGGACGGACTCGCCGACGATGACGGTGGCGAGACCACGGAAGATCAGCATGCCGGCCAGCGTGGTGATGAAGCCCGGGATGCCGACGACGGCGACCCAGAAGCCCTGCCAGACGCCGACGATGAGGCCGACGATCAGTGCCACGAGGATGGCGACCATCCAGTTGACGCCCTGACGTTCCATGAGCAGAGCGCACACGCCGCCGATGAAGGCGACCAGCGAGCCGACGGAAAGGTCGATGTGCGTGGCGATGATGACCATCACCATACCGATGGCTAGGATGATCACGTACGCGTTCTGCTGGATCAGCGACACGAAGGAATTCGGCTTGAGCAGGACGCCTCCGGTCAGGATCTGGAACGCGACGACGATGACCAGCAGCGCGCCGACGATGCCGTACTGGCGGGCGTTGTTGGCGACGGTGGCCAGCAGGCCGACCTTCTCTTCTTTCTTAGCAGGTGTTGCGGTTGCGGCGCTCATCAGGCTGCCACCTCCCTTTCCTTGGTCATACCCTTCATCAGGTATTCCTGGGTGAATCCATTCTTCTCAACATTGTCGGTGACGACACCGTAGGAGACCGTGTAGATGCGGTCGCAGATGCCAATGAGCTCGGGCAGCTCGGAGGAGATCACGATGACGGCCTTGCCGGCGTCCGCCAGCTTGTCGATGATCTCGTAGATCTCGTACTTCGCGCCGACGTCGATGCCTCGGGTCGGCTCATCGAGGATGAGGATGTCCGGCTGCGAGATGACCCACTTGGCGAGCAGCACCTTCTGCTGGTTGCCGCCGGAGAGGGTGGAGACGTTCACGTCGATGTCGTGGCACTTGATGTTGAAGTCCTTGCGGTACTGCTCGACTTCCTTGCGCTCGATGTTGTCGTCCATCACGCCGTACTTGCTCATCTTCGTCAGGCTCGCCAGCGAGGCGTTCTCGCGGATGTTCTGCAGCAGGTTCAGGCCGTTGCCCTTGCGGTCCTCGGTGGCGTAGGCGAGACCTGCGTCGATGGCGGACTGCACGTTGGGCAGATGGACCTCCTTGCCCTTGACGAACACCTTGCCGGAGATGTTGGAGCCGTAGGAGTGCCCGAAGATCGACATCGCCATCTCGGTGCGGCCCGCGCCCATCAGGCCCGCGAGTCCGACGATCTCGCCGGCATGCACGTTGATGTTCGCGTGGTCGACGATGACGCGCTCGGAGTCGAGCGGATGGTGGACGGTCCAGTTCTCGACGCGCAGGAACTCGGCGCCGGGCTTGTTGGAGGGGTGGTCCGGGTACAGGTTGTGCAGCGGGCGGCCGACCATCTTGCGGATGAGCTCCTCCTGATCGAGGGGCGTCTCCGGCGTGACGTACATGACGCCCACGGTGGAGCCGTCTCGGATGATGGTGACGGTGTCCGCGATGGCGGCGACCTCGTTGAGCTTATGCGTGATGATGATGCTCGTCACGCCCTGCTTGTCGCGCAGCTGGCGCACCAGGTCGAGCAGGTGGGCGGAGTCCTCGTCGTTCAGGGCCGCGGTGGGCTCGTCGAGGATGAGCAGCTTCACGTCCTTGGACAGGGCCTTGGCGATCTCGACGAGCTGCTGCTTGCCGACGCCGATGTCCATGACCTTGGTGTCCGGGTCCTCGGGAAGGCCGACGCGGTCGAGCAGCTTCTTGGCCTCGGCGCGGGTCTCGTCCCAGTCGATCACGCCGCCCTTGGCACGTTCGTTGCCGATGAAGATGTTCTCGGCGATCGACAGGAACGGGCTCAGGGCGAGCTCCTGGTGGATGATCACGATGCCGTCGGCCTCGGAGTCGTTGATCGTGTGGTACTTGCATTCCTTGCCGTCAAAGGTGATCCTGCCGGAATAGCTGCCGTAGGGGTAGACACCCGAAAGCACGTTCATCAGGGTCGATTTGCCCGCGCCGTTCTCGCCGCAGATGGCGTGGATCTCGCCACGCCCCACTTCGAGGTTCACGTTGGTGAGCGCCTTGACCGGTCCGAACGTCTTCGTGATGTTCTCCATCGTCAAAATGGTGTCATTGTCTGACATGTCATCACTCCTCGTTCACAGTGCTGGTTTCATGGACATGCGGCGCATAGTCGGCCCATGCGCCGCATGTCGTTGGGATTCGTGGGAATCTTTTCGGGACGCTACTTGGTCAGCTCGTCGAAACGATCCTGAGTGATGTAGTTGGCCTTGACGAGGTCGTCGAGGTTGTCCTTGGTGATGTTCTGCGGGTCGAGGAGCTTGGACGGCACGTCGATGTTGTTGTTGTTGAACTTGCCGTTGATGCCCGAGACCTCCTTGTTCTCCGCGATCTCGACGATCATGTCGTAGACGGCGTCGGCGAGCTTGTTGACGTCCTTGAAGACGGTCTCGCCCTGCTTGTCCTTGGCGATGTTGGCCACGGCGATCTCCATGGCGTCCTGGCCGGTGATGTAGGGCCAGGTGTCGGTGCCGGGCTTCATGTCCGGACGCTTGGACTCGATGGCGTTGATGACGCCCTGGGCGATGCCGTCGTACGGGGTGAGGACCGCGTCGAGCTTCTCACCGTGCGCGTAGGTGGAGTCGAGGATGGACTCCATGTCCTTCTGCGCCTGCTCGGTCTTCCAGCTCATGACGGAGATCTTCTGCCAGTCCTCGACGGTGAAGTCCTTGGTCACGCCGCCCTGGCCGTGCTGGGACGGGGAGACGAGGACGCCCTTCTCGAAGTACGGCTGGAGGAGGTCCCAGGCGCCCTTGAAGAAGTACTTGGCGTTGTTGTCGTCCGGGGATCCGGTGAACAGCTCGATGTTGAACGGGCCGGTGGCGCCCTTCTCGAGGCCGAGCTTGTCGATCAGCCAGGTGGCCTCGAGCACGCCGACCTGCTCCAGCTGGAAGGTGGCGTAGTAGTCGACGGCGTCGGTGTTCATGATGAGGCGGTCGTAGGCGATGACCTTGGCGCCGGCGTCGCGGGCCTTCTCGACCGCGGGGCCGACGGCGGTGCCGTCCTTGGAGGCGACGACGACGATCTTCGCGTCGTTGTTGACCATGTTCTCGATGTCGGCGTTCTGCTGGGCCGGCTTGTCATCGGCGAAGGAGAGGATGACCTTGTATCCGGCCTTCTCCAGCTTGGCCTTGAGGTTGTTGCCGTCCTTGTTCCAGCGTTCCTCGGACTTGGTCGGCATCGAGATGCCGATGGTGGCGCCCTTCTCGATCTTCGAGTCGCCGCCGGCTGCCTGTCCGGTACGGCTTCCGCCGCCGCAGGCCGCCAGACCCGCCATCATGGCGACGCCGGCCACCAGGGCCACGATCTTCTTGGTGAGCTTCATGTGATCTCCTTCTTCATCGAGGGCGGGTGAACAACCGTTGTTCCCCCGAACCTTGGAATTTC
>NZ_JFAL01000006.1:0-229841 GCF_006454495.1 Bifidobacterium sp. UTCIF-38 | reverse complement strand
GAATAGCCGCCAAAAGTATTATGTACAGGCCTTGGAGAATGGAGCCGCATGCTTAATGGATAAAGCCCAATTGAGAGATATCTGCCGGGCGTTGTGTTTATTGGCCAATGGACAGTCGCCTCATGTGAAATATGAATCGTTGGAGACCGCACAGGAAGCCCACGACAGACTTTCAGGGATGGAACTTGCGAAACGCAGATACAGGAATCTGACGAGAAGGGAGGAGGAGATCATGAATCTATGCGCGCTAGGATGTACATCAAAGGAAATCGGGGCAAAGCTCGGTATAGGCGAACCGACCGTGAAGACGTACATTAAACGTGCGGCTGAGAAAATGAATGCTAAAAACAGAACACAGGCGGTGATTCGATGGCTCAAGATGAAGAACGAATGAGAAATAGACACGAGATGTTGGTTTCCTATATAGAATGGTATTTCAAGTATCTTCGCTATCTTCTTCCTGCAATCATCATCATTCTTACGCTTGCGGAAACCTGGGCTTATCCGCCAGAGAGCGTGATGGTAGGCTCATTGGTCGTCGCCCATTTGGCGGCGCTTGCGCTCACGGCTTTTCATCCTGTGCTGGGTAGCAATATTGTTCTGGCCACCTTTGTCATATGCTGTTTCGTGCCCGATAACAGTGGGCCTAGTTTCCTATGGGGAACATGGCTTGCGTTGGCCTATGTCGGTCTGTACATCAAGCCACCATATGGGGCAATATACCCGTTATCCATAGCCGCGGTGCGCATGTGGCGATTCGATGCCACCGGTACCTCTCCCAATGAATATGTCATGCTACTGCTCGCCATGTTCTTGGCGTTTTTTGCAGGACGAGCCGTTTCCTGGAACAATCTTGCCAATCATGCCAAACAGGAAAAGCTTAAAGTCGAAAAGATGCAGCAATATCTTGCTATGACGAGAAAGGAGAACATCGCCGCCAGTCAAATCCATGACTCGATTACAGGAAATCTGACATACATGGCGATACTGTTGGATAACAAGTTCCTCAGCCATGAGAAGACACTCACCGAAGCCGAAGTCGTCGAATTTCGCGCCATGATCATTAAGACATTACACGAAGTCAGAACCGTTATCAATGTAATGAATGGCGAAAATAAGGAAGTCATGAATACGACGAATGTATCTTTTGCCGGTCGGATTCAGGCCATTGCGGAACAGGGAGATCGGTCTCTCAGAAGGTTGGGTTTTTCCGGAGAGACAAAGCTGTCACCGAAGATTCCAAGCGACATGAGCTTCGATTGTTTCAGAGAAATGGAGTCATTGCTGCAGGAGTTATATACGAATACCGCCGCCCATGCAAAACCGAATGGAGAATACTATATTTCCATCAATTGCAGCGGTTCATTAATCCATATAGATCAGGTCAACGAAGTATCGGATGATAATCTGTTCCCCGATAAACCTGCGTCCAGTAACGGATTGAGGTTGCATAGGGAGCGTATAAGCTCCCTAGGTGGCGGTTCAAAGGTTTCTTCCGAAGACGGGACATGGCAATTTCATGCCCGAATTCCCATCACATCAGCCGCCGATATGGCAAAACCAATGTAGGAACGGGGGGGCAACCCGGATAGATACGAGTGGAATAGCTCGTAGAAGCGTTGTTTTCGTGAGATCCGTCTCCGGCTACGCTTCCCAGCGGGAATCCAGACGTCGTCAGCGATACGAAAACCAGTATAGAGGCAATTGCTTTCATAGTATTCCTTTCCGTAACCTGTACTATGACATAGCTGGGTGGTTTCTGCTTCATTGCCCATTCGTTTGTCATCTTTTGTACGACATCCTTGCATAGTTCTTCTTGCGAGGATCCGACTCATGCTGGGTGCAAGCGCAGTTCGAGAACGAGACCTGCACCCGTTTCCAATGAGCATGGCACCCTTAGGTCATACATCCATAAATGCTCGAGCCAAGCTATCCACGATCTGGGTTTGATGGCTAGCGACTGTAAGCTGGTAATGTCGTAAGGCGACCTTTTCACTAGTGTGTCCCAATTCGTTCATGACTTCACGGAGGGTTCCCCCCTGAAGCATGAACAGTGTTGCATGACTTGCTCTCAGTCCTTGGAACGTCAGATCGGGACGATTGGCTTTTACGCGTGCTTTGGCGAACTGCTCCTCTAACGTGGTCTGTGACATTATCTTCGCTCTTCTGGGGACGAAGACCGGTGATTCCGGCGCACCTGTATCGCAGTGGTCATGCAAATGTTGACGAATCATCGGTATTAGCGCACTGGGGATGTGCACATTTCTCATGCTGGATTCGGTTTTCGTTCTGCTATATCGGATCTCCCCACGATCCGTGTTGCCGCGGTTAACGGAGTGCCGGACATGCAGCGTCTGGTTATTGAGGTCTATGTCCATGACGCGCAAACCGCACAACTCGCCGCAACGCAGACCTCCGACCAAAGTCGAGAGAAAGACCGACAGCCTCGTGTATTCTGGCATGGCTTTCGCCAGTAGCATCAGTTCATGAGGCGTTACTGGAGACACATCAATACGCGATGATCTAGGTGCTGGAGGTATCGGGAAAATAAATGGATTAAAGTGCAGCAATGGCGTCGATCCATCCAGTCCGGGCTTTGTGGCAGATTCAAGAATTGCCTTCAATCTCATGCAGGAACGGCGGAAAGCCCATTGCCCTTCCGGGTGAGGCTTGTCATACCATGATTTGATAGCGAGAGGAGTGATTTCTTCGAGTCGAAGAGATTCGAAATCCGTCATGAAATGCCTAATGTCTAGCTGAAGATTCCTACGTGTGCCACCTGCTATCTCCTCGCCATTAGGGAGCCGATAGTTCGCTTCCCATTGTTCAACATAATCGCGGAACAGAATCCGATGGCTGTCCAGCTCTTTATGCTCGTTCACCTTGGCTTTTCTTCGTTGTGCCGGATGAATCCATTCGGATATTCCTTTGTTGTGCAGGTCAACTAGGTGCTTTTCCTCTTCGAGCCATGTTCTTGCATCTAGCTCCTGCCAGGGTTTGAACTGCCGTTGGACCCGCTTGCCTGGGGCCAACGGGTTGGGGTATCGAACCTGCCAGGCAGTGATTTTCCCGTTTGCGTCAAAACGCGGGATGACGGTTCCCCATGTGCTTCTGGTTCTTGTTGGATGGTTTTCCCGATGACGCCTATTTCTGGGCATGCAATCTCCCTTGATAGCAAAAGACGCACCGTGTGTGCGCCTTTTGGGAGATTGGGGCAGATGCCGTTGGCGGGGAGCGTTCGCCATGTGTATGTCATCTTGAGATGACATACACATGGCGAACGCTTTTCATATGCTGTCTGCCATCTATGGCGAGAAACGTTATTCGCATAAATTGAAGATAAATGCAGACAAAATGACATCGGTTGGCAGATGCCAAAGATCCATAGCAATTACTACATGAGGATGGCTGACGTGCTGTAGGCGCGACATTTATGCCAATGAAATATACGCTCCCATGCGCGGCGTCATATCCATGAATGTCAAGCATTTGACTGAGGGCCGATGTAGCAATCCTTGCCGTATGCCTATCGGTGATGGTCGGAACTGCATCTAAGCGACTATGACTTCTATGCTGTCATCTATCGGCATCTGCCATCGACTGCTGTCATCTTTCGATGACAGATTTCCCTTCTGATTAGCTCATTCCCATATGCACATTCACCATAAGAATTGATCCGGCACAGCGCCGGCTGCGTGATCTGTGGCGGTGATGTCATGCGTTCGTGTTCGATCGATCGGAATGGTTGGCTGCCCAAAAACCATGGAACAATCATTGTTCTCGCTTTGGTGATGTTGTGCGGGGTGTTGGGCATTCTACTGGTACGCCCGGGGACGACCGCAGATGTGTGGGCGCATGTGTATCGGGTGGATGCAATGTTCAACGGCGACGTGCTGGCTCGTCCGGTGCATGCTGCGTCCGACTATCATCCCGACGCGACGCAAAACGTGGGAGGCTGGATCGGTGAAGACGTCGTCGCGTTCTCGCTGGCCAACGACCGCGATTACGTGTCCGGATTGGTGGATCCGGCATCCATCAGCACCTGCAACGGGACCCGGTGTGAGGTGCCGTTCGACAACACCGCAGTGTATCCGCCGTTCGCGTATCTGCCGCAGATTGCCGCCTTCCTCGTGGGGCTTCTGCTGCGATTGAATGCGGTATGCCGGTTCTATATGGCCGAAATGTTCCAATTGGTCGTCTATCTCGTATCGGTATGGGCTTGCCTGCGGCTGCTGACCGGGGATGCGCTGCGCTGGTTTCGATGGCTGGCCGGGATATTGGCCGTATGGATGGCGATGCCGTTCTCGTTCATGTTCTCTCCTGATTCGACGCTGGTGGCCATGTCCCTTCCGTTGGCTTGCCTGCTGGTTCGATGCGCGGAAGGCGATCGCTTCGGCGCTGTGCATTGCGCTGCGTTGGTCGCGGCCGCCGGCATCATCACGTTAGCGAAGTTCGCGTATGCGCCATGCCTGCTTATGGTCTTGCTGCCAATGGCCATCCGCCGGCGTATGAACGCGAGTTCACGCCTCATCCTTATTGGCGGATGCACGCTGGCTGTTCTGTTGCTGCTCGCATGGGTAAGCGTCGGGACCGGGTTCGCCACGAACCCGTCGCGTGTGCCGTACGTCGAAGTGGCTCGACGACGGCGGGAACTCCTGACTGCTCCACACATGTTTCTGCCGAGGATGCTCTACAGCATTGTCAGCTTGCAGGGCTGGTCATGGTGGGAACCACCGCTGCTGTTCCTGTTCTGGGCGCTTTCCGCCACAGCCCTACTGCTGACCGTAATCGTATGGCGCAAGGATCGCCGTTATCTGCTGTTCTGGCTGACATCATGGGCAACGACCGCGGGATGCGTGACGCTGATCTACGCTGCAGTATGGATGCAGTTCACACTCGACGGACAGCAAGGCGTCATAGGCATCAACAGTCGCTACTTTTTGCCGCTGGTACCAGTGCTGGCCGTGCAATGCGCCGCCGCGCTTCGATCGGTCCACCAACATGTCATGAATAAGTCTGTTGCAGGCGTATATTGCCCTCCGGCGCCACGAATGTGTCATCGTCGAGAGAGGAGGAAGAATTGTCAACCCCGCGTGGCGGGCTGATAGGGGTTCTGGCTAACATAGCTGGCGTCAGTGTGACGGTTTCTTTCCGCTTCCTATCCGAAAGCTTGTGGTTGCAACCATTGGTCTCTGTGACATCGAAGTCATCTTTAGATGACAATTCATATCCTAAGAGAGCACCAATTTCGCAGAGGTTGCATCATAGAGTTACTGCATCCGGATGCGGCAGATATATCAAAAGGATACCGATGGAGGTAATCATGAAGACACTCGATAGCACTTAATTTGAGAGGTTCGTACGCCAAGGCAAGACATCAACGCTGACTCGCATCAGCGGCTTTTATGAAAGAATAAAAACGGCGCTCTATGTCAACGAAGACAATGTCAACGAAGACAGTCAACGAAGACAAACTAAGGAGTCCAAAATGAAATATAGGTCTTTTATCAGCCGAGTTTCCATTCTCATGGTGGTACTAGTCTCCAGTCTTGCACTTGTGTTCGCAGGGACTAGCCCTACGTATGCGGCAGAGATTCAGCCGACCGCTGTGGCCGGTGAAGATGGTTCCGTTATCTTTAAGGGTCTTGACCAGCTCAAGCCTGGAGAGAAACTCGAATATGTGACGACCACTAATTCGGGAGATACCGTCACTATCGGAATTGAAAATGCAACGACAGCACGATCCACAAAGAGATGGAAGATCTATAGGGAATGGCTGGCATTTTATGATGGCTATTACATCAACGTGTCCAACAACAAAATCACTAGCGCAGACAGTTGGTGGGTCAATCTAGTCGGCGGAACCTACAGCGATCGCACCTTGACGCATACATCGACAATGGCCGAGCAAAAGTATTCCTATAGCATCCAAGGATGGTATAGCGGTACTGCCTGGCTACGAGCTGATGTTACCGGCTCTGACAACAATGTTAGAGTCACAGATGGAATCTGAAAATGAGCGAGGTACTTGTTCCTATCGCCATTATTCTCAGTCTCGGAGTTGATGTGCTGGGAATTGTGGCTCTCATTTCCTTGATTCGCTTCTTGCATAAAAAGAACTAGTCAACAGAGCCAAACTAATGGTGGTTTGCAAAACTAAGTTTCGCAAACCACCATTATTGTTGGGTAATTCGGGCTTAGATTGGTTCATTGAATATTTGCGTTTCTGAGCCGCGGGGTTATTGCGGGTGGGCATCACAGGGGTTTGGCAGGTGATATTGCGCTTGGGCACCGGTGTTATTGAGGTGGGGCACTGGTCGGGGTTCTAGCTTGTGTTTCATCGCATGATGGTCGTGCGATGGAAGGAGCGTCCCAATGGCGGTGCGCAGGATAAGGGCGAGGCTTGTGCTCAGGCTTCGCGATCAGGGGCTGTCCCGACGGGCGATAGCGTCGTCGCAGGGTATGTCGATGCATAGCGTGATGAGCGTGTTCGACGAGGCGGATCGTCTCGGTATCGGCTGGACGGACGTCGAGGGGAAAACGGATGACGAGGTGTACGCGTTGCTGTTTCCCGGCCGCGGCGAGCAGGCGAGCGTGTACGAGCAGCCCGATTGGGCCGACGTGCATCGCCAGTTGGGCCGGGTCGGCGTCACGTTGAAGCTGCTGCATGCCGAGTATCGGGACCGGTGCGCGGCCGGGGGCAGGCCGTCGATGAGCTACGACCGGTTCTGCAAGCGGTATGCCGGGTACGCGGCGCGTCTGGGCGCGACCTCGCGCGTGGCGCACAAGGCCGGCATGTGCGTGGAGGTCGATTGGGCGGGTCCGGCCATGCGGATCGTTGACCCGGCCACTGGCGAGGCGTCGCGCGCGTACCTGTTCGTGGGCGTGCTGCCGTACAGCAGGTACGCGTATGTGGAGGCCACCGGCGATATGAAGGAGGCCACATGGCTCAAATGCCATGTGAACATGTTCGCGTTCTTCGGGTGCGCGCCCTCCAGGATCGTGTGCGACAACCTCAAGACCGGCGTCGTCAGCCACCCGCGGGACGGCGAGGTCGTGCCCGACGAGGCGTACCGGGCCATGGCAGAGCATTACTCCGCGGCCGTGATTCCGGGCAGGGTGCGCTCACCGAGGGACAAGAGCTCGGCCGAGAACGAGGTGTGGCAGGCCACCAAGGGCGTGATCGGCGCGATGCGCGACGAGTCGTTCGCCTCCCTCGACGAGTTGAACGGGCAGGTCGTGTTGTGGCTGGCGGAGCACAACAAGGCCCTGTTCCAGAAGCGCGACGGGTCGCGTGCGTCGGTGTTCGAGGCGCAGGAGCGGCCCATGATGACGCCGCTGCCGGCCGTGCCGTACGAGGTATGCACGTGGGAGGGCGGCAGGAAGGTCCAGTCCAACTGCCATGTGTCCTACCGGAGCAACTGGTATTCCGCTCCGGCCGGGTGCATCGGCCGCCGGGTCGATCTGAAGGTCTCCGACCACATGCTGGAGATCTGGGACGGCGGCACGCGCGTGAGCACCCACCGCCTGTTCGCGTCCGGGGTATCGAACCAGTGGGCCACCAACGCCGGCGATGTGGCCGGCCTGGTCGAATGGCAGCCGTGGGACCGAGCCCGCGTCATGGACTGGGCTCGCAGGATCGGGGCGAACACGGTCATCGTGATCGGCAACCTGTTCAACGAGTCCCGCACGGACGACCAGGCCATCGACCCGGCCCTGGCGATCCTGCGCCTGTCGCGCCGCTACGGGGCGCAACGGCTGGAGAACGCGTGCGACGTGGCCCGCCGCTGCATCGGCTCGCCCCGCTACAGGCACATCAGGCCACTGCTCGACACCGGCCAGGACCACATGGTCGAGGAAGGCGAGGAGCTGCGCATCAAACTGCCCGGCGTGCAGGAGGCCGACGAACAGGGATACATCCGGGCCTCCGGCTACTGGGACCGCGACCGGAACGAGGGGGAACGGCGATGAACATCAATCCCGAGACCAAACGCAAGATGCGCGAGATGAACGCCGTCGAACTGCTCGACGCGTTCGAACGCCAGGACGCCGCGCTGGAGGCCGCCAGCACCACGGAACGCCTCCAGATCGCCGTGGACGACGCGTACGCCATGTTCTGCCAATCCCGCATCGACGGGCTCGTCAGCCGCGCCAGGCTCCGCTACCCGGACGCCGATCTCAGGAGCCTGCAACTCGTCGAGGAACGCGGCCTCAACCGCCAGCAACTCAACGAACTGGCCACCTGCGGATGGATCGAGCAGCACCGCGACGTCGTCATCCAGGGATTCGCCGGCACCGGCAAGACATGGATAGCCAACGCCCTCGCCCGCCAGGCGTGCCGCAACCGCTACCGCACCCTCTACATCCGCATGCCCGACCTGACCGAGCAATGGGAGACCGCCAACCTCAAACCCGGCGCACCTGCCAAACTCATCCGCAAGATCAGCGGCTACCGGCTCCTCGTCCTCGACGAATGGCTCATCGACAAACCCAACACATCCATGAGCCGGTTCATCCACGAGATCATGGAACGCCGAGAGGACACCGCGAGCACCATCTTCTGCACGCAATACCGTCAGAAGGACTGGCCCGGCAGATTCGACCGCAGCCCAAGGACCGACGCGATCCTCGACCGCATCGTCCACAACAGCACCTGGATCGAAACAGGCGACTACAACATGCGAGCCCACACCCACAATCAATAGCCACATCGCCACCGACACGAACGGCACCACCGAAGCCCATCACAGCCGACAGTGGTGCCGTCTCCCACTAATCGCGATGCCCACCCGCAATAACACCCGATGCCCAACAAGCCAAATAATCAGTTCATGGCATATCGAGCGCTCTTTGCCGTTATACATTTAATCTTTCATATAGAGGCATTCTCATTCCTATTCAGAATCATCGTTGTCGAATTCGATATTCACATCCGCTTCATGGTAAAGCTCGATGTTGGTCTGCATGTCGATTTCCTCGACGATCCAGGGTTCCTCCTGTAGCTGGCAGTTCTGTTTGAATTCGTCATAATGGTTACGTCCGTCCATGCCGCGCAGGGTCACCACGATGCCGAAGCGCATGCCATCGCCCGCGTTGGGACCCATGCCGCCGTTCTCGTCAATCGGCGGGTCGAAGCGTTCGGTCTTGCGGATCTTGAAGCCCCAGTACGGGATGCCCCGGGTGGTTCGAGGCACGAAGCGGGTCTTCTCGATGTCGCTGACATGTTTCACGTTGTCCCATTTGCGGTAGAGCCTGCGCGCATCACCCTCATAGGTTCGCGCGGTCGGGTCGCCCTGCACATTATTGTCGAGCGAGTCGATGCCATCGGCCTTCATGCGCCCGAAGTGAAGATCAAGCTCGGTGTCCGTGTAGTCGACGCCCTGGTTCCTATCGCATTTCGGGAAGTAGCAGAGCGTCGCCCTCGCCATGTACGGGTACTTCCCGTTCGCGATCGGCACGGGGATGCGCCAGTTGTAGGTCTCGAAGGCGTTGACGGTGCCCTCGAGCATGAACCGTATCTCATTGGACGGCGTGGTCAGGATGTCTTGGATACGTGTGGGAACGATGCCATAGCCGAGTTTGATGCCATGAGCCGGGAATGCCCCCCATCCGGAGGCGGAGTCGATGAGCAGGGCCTTAGCGGTCTCCTTTGACAGGTTCATGACGTGGATTAGGTAGGCCATCTTACGTGTGATCCACGGTGCCGCAAACGAGGTACCCGCGGTCAGGGCGACGCCGCCGCCGGGCCTGCAGACGGCCATGCGTTCGATGTCATCGCCACCGAAGCACGAGAGATCGGGTTTGCGGAAGAAACGGAGTACCGGGCCTTCCCGTGTGTAGCTTGCCGGCTCCTTGAGTACGGAGGTGGCGTTGACAACCAGCGCGTTGATGGAGTCCGCGGGTGCGCCGATACGCTTGGGTTTGTCCTTGCCGTCGGTAGGGAGCTTGTTGGTCCCGGCAACGACGAAAATTACACCGTACTCGTTTTGCAGCTTGTCCAGGATGGCCGCCTCGGGCGAGATGGAGTTCTTCGGCGCCTCCAAGGCCGAACCTAGACTCAGGTTCCAGACGGTGATGTCACGGTTTGCGGCGACGATGCGACGTATCGCTCTGAGGATGGCGAACGAGCTGTTCCGCCCCTCCCTTGCGACGGCGAAGTGCCGTACCCGGAAACGGCCGCACCCGTCATCGAGGCTTGGATTCAATGTGGGGCCGTCCACAATGAGTGACGAGACTCCTGTGCCATGAGCGTAGTCGTCGGGTCCCTCGCCCATCTCTGGATCGATCTCGTCATGGTATTCGACCCAGTCGGAGAAATACGCGTTCGTGTCGAATCGTGTGTCGATAACGCCGACGACCGGCTCGTTGCCTGGCTCAGGGATATCTGGCGAGTATTTATCGCGCGCTAAAGTCGGTTCGAACTCCAATTGCGAAGTGTCCTTCAATGACATGGCGACCAAGTACGGTGCGGTGCCGATGAGGGCGTCATACTGGTCCGGTGTCATGCTGATGGTGGTGGGGTCGAGCAGGTTCGCCGAAATCACGTCCACATCGAGGGAGTTCAGCAGTGCCACGGTCTGGGGAACGTCGCGACCGGTGTCGTATATGGTGACCAAGGAGCGGCCCAGCTGCACATCGGCATGCTGTTTGACATCGAACCGCCTGACGTAGTACACGTCACGGACCGTTTGGGCGAATGCGGTCTTGCCCAGACCGGCGTTCGAATCGATACGGCCAAGACCGGCCTTGGTGAGTGCGGCGAGTCCGGCGGCGTCGATACTGCCGCCATGATGTTCGAGTATCGTCCGGCATGCCGTCAGATCGACGAGAGTCGAGTCGAGGATCTGCATGGTCACGTAGTGGGTGATGACATGGCAATCAATGTCGTCGATCGTTTCGAATCGTGCGCCGACAATGGTGTCATTGGCCCTTTTCCCCGGTCCGGATAGCAGTTGGCGGATGCGGTTGCTTTTCGCCACCACGGTCCTATAGTGCACTTCGACCAGAGGTGCGACGGCTGTCTTATTCCGCTTCCAGAAATCACGCACGGCATTGAGCTGTCTGATTTTGTCATTCACATCGTCCACAGTGACCTTCGCGTGTGCGGGCAGCGTGGGCGCGCCCGGTCGTTGGGCTTTCCTGGTCTGGAATTTGCCCTTGAGTCGCAGGATGTTATTCATTGCCGTGCTCCTTCACTTCCCGTGCGATGGTGCTGCGTGAGATGCCCGTCAGTATCTCCGTCTCGCGCAGTGTGAATCCCTGCCCGTACAGTGCGCGGACATCCTGGAGGCTCTTCGCGCCGTCAGGTACCAGCGCGACGTACAGGCGTCGTAGATAGTCGAATTCGTCGTTGGGTTTGCTGAATGCGATGGACGAGCGGATGAGGTTCTTCATCTCTCCCGGATACGGCAGCCGTTCTGCCAGGGAGAGGATTTTGCGGAACAGTCGTATGTTCTTGCCGATGAACGAGAACTGGCCGGCATAGTCGTTCATGATGCTTTCGGCCACGTCGGCGAGGTCCTCGCGTGTGTACCGGCCGAAATCGATGACGGCATCGAAACGGCGGACGAACGCCTTGTCGAACTTGGTGAACAGATTGGTGGTGGCGAACAGCATGACCTGATCCGACAGATCGTCCATCTGGCGCAGGAGCGCGGACGTGGCCCTGCCCATCTCTCGCACGTCATGGGAGTCGACGCGATCCAACGCCAGCGCGTCGATTTCGTCGAACAGCACCACCACCCGATCCGGTTGGATGAATCCGTTGATCTCGCCGAACAGTTTTGCGATGTTCTTCGCCGTCTGGCCGAGACGGCTGTCCACGACAGAGTTGAAGTCCACTACATACAGGTCGCGCTGCATGATGGCCGCCATCTGTTTGACCGACTCCGTCTTGCCTGTGCCGGCCGGCCCATGGAACAGGAATCGGTGGATGCCGACGTTCCGGCCGATCGCGTTGAGGATTCCTTGAATATCGTTCGTGATGGCTTCCGGCAAGGGCAGCGATGCCTTCACTACAGGACGCTTCATAAGGAACTCCGACCGCACAGAGTGGTTTGCGGCCTGCGGAGTGAAGGTATTGGCATCCGACAGCAGTGCGATGATATAGGAGGCCAGTTGCGCGTCGCCAGAACGGTCGAAATCCTTAGCTATGCCATACGCCTCATTGCGGAACGCCGCATCATTATGCTCGGCGTGATACCGGATCAGGTTCAACACGTCTTTCTTCTTCATGCTATACGCCCTCATTATCCGCTTGATCCCATTTTCTATTCGTCAAGCATACCCTTAATCACAGACATCTGTGTCTCAAATCAAGTAAGATTTGTCTTTTACTGTTTCCGGTGCTACATTGAAGCTGCGGCTCGCACGGGCCGCGATAAAGAAAAACTCCGGCTTGTTGGAGCAAGCCGGAGTCCATAACGAGCCCTCGGACTCGCATGTCATTGAGAAACGACATCGCAAGTCTACCGCATGGGATTGCCTCATGGCAGTCCATGTGAATGCGAGGGCTCCTGATTATGAAGGAGACCCACTATGGTCGCAAACCATAAGCCCGGTGAGGACAACCATCGTCCGGGAACCTACGTGGAAGTCGGACCGCGTGGAGGCGCGGTCACCAATCCACGCATCGTACACATCGACCAAGGCGATCGGCTCCCGCCGACGCAGGAAAGCGGGCATCTGTGGCAGCGCCGTTCCGCCGCAAGGCACTGAACTGCCGTTCAGTGTACGGACGCTTCACCTATCGCTGATGCGGCGGTTGGGCAGTCTCTTGTATGCTTTCGTCAGAGACTGCCCAACCAATCAAACCGATTAATAAACGTCATCGTGCTGCTTTGATGAAGTCTTCGGCGAGTTGGTTGACGATCTGGTTGCGGTGTTGCGCGACGATGCGCTGGTAGTGCTTGATGGCGACCTTCTCGCTGACGTGGCCGAGTTCGTCCATGACCTCCCTCAGGGTGCCGCCCTTGAGCATGAGCAGCGTCGCGTGGCTCGCTCTCAGGGATTGGAAGGTCAGGTCGGGACGACCGGCTTTCTCCCTGGCTTTGCGGAACTGGCCTTCCAAGGTGGTCTGGCTCATCACGGAGGCGCGTCTGGGACGGAAGACCATGGCTTCCGGGTCCGTCCATTCGCAGTGCCTGCGCAGATGGTCATGAATCAGGGGAACGAGCCCGTCAGGGATGGGCACGGTGCGTCGGCTGGAATCGGTCTTGGTTCTGGCGATGCGCGTCGATCCGCAATCCGAATACCCCCTGTTGACGGAGTGGCGCACGGTCAGACGTTTGGATTTCAGATCGATGTCCTTGACCTGCAGTCCACATAGCTCACCGCAACGAAGTCCTCCGACGAGTGTGGAGAGTATCACCGCCAGTCTTGTGTAGTCGGGCATGTTCTCCGCGATCAGCCTGAGCTCCAATGGTGTGACCGGTGGAATATCCTCCCTGGCGGAGCGGGGTGCGGGCGGTATGGGCAAGATGAACGGGTTGTCGCGGATCAGTGGCGGGGAGCCGTCCATGCTCATTTTCGTGGCGCTGGCGAACGCCGCCTTCAAGCGCATGCACGAGCGGCGAAACGCCCATTGTCCTTCGGGGTGCGGCGAGTCGTACCAGCGTTTGATGTCCTTCGGTGTGATCTCGGTCAGGAGCTTGCCTTTAAAGCCCGGCATGAAGTGCGCGATGTCGAGATACAGGTTGCGTCGGGTGCCACCAGCTATCCTCTCGCCGTTCGGCAATCGGTAGCCTTCCGCCCACTGGGTCACGTAATCCTCGAACAGTATGAGATTCGCCCGCTTCCTGCGACGGCGTTCGGACGGATGTACCCATTCCCGGATGTTCTTGCGGTCCAGCTCCACCAGATGCCATTCCTCTTCGAGCCACCGGTGCGCCTCATGCTCCATATCCGGTTTGAACTGGCGCTGCACCTTCTTGCCCGGGCGCTTCGGATCCGGGTATCGCACCTGCCATGCGATGAGGGTGCCCTCGGCATCGTAGCGAGGCGTCACAGTACCGAACCTGCTCCGACGAGCCGATGACGGCCCAGTGCCGTCCTTCTTCGTCCTTGCGGACATGATGATGCTCCTTGCTTAAATGCGCGGCCGATGGCATCGGCATAATCGATCTTGAAAAATGCCACTAAAAATGCCATCAACCGTTCTGAATCGGCTCCAACGGGATGCTGCACCTAAAAATGCACCTATCCGGGACGAAGCCTTGCAATCATTGGTTTTTAAGATTATTGATCACTGATCGCAGGCCGTTTCGGCCATCAGCCTCATGAAGATGACGACAATGAGCAACATCGCCCGCATGTCTACAGGCAGGAACCGGAAACCGTTGCTATTACTGGATTTGTAACAGATAAAAAGGAACAGACGCACTTTTCGATCGGTAGATGTGTCTCTGTACTGCACAGGGCCGTAGCCCCCTCTCTGGGGGTACGGCTCTAAACCCCTTGAAAACCAACGTTTTCAAGGGGTTTCTCATATCGTTTTGACACGCGTTTGACACGGATTCGTCTTGCTTGCAGTGGGGACGCAGTGGGAGCACCGAGCATCGGCCTAATTGCTCAGTTGGCGCAGTTGGCGCAGTGAGCGCACACCCCGGCCGTTCAGTCGGCCGAGTACGTGAGGTCCATGCGTCGGGCGTAGTCGTCGAGCTCGCTGTCATACAGGTCGGCGTAGGTATCCATAGTTTCCGGCCGTCAGCACGGCATGCCGACAGCTTCCCCTGACCGGCCGCGAACCGATACAAGTACAGGAAGCCACGAGAATGAGCAGCACGCGGACGGCGCAGTTCCATGGCATGGAGTTCCCGTGTCGGAGTCCCGTTCGTGGCTTCGCGCGCATCCGGGCGAGGCGAAGACGATGCTGGACACCCTGCGCTACATGGACGAGACGCAGGCGCGCGGGCTCATGCAGGACCCGTCGGCCCCCAGCCAGCGCGCACGGACGCGCCATACAAGCGTGCTGCTGCGGGCGTTGGACGAGGGCGTCATCCCCGACGACTCCGTATGCTGCAGTGGGCGGGCAGTTCGATGCGTACAAGCGGAAGTTCGACATGTCTCACGGTGGTCTGGATGACGGTGTCGAAAGCGTCGGGGACGTGCGGAGTGATCGATCTGCTGGATGGGGAGCCCGCCGCCCTCGCCCTGTCGGACGAGGACGAGCGTGCGGAGCGTCTGGATGCCGCCAACCGCGCGGAGCGCCGACGGGTCTGCGAGCGGATGGTCGCGATGCGCTTAGAGGCGGGTGTGGATCTCGACGAGATGAACCGGCGTACCGAGTTGAGCGTCTCGGCGCTGTGGAGCCCCGAACATGGCGACGCCGAGGGGCTGTTCGATCTCCTGCCCGACTACTGCACCGCGCTGGGCATGACCTTCGAGATCACCATCCAAGACGCTGACCGGACCGGCGCTTTGCACTCGTCTCTCATCGGCGAAATGCCGTAATCCGGCGTCACCATGTCGGAGTTACTCCGAAATACTCCGAAGTTACTCCGAAATACTCCGAACATGCTGCTCCGAATACGTGTAGTACTGCTTGGGGTCACGAGTCCCGGAACCATGCCATTGCAGGATCCCCTTGCCGGCCAGTTCCTTCAGGGTTTTCGATGCGGTCCTGGCGCTTACTCCGGCGGCTTCGGCCAATGCCCCGGTCATCACCTTCCCGTTGTCGATGGCGAGGGCGAGGGCCGTGCGTTCGGTCGGGGTCAGGCCCTCGGCGGGGATCTCCGTCAGGTTGACGACGGTGGCGGGCCCGTTCTGCCGCCCGTTCAGGTAGGGAACTCGCCGTCTGATGTTGTTGCGCAGCACGAGCCGGACGCTGAAATCGTTCGGCTCGCTGTACTCGGGGTCGGGCAGGCCGAGCTCCTCCATCTCCTCGTACATGCGGTGCACGCCCTCGTTGAGCTCGCGCACCAGCTCGAACGCGGTGAGCACATGACAGATCTTCGGGTTGCGCGCGTACCGGGTGGTGCGCATGTTCTCCAACGTGACCCGGTTCGGCAACGCGCCCGGGCTGGTGGCCTCCAGCCGATCGTCGAAGATCATCACCCGCGTGTACTCGCCGCGGATCGAATAGTCACGGTGCGCGACTGCGTTCACCAGCCCCTCGAACCACGCGAACCGCGGGTACTCGGGCACCGTGCGGAACCGTCCGTCATCACCGAGCACTTGGAACTCGCGCAGCAGCGACCCGATCAGCTGGCTGGCCTGCGCCACCACGTCGGGCAGCGGCCCGTCGAACTCCCTGTCCTTGACGATGTTCAACCCGCGACCGGTATGCAGCTCGGTCCCGTCGACCCTGATGACGCGCACGCGCGCCGACGGCAGGAACGCCGCCGGATACTGCGCGAACAGGAGCACGCCCGCATTCGTCAGATGTCCGTCAACAAGGAAGCCGCGGCTGCGCAGTACCCGCTCAGCGGGGATGTCGGCCGCGCCGATGGCCCGCTTGTACCGGTCCAGCACCCCGTGGTCGACGTCATCCATGCCCGACCGGGGCTCCGGCTCGTCCTCGAACCATCGCTGCCCCTTGTCGTACTCCAGGGCGCGCACCTGCTCGCGGTCCAACAGGACGCTGCGGTCCGCCTCGCGCAGGTACACGTCGCCGTTCGACCGTTTCGCCACCACGTGGTTCGATGACGGGGCCACGTCCAGCACGAGGATCATGTCGCTCTCCCCGGCCGTGTTCACACAGGGGACACGCCGCGCGCTCACCTGCGGCGTGGGGGCGCACTGCGTGATCGGGATCTGTTCGAACGACTCGACCGGTCTGGCGTTGTCCCGTTTGAACCCGGTGATCCTCCCGTCGTCCTCGATGCCGATGACCAGCTGGCCGCCCGAGGCGTTCGCGAACGCGATGAGATGCCGGGACACGTCCTCCGGCTTGATACGCGCGCTCTTGCGGTCGAAGTACTGCCCCTCGTCCATACGGGCGAACAGCGTCGCTTTGTCAGCCCTCATGTCCATGACCGTCCCCCTCACCGGCGGAATCATCTACAACAAGCCACGAGCATACCCGAGCGAACCCACAACACAAGAAACCAAAAGCCGCACGACACCACCACCCCGGCACATAGCGACCAGTCCACCTGCACGCCCTCTGTCTATGCGACCTCTATAAAATAGTTTTTTGTTCTCACTGGACTAACTATTGGAATTACTTACTTTCTTCTGTTCCGACTGCGCACCGACTGCACCAGCCAGATACCCCAACACGCCGATCATCCACCGGCTTTTACCGGGTTTGTTTTGACACGTTTTTGACACGCATCTGCATGATGCACCCACGTCTGCGTGAGCCATGACATGTGCGTGAACCGCCATTTTCCGCGGATTGGCGCTATGACGCCACCGTCACGAAGAGTTCGACCCTCTCTGGGGGTACCTGTGGCAAAAGCCATGAAAAGCGCTGAAACTCAAGGGTTTCAGCGCTTTTCTGGTATGAAACGGACGCGAATCACGCCGTTGGCGTCGGTTAGCTGCAAGCAGATACGGTCTTCTTATGGATAACGGACTTCCGAAGGCTTTCGGGAGTCCGTTATGTGCCAACTACGGAGGCTCGCTGGCGGAGACGACCGCAACTGGAGCTATAAGGCCCGCCCTCAGTCGGCCTCTCGAACCACTCAACCCTTGTCTTCGGCCTTGAGCTGCCTAGCGACCCAGTCGACGATGTAGGGGGCGACCTGTTCGATCTGGTCGATGGCGACCTCGAACTCGTGCGGGCCGCCGTACCACGGGTCGACCAGATCGATCGTGTCCTCGCGGCCGGCCGGCGGCTTGGGCAGATTCGGGTCGAAGCTGCGGTACATGTGCACTTCGGCGCGCTTGCCCGGCGGCAGCAGACGCAGCAGCGAGCGCATGTGCGCGGCGGTCATCGGCAGGAACAGATCGGTGCGGGCGATCTCGTCGCGCGAGATGCGGTGCGCGAAGTGGTTGCGCGGGATCTCGTCACCGTAACCGCGCTCGCGCAGCACGTGCACGGCGCGCGGGTCGATCGGATGACTCCACTCCTCATCGGAGACGCCGCTCGACTCAACATCCACTAGGTCCCCGAGTCCACGCTCGTCGAAGTAGTGGCGCAGGATGATCTCCCCCATCGGCGAACGGCAGATGTTGCCGGTGCAGACGGTCATCACCGTGTACTTGTGGTCGCTCTTATGGTCGCTGGTGCGGTTATCGGCCATGAAATATGTATCCTTGCAGTCCTTGTCGGTTCGCCGGTTCGCAGGTTCACTGATTCGGCGTTGCTGATTCGATGTCGTGTCAGCGCGCGGCGCGCACGTACGTCAGGAAACGGTAGCGGCGGATGTCCTTGCCGTCCTTCTCCTTGTCCGGCTTGAGCCACGGGGAGCGGTCGGCGACATCCCAGTGTCCGGCCTTGGCGAGCGCGGCGATGTCCGGCGCGTACGTGTCAGCGTCCACCTTGGTGTCGAGCAGGGTGACGTACACCTTGTTCGCCTCCGGCAGCGCCTCCTCGAACAGCTGCGCCCCGCCGATCACCCAGATCTCGGAACGGTCGATGCCGTCATCCGGGATGGCCTCCTGACGTGCCAGATCGAGCGCGTCCTCGAGGCTGTCGACGACGGTGGCCCCCGGCGCACGGTACGAGGCGTCATGGGAGACGACGATGTTGTCGCGATTGCGCAGCGGGCGGTACTTCGCCCCCAGCGACTCCCACGTGCGTCGACCCATGATGACCGGATGCGAGACGGTGAGTTCCTTGAAATGCTTCATATCCTCGGCCAAGTGCCAAGGCATGCCCCCGTCGAAGCCGATGGCACCCGGACGACCTTCCTTGTCGCGGGCTTCGGCCCAGATCAGGTTGATTGAGAACGTCTTGGGGAAATCGTCACCCCAGTCCTCGATCTCCTCAAGCCCGGCTTCTCCGGGCTCGGGTTCGTGATAGCCGCTTCGGCTACTGTCATGCTCCATTTCATACTCCTTGAATGCGTTTCGGCTAGCGGCAAGTTTAGTGTCACGCGGCGACCGTCAGACCGCGACGGGTGCCTTGATGGTGGGGTGATGCCGGTAATCGAGGATGTGGAAGTCCTCGTATCGGTAGTCGAAGAGCGAATCGGCCTTGTCGATCTCGATTCTCGGGTACGGGTATGGTTCGCGCGACAGCTGTTCGAGCACCTGATCGACGTGGTTGTCGTAGACATGGCAGTCGCCGCCGGTCCACACGAACTCCCCCGGTTCGAGTCCCGCCTGCTGTGCCATCATCAGGGTGAGCAGCGAGTAGGAGGCGATGTTGAACGGCACGCCGAGGAACATGTCGCACGAGCGCTGGTAGAGCTGGCAGCTCAGGCGCCCGTCGGCCACGTAGAACTGGAACAGGGCGTGGCAGGGCGGAAGTGCCATCTGCTCGACCTCGGCCGGGTTCCACGCCGTGACGACCATGCGGCGAGAATCGGGGTGATGCTTGATGAGGTCCATCACATTGGAGATCTGGTCGATCGTACGGTTCGGGTCCTCGGGCGTGGGTGCGGGCCAGCTGCGCCACTGCACGCCGTAGATCGGGCCCAAGTCGCCGTTCTCGTCGGCCCACTCGTCCCAGATGTGCACGCCCCGCTCCTGCAGCCAGCGGATGTTGCGCGATCCCTTGAGGAACCACAGCAGCTCGTAGGCGAGTCCCTTGAAGAACACGGTCTTCGTGGTGAGCAGCGGGAAGGCACCCCGGGACAGATCGAAGCGCATCTGCTGGCCGAACAGGGAGATCGTGCCGGTGCCGGTGCGATCGGACTTGAGCGTGCCTTCGGTCAGGATCCGGCGCACGAGATCCTCATAGGGCATGGGGATGTCCGTGACGGGGCGTGCGGGGATGCGGGAGCGGATGTCAGCGAGTTGTTCTTCGGTCAAAGCCATGTCCACCAGTGTAGCTGACTACCGTCATGACCGAATACGATCGCATCGGTGCCTCACGAAGCGACATATGGGCTAGATTGGGAGATATCGCGGCACGGCAGGCGCGCCGCGCGCACAATCACAATACAGACACGACAATGAGGAGTCATTATGGGCAAGCGACTGTGGGTGGAGCGCAACAAGGACGGTTCCTGGGACGCGTTCAGCGATGACGGCGCGCACATCAAGTTCGGCAAGGATCGCGGCCAGTTCACGCCCGGCGATCTGGTGAAGATCGCCCTGGCGGGCTGCGCGGCACTCTCCAGCCAGTTCGCGGTCGAGAACGCTCTGGGCGAGGGCAAGGGCGCGAAGATCGTCGTGGATGGCACGTACGACGCTGACAGCGACGCGTTCATCAACTTCAACGAGCAGGTCGTCGTGGACGCCTCCGACGCGGGTCTGAGCGACGAGGACGCCGACAAGCTCAAGGAGCGCATCACCCGCCACATCGACAAGGCGTGCACGGTCAAGCACACGTACGTGCAGGAGACGCCGGTGCGCATGGAGGTCACGGTCAAGCACTGAGTGCGGACGCGATTACCGAAACTGACGGTAAAGATAAATGGAAATGGAAAAGCTCCCCGGGTGGGGAGCTTTTCCATTTGCTTCACGGCCTTCACGGCAACGTCCCGTCAGCGGGGCCGGAGAAAAGAGGAGTGGGCCAAGGGCCGCCGGTCAGTGCTCGGGGTCGATGGTCTTTTCGATCTCGTTGACGACTTCGGGCTTGGCGGTGGGCACCGGGATCTCCTCGACACCGGAGATGTCGTCGAGCGGCTTCGGGGTGACCTCGGCCGGCGAGCTCGGCACGGTGTCGAGACGCGATTCTGCAGCCTCGACGTACTTGCGCGGCACGACGTAGACCGGACCGGCGGCGTGCTGGATCAGTCCCTGACTGGTGGAACCGAGCAGCAGGCCGGTGAAGCCGCCACGGCCGCGGGAGCCCACGACGACGACGTCATGGTCGTAGCTGGCCTTGGTGAGCGTATCCACGGCGGAGCCGGACACGATGCGCTTCTTGATCACCAGATCGGGGTACTGCTCCTCGAGCGGCTTGACGCGGGTCTCCAGATCGTCCATGTACGACTCGTACACGGCGTCGTCGGCGCCCTTGACCTGCGGCGCGGCGGAGATCACGTCGAGTTCGGCTCCCCACGCGTGGGCGAACGACGCGGCGATGTCGAGCGCCTTCAGACCCCACTTGGATTCGTCGGAGCCGACGGCCACCTTGGTGATCGTGTTGTTCAGGTGCATCAGGTTGCCGTCGTCATCGGTGTAGGGCACGACGACGATCGGGCAGTACGCGTAGGCCGGCAGCGAGGACGAGGTGGTGCCGAGCAGTCGTTCGGCGAGTCCGCCCTTGCCGCGGTTGCCGATGACGATCAGGTTGTAGTTGCGGCTCAGCTCAACGAACACGGATGCCGGGTCACCGGTCACGATGAGCGTGGCGGCCTCCACGCCTTGTTCGTCGGCGATGGCCTTGGCCTTGGAGAGGATCTCCTGCGCGTCGGAGTGGGCCGCGTTGTCGTCCCCCATCGCGGTGTAGGTGGCATCGAAGCTGACGGCGGCGTAGCTGGGCAGCGAATACGCGCAGACGATCTGCAGTGTGAGTCCCGCGTGCTTGGCGTAATTGGCCGCCCACCAGGTGGCCTTGTAGCTGGCATTCGATCCGTCAACGCCGACAAGGATCGCTTTGTCGTTGATCATGACGACCTCCTTAAAGGATATATATGCGACGACGCGGTTGGCGACGTCGCCCCCTGTGATTCCCAAGAATACCCCCGGATGGGTTCGCCGTGTGTGAACAGCACGGCGGGAATCGCCCAAAAACAGGAAAACGCCTCCCATCGGGAGGCGTTTCATGAAGATCAGGGCGATGTGTGCCGTCGAACTACCAGCGACCGCCAAATACGATCAGGAAGCGATCAGATAATGCGGTAGTACTCGAAGGAGGCGTACACCGGGACGATCGACACGCTCTTGCCGGGGCGCGGCGCGTGGATCATCATGTTGTTGCCCACGTAGATGCCCACGTGGCCGGGGCGCCACATGAGGTCGCCGGGCTGCGGGTTGGACACCTTGGTGCCGTTGGACTGAGCCCACACGCGCTGCTGGTTGTCGACGCGCGGCAGGCTGATGCCGAAGGCGGCGTAGACGTACTGGGTGAAGCCGGAGCAGTCGAAGCCGGAGGGCGTGGTGCCACCGTAGACATACGGCACGCCCTGGAACTGGGCGGCGTAGGAGACGACGGCCGAACCATTGGAGCTGGTCGGGGCCTCGACGGAACCAAGATCGAAGCTGGAGGCACCGGTTCCGGTGGTGGTGGAGGCGCCCAGCGAGCTACGGTTGCCGGAACGACTGGCGGAGGAGGATCCCGCCTGAGCTGCTGCCGCTGCAGCGGCTGCCGCGGCGGCAGCCTCCTGCTGGGCCTTGGCCTCGGCGTCCTTCTCGGCCTGGGACTTGGTCTTGGGCACATCGAGCGATTCGATGCCACCCCAATTGGAATCCTGCTCGACGTCGGTGGACGTCGATTCCTTGAGCAGGTTCTTGCGAGCGGCGGCGGCCTTCGGGAACGAGCGTTCGGAGGAGACGACACCGGAGGCATCGGCTGCGGTGGCGGCCGGTGCGAGCGCAATGCACGTCGTGCAGAGGGCCACGACGGCGATCACCATGGAAAGATAGTTCTTCAAGGTCTTCATCAGGGCACCACCATAGCATCGGGTGATCCCTGACCTCAACCCTGATATTGCCTCATGGTCGTCGTCGGTGACGACACGCCGGTAACCATGACGAGGATCACAGATCGACGATGACGATCCCGGACACAATGACGATCAGCGAAAGCGATCGAAAAGCGATCGAAAAACGATCAGTAGTGAATGTACTGGAAGTCGGACACGTTCGTGAACGTGCGCGACATGGTCTTGCCCTGCAGGGACGAGCCGCTCTCGGACGTGGTGACGGAACCGTCCGGATTGATGCTCTCGACGATGGCGACATGGCCGTAGACGGAGTTCGCACCCTCCTGACCGGTGCGGAAGACCATGATGTCGCCGACGTGACGCGGGGTGTTGTCGACCCAGTAGCCGAGAGCCCTGGCGGAGTCCGCCCACTGCGCGCCGTTGCCGAAGTAGGAGCCGACCGGCAGGCCCAGATCGTGGCGGCGGAGGTACACCCACCACGTGCACTGGCTGAACTCGTAGGCGTTGCCCGTGTCTCCGGTGGCGTGGTTCGGGTCGAATCCGGCCGGCAGCACGCTGCTGTCGGCATCCATCAGCTTGGCCACGTTCGGGTTGTTAGCCAGCGACTTCGACATCTGCTTGACGTCCAGGGAAGCGGTGGAGTCGCTCAGCGACCACGAACCGGTGTTGGAGGTCTGCTTCGTGGTGCCGTCGGCGGTGGAGGAGGTGCCTTCGGAGGCGACCGCGGAATCGGCGGTATCGGACTTCGCGGCATCGCCCTGGGCGGCGACGGAGTCGGAATCGGCGGCGGAGTCGGCGGTCTTGTCGGAGGTGGTCGCGGACGAATCGGTGCCGGCGGTCGAAGAGGACTGCGCGGACTGGCCGTCTGCGGTGCCGACGAGCGGAACGCGCACGTCGGAGCGGGAGGCTGACGCCGTGGCGCCAAGACGCTGGATCTGCGTGGTGGTCGTGGCCGGATCATCGGCCAGCGGCAGCAGATCATCGGTGGGGTTGGCGAACGCCAGCGTGGTCGCGGCGGTGCCGGCGAGCGCGGCGAGGGACGCGGAACCCACGATGATGTTGCGGCGTTCGGCCGCACGTGCGGCCTCTCGGATGGCTCGACGCGACATCGGGGCGAGCTCGTTGAGCTTTTCGGCGACCGCCGGCTCGAGGCCGAGCACGGCGCCGTTGTTGCCTGCCATCTGCATGGCGATGACGGTCCTGCGAGAGTGGGAACCGCGAGCAGCGGTGAACAGATTACCGGAACCGGACGTACCGTTGCTTCGAATGGAAGTCTTAGCCGCCTTGTGTGCAGCATGCTTCATACAGAATCACTCCTTGCGGGCCGTTTGGGCGACCCTTAGGGGACGCCACATCACCGTCTCGATTCGACACCATACAACGCGCCCCGGTCTTTGAACAAATCCAAACGGCGCGTCAATCGTTTTACTTTGCGCTGGGGACATGCATCATCCATCCGATGTTCATCGTCGTTTTTCCAGTCGGCACAAAGGCTGAGGAGGAATGATTTCCGAAGTGACGAAGAATTTTTTCGCGTTTTCCGTCCCCCTAGGGGGAACGCCCGAAATACGGTCGGCTCTTCCCTCCATCCCCACGGTTGGCTAGGGTGGAGGGCATGTCCAATGCAGTGAAGATTCCCACCGATATGTTGCCCGAAGACGGTCGCTTCGGCTCCGGTCCAAGCAAGATCCGCCCCGAACAGGTCGCCGCGCTCGATGCTGGCGCCACCACCCTGCTGGGCACCTCACACAGGCAGACGCCGGTGCGCCAGCTCGTCGGTTCCATCCGAGAAGGGCTCGAATCGTTCTTCAAGGTGCCCGACGGATACGAGATCGCGCTCGGCAACGGAGGCGCAAGCTGCTTCTGGGAGATCGCCTGCGCCTGCCTGATCACCCGTCAGGCCGCGTTCGGCGCATACGGATCGTTCAGCTCCAAGTTCGCCGCTTCCGCATCCAAGGCGCCGTTCCTGGAGGAGCCGGTCGTCTTCAAGGGCGAACCCGGCACCTACCGTCTGCCCGAGCTCACCGAATACGCGGACGCGTACTGCTGGGCGCACAACGAGACGTCGACCGGCGTCGCGGCACCGGTGCAGCGCGTCGAGGGCAGCGCGGAGCAGGGCGCGATCACGCTGATCGACGGCACGTCGGCCGCCGGAGCCCTGCCCGTGGACGTCTCCCAGACCGACGCCTACTACTTCTCCCCGCAGAAGGCGTTCGGTTCAGACGGCGGCCTGTGGGTCGCGGTGCTCTCCCCCGCCGCCATCGAACGCGCCGCACGCGTCGAGGCGAACGTGAACCTGCCCGGCGTGAGCCGCTGGGTGCCGCCGTTCCTGTCGCTGACGAGCGCGTTGGAAAACTCCCGCAAGGACCAGACGCTGAACACGCCCGCCGTGGCCACGCTCATCATGATGGAGAACCAAGTGCGCTGGCTCAACGACAACGGCGGCATGGAATGGTCCACCGCCCGCTGCTCCAAGTCCGCCTCGCTGCTGTACACGTGGGCGGAACGCAGCGAATACGCCCGTCCGTTCGTCACCGATCCGGCCGCGCGCTCGCATTCGGTGGTCACCATCGATCTGGACGATGCGATCAGCGCGTCCGCGGTGGTGCAGGCGCTGCGCGAGAACGGCATCGTGGACACCTCCGGATACCGCAAGCTGGGCCGCAACCAGCTGCGCATTGGCGTGTTCCCGTCCGTGGAACCCTCCGACGTGGTCGCGCTGACGCAGTGCATAGACTACGTTGTCGAACGACTCCAGCACTGACGGACACCGAAGGAACGAGGCCTCTACCATGACGACCAGGAAGCCATGGCGACTGCGATTCGCGCCGATCATCGACCCGTCCGTGCGCCGTCCGGCCCCCAAGCCGGTGCGTGTGGATCTTCGTACCGTATTCCTCATCGGCACCGGCCTATGGGCCATCGCCCTGATTGTGTGTCTGATCCTGGAGGCGATGTCCTTCAACGCGCAGACGGCACGGATCGTGTGCACCGCCGGCGTGATCATCGGTGTGCTCATGCTCATCTGGGAGCACTTCGACCGCTGGGACTACCGCCGACTCGGGCAGTAGCAGTAAGGCGGTAAGGCGGTCCGGGGGCAGACAGGCGGTGGTCTACCGCGCCAGGGGCAGCGACAGCGTGAACGTGCTGCCCTGCCCCGGCGCCGACCACACGGTGACGGTGCCGTGATGCGTCAGCGCCACATGCTTGACGATCGACAGGCCAAGCCCCACGCCGTCGGCGCTGCGTTCGTTCTGGTCCTTTCCACGGTAGAAACGCTCGAAGATGCGCTCCTGCTCGCTCTTGGAGATGCCCTTGCCCTGATCGAGCACTCGGATCACCGCGTATCGCCCGGAATCGTCCCTCTCGGCCGATATGCCGACATATCCACCCTTCTTCGAGTAGATGATCGCGTTCTCGGCCAGCTTCGTGACGGCCGTGCGGATCTGATCCGGCTCGCCGTTGATGACCAGCGTGCGATCGCCGTCGAGTGTCAGCCGCACGCCCGCATCCGCGGCCCGCGACTGCAGCTTCACGGTTACGGCCTCCAACTGGTCCATCACGTTGAGCCGGTTCGCGGCCGACGGGACGATCGGCTCCTGCGCCTTGATGAGCAGCAGCAGATCGGAGACCATGTGGTTGAGATGGTTGCTGGTCACGCGCACGCGCAACGCATCGGCGCGGATCCTCGACGGATCCCCGTCGTCGCGCTCGATCTCATCGGCGAGACTCGCCAGCGCCTCGGTGGGCGCGAGCAGCTGTTCGGAGACGTTGACGATGAAGGAGTCGCGGATCTGCGAGAACCGTACCGTCTCGCTCACGTCGTCGATCATCACCACGACGAACCGCTCATCGACGCGCCCGACAGTCACCTTGAGCCAGTTCGGCCTGCGCACGCCGCTCTTCGGCCCCGTCCCGGCCCCGTCGACTCCCGGAAGGGACTGAACGAAGCGTTCCGGCGTCTCGGTCTCCAGATCGAACCGGCGCCTGCCGCCATGATCGCGCACCTCATGCACCGCCTCGAGGACCGATGGCTCGACGATGCTGTCGTCGCGCACGATGCCGAGCCGATACGCCTGCGGATTGGCTCGGACGACATCATCCTGACGATCGACGATCAGCGACGCGCTCGGCAGGATCGACAGCAGCGATTCGGCGGACGCCTCGAGCTCATGGTCGTCATCGGCACCGGAACGCCTGCGATGATGCAGCCGCGGCAGGCGACGGATCCCGCCACCGACCTTCCCGCCGATCCATTCGGTGATCGACACGCCTTTGAGGACACGCTCGACAAGCGGCTCGATATGGTCGAAAATGAACAGGATGATGCCGAGCACCATGGCCACGCCGAGGATGCCGAACACCGTCGAGACGATCATCGAGGGCACAGGGGAATCGTACATGTCTCCATCTTCCCACACCGGCGCAGAGGCCGGAGACGACATGCCGTGAACCTGAACTTAAGGTGAACGTTCCAGTAAACGGCCAACCAACATCAGATGGCCTTTGCGCTACGTTGTCGCAATTGCCGACACGGAATAATAGACTGAAGAGTGGTTGCTATCTGACTGAGTAATCGGAAAAGAACGAAAGGCTGAAAAGACAATGCGCGTTATCTTTAATGAGGAGCTGAAGGCCGTCGCCGACGACCTCGACCGCATGGTTCAGGGCGTGCGCAAGTCCATCCGCGGAGCGGGCGATGCCCTGCTCAAGCAGGATGTCGAAGCCGCCCAGAGCGTTATCGACGGCGATATCGAACTCGACGCCCTCGAGGAGAGCGTCATCGACCAGTGCGTGAAGCTGCTTGCCAAGCAGAACCCGGTCGCCACCGATCTGCGCGTCGTGGTCTCCACGATGCGTCTGGCGAGCACCTTCGAGCGTATGGGCGACCTCGCCAAGCACGTGGCCAAGATCTCCCGCCGCACCTACCCCGCCTCCCCGCTGCCGGATTCGGCCAAGGAGACCTTCCAGCAGATGCAGGACTTCCTCGACCGCACGTCCGATGATCTGGTGAGCATGCTCGCCGACCGTGACGCCAAGACCGCCGAGCGCATCATCGCCAACGACGACAAGCTGGACGCCCTGCACCACAACACCTTCGAGCTGGCTCTCGACGAGAACACCGATCTGACCCGTCAGCAGATCATCGACGTGGTCCTGATCGGCCGCTTCCTCGAGCGTCTCGGCGATCACGCCGTCTCCGCCGCCCGCCGCGTGGTGTTCATCGTCTCCGGTTTCGATCCGTCCAAGGAGCCGGCCCGCGATGAGGACGGCGCCATCGAGTGAATCCCGAGCGAATCCCGATTCGGTGATCCGATCTCGAGAATCTCGATAACTTAAGATTTCTCCCCACGGGGAGGCCCGAAACGACGCAATGGCCTGTTGGTCTTGCGTCGTTTTGTTTTCTCGGCTCTGTATTTCAGGCTCTCCTCGACTACCCCTCAGTCCCGCTTCGCGTGCCAGCTCCCCTGACAAGGGGAGCCAAGACATGACAAGGGGGACGTTCCACTTGGGAACGTCCCCCTTACTTGCAGCGCGCTGTTACACCTATGTCAGCGGCGGCCTAGGCTCACTTCTGGCCCTGAGCGGCGACGGCGGCGGCACCGGCGGCGGCGGCCTCCGGGTCGAGGTACTCGCCACGCGGCTTGACCGGCTTGAAGTCCTCATCCAGCTCGTACAGCAGCGGGATGGCGGTCGGGATGTTGACCTTGGCGATCTCCTCCTCGGACAGGTTGTCGAGCATCTTGACGATGGCACGCAGCGAGTTGCCGTGAGCGGCGATCAGGACGGTCTTACCGGCGCGAAGCTGCGGCTCGATGTCGGACTTGAAGTACGGCTCGACGCGCTTGACAACGTCGGCCAGGCACTCGGCCTCCGGAACCGGATCGCCCACGTAACGCGGGTCGTGGTTCTGGGCGTACTGGTCGTTCGGGTCGATCTCGGGCGGCGGGGTCGCGTAGGAGCGACGCCACAGCATGAACTTCTCGTCGCCGTACTCCTCGCGGATCTCGGTCTTGTTCTTGCCCTGCAGAGCGCCGTAGTGACGCTCGTTGAGACGCCAGCTGCGCTCGACCGGGATCCACAGGCGATCCGCGGCGTCCAGCGCGAGGTTGGCGGTGTTGATGGCGCGACGCAGCAGGGAGGTGAAGACGATGTCCGGAAGGACGTTCTTCTCCTTGAGCAGTTCGCCACCGTGCTTGGCTTCCTCTTCACCCTTCTCGGTCAGCGGGACGTCGACCCAGCCGGTGAACTGGTTGGTTTTGTTCCATGCGCTCTGTCCGTGACGGAGCAGTACTAGTTTGTAAGTCATACGGCCAGTCTACCGCCCATGCCGCCCGGACACGAACATTCATCCCAAGTTTCTGCGCAACGTTCAGCCGACGTTTCCCGAAGTACTCCGGGAAGCATGTCCCCGACCGTCACGCACCGGTCACGCCCCGGTCACCCGACCGTCACGCGCCCATCAGGTAGAGGAATCCGAAGCCCAACGCCAGCACCGGCGACAGCATCGACGCCATCGGCAGCGCCGACCGGTAGCGCCGACCGCGCAGGCCCCGACACAGACGGATGCACAGCACGATCGCGACGACGAGCATCGCCGTGGACGCGGCTGCCAGGACGATATCGATCCACGACACACCCGTGCACACCGTCCGTCCGTCGCCGGTCATGCCGCACATCGGGTCGGCCGCCATCCATGCCACCCGGATCAGCGGATTGCGCGACATGTAGGCGAGCGCGAGCATCGCCACGGCCGCGATCGGTATGACGGAGGCGAACGTGGTGCCGCGCTCCCGGCCCAACCGCACCATCCACGTGTGTTTGCCGTGGGCCACATCGTCGTCGATGTCGCGCAGGTTGTTGACGCACAGCACGCCGACCGCGACGAGCCCGAGCGCGACGGCCGTCCACTCCACTAGGAACGGCACTTCGTCGGACAGGGCGTAGGAGGTGCCGCAGGTGGCGACGAGTCCGAAGAACACGAACACGGACACCTCGCCCCAACCGTGGTATCCGTAGGGGTGTCTGCCACCGACGTAATACCATCCGGCCGCGAGACAGACCAGTCCCAGTGCGATGAACCACCAGTGTCCGGTCAGGACGGTGATCGCCAGTCCGCACACGCAGGCGAGCGCCGCGCTGACGCCGGCGGCGGCGAGCACGTGCTTCGCCGGGACCAGTCCGGAGGCGGTGAGGCGTTGCGGCTTGCCGGTGGCGGATTCCTCGCCGCCGCGCGCGTCATCCGTGCCGCGCACGCCGTCCGCATAGTCGTTGGCGAAGTTGGCGGCGATCTGGAGGAACAGGGCCACGCCGACGCACAGCAGCGTGACCGCGGCGTACCAGCCGGGTGAGGTCAGGCATTGGCCGTAGTCGCCGTTGGGGTCGAAGGACGGTCTGCCGCCGATCACCGGGCATGGCCTGTGCAGGTAGGAGCCGCCCCATACGCCTTCGAATACGGTCGGCCACATGGCCATCGAGGCGGCCACGACCGGTGAGATGGCCAATGGCAGCGTCTTCGGGCGCGCACCCTGAATCCACAATCCCATCGTCATAGCTTTCAGTATATGGAGGGCGCGGGGCATGTAACGAAAAAGCGCCCCGCGGGGAACGGGGCGCTTTTGGTCTGTCGAATGGCCGGTGGCGGCTAGGATCCGCCCGGGCCAACGGTCAGCCGACGAGCGGCTTGACGAGCGGGAAGGTGATGGTCTCGCGGATCGTGGCGCCGGTCAGGGCGATGAGCAGTCGGTCGATACCCATGCCCATGCCGCCTGCCGGCGGCATGCCGACGCCGAGGGCCTCGAGGAAGTCCTCGTCGATGTCGCACGCCTCCTCGTCGCCGGCGAGCGCGTCCTTAGCCTGTGCGACGAAGCGTTCGCGCTGCACGACCGGGTCGTTGAGCTCGGAGTAGCCGGTGGCCAGCTCGAAGCCGCGCACGTAGAGGTCCCACTTCTCGACGACGCCGGGCTTGGTGCGGTGGCCCTTGACCAGCGGCGAGGTCTCGACCGGGAAGTCGCGCACGAAGGTCGGCTCGTAGAGCTTGTCCTCGTAGAAGTGCTCCCAGAGGTGTTCGACGAGCTTGCCGTGGTTCTCGACCTCGTCGCGCTCGACGCCGAGCTTGTCGGCGATCTCGCCCAGATGCTCGACGGAGGTGCCGGGGTTGTCCGGGCCGCCGTTGGGGATGATCTCCTCGCCGAGTGCCTCGGACAGGGAGTCGTACATGCTGATGGTCTTCCACTCGCCGCCGAAGTCGTATTCGGTGCCGTCGAGGAGGGTGACCTTGTGTGAGCCGTAGACGTCCATCGCGGTCTTCTGTACGAGCTCCTTGACGAGCTGGCCGATGGTGTCGTACGTGCCGTACGCCTGATAGGCCTCGACCATCGTGAATTCCGGGGCGTGCGTGGCGTCGACGCCCTCGTTGCGGAAGTCGCGGTTGATCTCGAACACGCGGTCGATGCCGCCGACGAGGCAGCGCTTGAGGAAGAGCTCCGGGGCGATACGCAGGTAGAGGTCGAGGTCGAACGCGTTCATGTGCGTGGTGAACGGACGGGCCGCGGCGCCGCCGTGGATGGTCTGCAGCATCGGGGTCTCGACCTCGAGGAAGTCGTGGCTCGCGAAGGTGTGGCGCAGGGAGGCGACGGCCTTGGAGCGGTTGCGCACCATGTTGCGGATCTTCTCGTCGGCGATCATGCCGATATACGGCTTGCGGGTACGGGTGTCCTCGTTGAGGTCCTTGTGCAGGGCGGGCAACGGCTGGAGCGCCTTGGAGGCGATGGCCCACTCGGTGGCGAACACGGACAGCTCGCCGGTCTTGGACGCGATGACGCGGCCCTTCAGGTACAGGTGGTCACCGAGGTCGACGAGCTGCTTGAACTGCTTCAACGAGTCGGCGCCGATCTCCTTCTTGGAGATCATGCCCTGGATCTTCGTGCCGTCGCCCGCGGCGAGCTGCACGAAGTTGAGGCCGCCGGCGTTGCGGATGAACAGGACGCGACCGGCGATGCCCACCATGTCCTCGGTCTCCTGACCGGGTTCGAGCTTGCCGTCGTACTTGGCGCGCACGCCCTCGATGGTGTCGGTGACGTCGAGGTGGACCGGGTACGGGTTGATGCCGCTTTCGAGCATCATCGCACGCTTGGCGACGCGCATCTGCACCTGCTCGGGGTGCGCGAGCGGGCCGAACTCCTTGTTGGAGGGGTCGACGGCCTCGTCCAGCGTGGCGCCGCCCTTGATCTTCTCGCGGATGACCGCGTCCTGCTTGAGGAGCATCTCCGCGCGCTCCACGGTGGTCATCGCGGGAACGGCGTTCTCTTCCTCATTTGCTTGGGGTTCTTGGGTTTCACACATAAACCCTCAGTGTAGCGATGCCGGGATACACGTCCGCTCGCCGTCCGGCCCCGCCGCCCTCCCGTATGTGGCTGCGTATCGTGAGCGACCGTTCATCGCGATGAAATCATCGGCTGTTTTTCGATGCGACAGACCTTCCTGACTTCTCAGAACCGTTGGAATCACTTGCGACACGCCGTAAACCACTCCGAATTTGCGCGAGAGCGACTTGCATGTAATATAGCGGACGTTGCCAAACGGGCTGTAGCGCAGCTTGGTAGCGCGCTTCGTTCGGGACGAAGAGGCCGCGGGTTCAAATCCCGCCAGCCCGACAACTGAGGGAACCACTGATGACGAATCGGTGGTTCCCTTTTTTCATGTCCAAACATGATCAAAGGGAACAATCCATGAAGAAGAGTCTTCTGGCGCTGGCCGCGGGCGCGTTCATCCTCGGCGCGGCGGAATTCGTGATGATGGGCATCCTGCCGCAGGCCGCCAAGGCGACCGGCGTGGACATCCCGACCGCAGGCCATTACATCTCCTCCTATGCGATCGGCGTGTGCGTCGGCACGCTGATCCTCGTGTTCGGCCGCAAAGTGCCGCCGAAGAACCTCATCATCCTGTTCATGCTCATCGCGCTGGTCGGCAACGCGATGAGCGCGATGAGCGTGAACGCCGTGATGCTGCTCGCAGCCCGATTCATCTCGGGGCTTCCGCACGGCGCGTTCTTCGGCACCGCCACGCTGATCGCCAAGACCCTGGCGGACAAGGGCAAGGAGGCACAGGCCGTGTCGGTGATGGTCACGGGCCAGACCGTCGCGAACATGCTGGGCGTGCCCGCCGGCACGCTAATGGCCGAGTTCATGTCTTGGCGTCTCGCGTTCGGCCTGCTCGCCGCATGGGCGGCGATGACGATCATGCTGACTCTTGCATGGATTCCGTTCGTGCCGCCGGTCAAGGACACCGGCATCCTCGGCCAGTTCCGATTCCTCAGGCGCCGTGGCCCGTGGGTGATCCTCGCCGCCGTGTTCACCGGCAATGCCGGCGTGTTCTGCTGGTGGAGCTACGTTTCCCCGTGGCTGCAGAAGACCGGAGGATGGTCCGCGGGTCTCGTGCCGCTGATGATGATGCTGGCGGGCTTCGGCATGGTCGTGGGCGGCATCATCGGCGGGCGCATCACCGACAACTGGCGTCACGCCGGCACCGCGGCACTTGGTCAGGCGATCTCCTGCGCGGGTCTGCTCATGGTGCTGCTTGTGCCCGGCAACCGCGTGACCACGGCGATTCTCACGTTCTGGATCGCATTCGGCCTGTTCTTCATCTCCGCACCGCAGCAGCTGCTCATGACCGAGGCCGGTCAGGGCGGCGGCGAGCTGATCGCGGGCGCGGCCGTGCAGGTCGCGTTCAACTTCGGCAACGCGGTCGGTTCGGTCGTCGGCGGCGCGATGCTCACCTCGTTCGCGATGGACTACCGGTTCACCGGTCTGGGCGGTGTGCCGCTCGCGGCATTGGCGGTCGGGCTGCTCGCCTTCTACTCATGGAAGTGCGAGACCGACACCGATGCGCTCCAGCGCATGCGCGAGATCCATGTGTGATCGCAGGTGACGTAGTTCACAGATGCCGTTCCATCCTCTCCTGCGACGTCTTCTAGACTTGGGTGATAGACGCTTTTCGACGAAGGAGACGACATGGGTGATGACGCACGGGACGACGCGAAGGATGCGCTGGCCGAGCAGCTGCTGGCCGCGTTCGCAGGTGGGGATCCGGATGAGGCCGACGACGATGACGACGCCGGCGAGGACATGACGGACGTGTCGGACGCGGAGCGGTCGCCGGCCGCGTTCGACACGCAGGAGTTCCTCAAGGGGCTGGATGCGATCTTCGAGGCGCATGACGCCGCAAGTAAGGCCGGCCCCTATCTCCAGCAGGCGATGGTCGACGCGGAGAACGCGGGCGACGACGCGGGTCTGCTGACCGTGCTCAACGAGACGATGGGCTTCTACCGGTCGCAGGGGCGTCACGAGGAGAACCAGTGGATCGTCCAGCGCGCCATCGAACTGGCGCTGCGCATGGGGCTCGAAGGCTCCGAGGCGTGGGCGACGACGCTCATCAACTGTGCGACGGCGATGCGCGCCGCGAAACACTACGATCAGGCCGAGGACCTGTACAAGCAGGCCCTCGCGTGCGCGGAGAAGAACTTCGATCCGAAGGATCGCAGACTCGCCGCGCTGCACAACAACCTGTCGATGCTCTACAGCGAGACCGACCGCATCCACCAGGCCGAACTCGAGCTGCGCGAGGCACTGCGCGTAATCGAATCGTCGAGCGTGAACCCGGACGCGGACATCGACGTGGCCTCCTCGCATACGAATCTGGCGCTCGTGCTGCTTCAGGAGGGCAAGCTCGAAGGCGCCGACTGGCATGCGTCGAAGGCACTGGAGATCTACGCGACCGGCCATCTGGAACATTCGGCGCATTACGCGTCGGCGCTGGCCGGGCTCGCGCAGGTCAGGTACGCGGAGCATCGGTACGCGGACGCGGTCGAGTACTACCGTCGTTCCCTTGCAGTGATCGAGGAGTGCTACGGCACGGACACCGACTACTACCGGATCACCAAGTCGAATCTCGATCAGGCCGAGGCGCAGGCCGGGAAACAGGCTGGAGCGGACACCACGGATACGGGAGTCGCGACGAAGCCGGCGGATGCGCCGGAGCCGTCGGACGCCACGGAGAACGGGCGGCCCGACGACGGTCCCGAGACCGCGGCAGACTCGGCCTCGGCCACTACCCAAACCGCCGCCACCTCCTCCCCCGCCGTCTCCGGACTCAAGCTCGCCCGCGCGTACTGGGAGGAGATCGGCAGGCCGATGATCCGGGCGAAATACCCCGAATACGCGGACCGCATCGCCGCGGGACTGGTCGGCCACGGATCGGAATGCTACGGGTTCGACGACGCGTACTCGCAGGACCACGATTTCGGCCCGCGTTTCTGCCTGTGGCTCACCGACGAGGACTACGCGGCGATCGGCGAGCGTCTGCAGGCCGACTACGAGGCGCTGCCGGCCGATTTCCGCGGGTTCACGCGCGCGAATGCCGCCGGTGCGGCGACCCCGCGTGCGCAGGGCGCGTTCCGCCGTGACGGCGTGTTCCGCATCGGCGATTTCTTCGAGTCGATCACCGGGTATGCCGCCGCTCCGGCCGCCGACGCGCCGCACGAGTGGATGCTGCTCGACGAGGCGACGCTGGCCGCCGCGACGAACGGCGAGGTGTTCGCCGACCCGCTGGGCGCGTTCTCGAAGGCACGTCAGACGTTCAAGGACATGCCCGACGACGTGAGGCTCGCATTGATCTCGAAGCGGCTCGGCATGATCGCGCAGGCCGGTCAGTACAATCTGCCGCGTTCGTTGAAGCGCGGTGACGGCGATGCGGCGTGGATGTCGATCCACGAGTTCGTCGACGCCTGTTCGTCGCTGGTGTTCCTTATCAACAAGCCGCTGATCGTCGGCTATGCACCGTATTACAAGTGGCGGTTCGCGGCGCTCAGGAGGCTTTCGGGCAGGATGTTCACGCTGCTGCCGGATGTGTGCGAGCGGCTGGAGACGGTGATGCGGCTGTCGTCGGCGGCCTGCTATGGCGGCGCCGGATTCGGCGAGGGCGGCAAGGGTTCGGCGCCGGCTGCCGAGCGGATCGAGTCGATCGTCGAGTCGATCGCGCGCGACATCGTCAAGGAGCTGCGCCGCGAGGGGCTCACGACCTCGGATGAGACGTTCCTTGAATGGCAGCGCCCGTACGTCGAGGAGCATATCGGCTCTGACGCGCCCTGCCTGCACAGTCTGTGATACGCGAATACGTGAAACATCCCGTGAAACAATCGTGAAACACCCCGTGAAACACCTTCGGGGAAGGAGGAACCGATGACGGACATCACATCGGCAAAGACGCCGGAATCACCGACGAACGATCTCACCGACCTGCGCGAGCGCATCGTCCGCCATGAGTGGGATCAGTTCCAGCGCACGAACAACGAGGGAGGTCGTGCCGCCTGTCAGGGCAACTGGCCGGTGTTCCACCAGATGCGTCTTGCGCAGTTCCTCACCTGGGATGCGCCGCTGTTGACCGGCTATGCGCGCGATCTGGACGAGGCGGATCGGATCGGACGCAATCTGATCACCGAGAAGTACGGGCGCATGATGGCCTCGACCGCGCCGGTCGAGTTCGCGCGCGACATCGAACCGTACATTCCGCGCCTGTCCGACGATCGCGTCGCACGGCAGGAGCGGGTGATCGCGACGCAGGTCGGCTGGGCGCGCGACTTCCGCGAACGCTGGCCGAAGCTGGGAGTCGCGATGCGCGTGCTGACGACCGCCGAGGACACGACGCAGGCCACGTCGTTCGAGACGTATCTGCGCGGCGAACTCGGCACGTATTCGGATGCGACGTTCGCGATGTATGAGGCGATGATCGCCGATCGCGTGGAGACCGGTCGCAATCTCACCGAGGAGACGATTCTCCATACGGTGCGACTGGGCGGGTTCGCGGATCTCGATGAGGCGGAGGCGGCGCAGTAGGACGTCAGAGGGAGAACAGGCCCCAGAAGGCGAGGACGGTCAAGGTCACCAGCATTCCGGCGAGGACGAACGACGCGAGCAGCCAATGCCACCGGCCGAGGATCCATGAGGAGCGGGTGCGACGTGCCGCAGGATACAGTCCGTGCGCAATGTACGCGCGGCGTATCCTCCACGAATGCCACAGCCAGGTGATCAGCCATCCGGTAAGCACCGCAAGCAGCAGGGATACGATGCGCAGCCCGTTGAACCCGATCGTCATGATTCCGGGGCTGCGCCATTCACGCACTGCGGCCACGCCGACGTAGGACAGGTATCCGGCGAGCGCGGCGAGGGTCAGCGTCGCGGTCGCGCTTCCGACGATCAGCAGCGCCCGCAGCCCGCATGAATAGCCGACCATGCGCGTGAAACTGCGGCTGGTGCCGGGCCATGCGCGCAATGCCCGACCATGCTTGTCGACCACGGGGAATCGTCCGTGACCGGTGCCGTCGGCGTTCGAGGCGGCGATTCTGCGTCTGCGCAGTATTTCGGCGAGGAGGAAGCATACTCCCCCGATCGCCGCAATGACGAAGCACAGGATCGGCGCGGCCATGAGAGCGACGAGCACGCCCAGCGAGCCGATGATGCCTGATCTGATCACATCCGGCGCGGCGTACCTCTGATGCGGCCGCACGCCGGCCACCTGCGGGGTGGCCCATCCCTGCGCGTCCGTGCCGACGGCGATTCCGTTCACCCAGTCGGACAGGGCCTTCGTATACCCGTCGGCCAACGGCAGTCCGGGCGAGAACAGTCCGGTTCCGGCGCGCATCTGATGATTGGCAGCGAAGTAGCGGACGGTCACGTTGCGATTGCCGTGGCGTGCCGCCTGGTCGACGATGGTCGATGCGCCCTGTTCGATCGGCATCGCGGTGTCGTATACGCCGTAGTTGACGAGAATCGGCATGGTGAGCCCGTCGAAGGTGGATTCCGCGTCGAAATCTGCGTATCTCAAGTCGAACGGCGCGAAGTCGAGGGAGATGAGCTTGGCGGCGTCCCGCACCACGGGCTTGGGTACGCCGGCCTGGCTCATGTAGGCGCTCAACGCCATCGCCATCTGTTCGCGGCCCTTGAATACGGGCGCGGAGGAGAGGATCGAGAAGGCGATGTCGTGGCGTTGCTGCGCCATGAGCATCGAGATCCATGTGCCCTCCGATTCGGCGTAGACGCCGGAGTGCGACGGGTCGACGCCGGGGATCAGCCTCATGAAGTCGAAGGCCGTCGAATAGTCATGGGCGAAGCGCAAGTAGTCGCGGTGCAGCGGCGTGTAGTCGTCGGTGCGTTTGGCCGGTACCAGGGTGACGATGCCGGCGGAGCTCATCGCGTTGGCGATATCGCCGAAGTCCTCGGCGTCACCGGTGCCAGAACCGTGCACGAACAGGCAGGCGGGGCGATTGCCGGGCGCGCCGACCGGTTCGCGCAGGACGGCGGGCACGCTGGCGCCGTCATCGAGATGGATGGTGATGTCGCGTTCGCGCGTCCGGAACGTGCCCTCGTGCGCAATCGCCGCGGATCGCGGGGCGATGGCCGTGTCGGGCGAGGCGACCGGAATGTGGTCCCGATAGGGTTCGACGTTCCATCGCGGCATCATCAGCTGGCCGAGAACGGCGAAAACGGCGAGGAGCACTACGGTGGCCGCGACCGCCGAGAGTGTCTTCCTCACCGTTTCCATCATGGTTCCCTACTGTAGGCCTCTTCAGTCCGACCGGGAGCGTCCTGTGGACATATGTCGGATGAATTCATTGTGTTGATTACCGCTTCGACTTCTCCTTGCGGCTCGCCACCGCCTTGGCGATGGACCAGATCAGGGCGACGACGAGCAGGATCACGCCGACCGCCGCGCACATGATCGCGATGGCCGTCTGCGGGGTCATGTCGTAGAACCACTTGCCGAGCACCGCAGGATTGAGTCCGGTGAACATGCCGAACGCGCCGATGAGCAGCATGATCAGGCCGAATACGATGGTCGACCTGCTGGCGCCCTTGGGCGGTTCGGGGTTGTTCTGGGTCGGGGCCGCAGTCCGCGGCCCGGAGACCGGAGGTTCGGGTTCGACGGGCGCGGAGGACTCGACAGGCGCGGAAGACTCGACGGGCGTCGAGGCTTCGGCCTGCGGCGCCGGAGTCGCACCGGAGGATTCCAGCACAGGCGCGGGATCGGGAGCCGTCGACACGAACGGCGAGGCGGAGGCCTGCGCGGCCGCGGGGATCGCCTCGGACAGCGGCACGTCGAGCGGGATCGGCTCGACGCTCGCGATTGAAGGAGTCGTATCGGCGAAGTCGTCGATCGTGGAGGGGATCTGGCTGAGCGCCTGCGTGGTCTGCTCGTCCTCGCGGGTCTGCGATGTGACCGCGATCGTCGGCTCCATCACCTCGGTGTCGGCCGACGAGGCCGAATCGGCGGCCGTCGCCGCTTCCGGCACCGGCAGTACGGTCGTATCGGCCGGTTCGGTCGGTTCGGTCGGGGCCGCCGCGGGCAGGACGGTGGTCTTCTCGTCGCCTGCATCGTGCATGGGCAGGACCTTGGTGGTGTCGTCACTCATTGGTGTCCTCCTTGTCGTCGGCGGTGGGTCCGGACCTGCCGGTCTCCACGTCGTAGTGATGTTTCGTGGTGGCGTCGACCGAGGCCCAGTCGTCGTTCTTCACGTGGGATTTGACGAAGTCCGTGTAGGACGGCATGCCGCTGTCCGAGGCGTATACCACCGAGACCTTGCCGGAATTGCCCTGCAGGAAGTTGATCTGGAACGAGACGTCGTCATCGGATTTGCCGTTGTTGAACCAGTCGTCCGGACGATAGCTCCACTCGTATCCGGAATACCCAGGCGTTACGAACATTACGTTGTTGTCCCGGACCAGCGTCCCCCATCCGCCGATCGCCGAGGCTTCGTCAAGGAGCATGCCGTCCCGTCCGAAGCTGTAGGGGCAGCCGTCAGGGAGCGTGACCTGCACGTTGGCGTTGGTCACGATGAGGTTGATCTGTCCGGCGGGGCACCAGTTGATGAAGCGGTTCTTGTCCCCGTCGGCGTGGTACCAGCGGTTGAACCGGCTCAGGTCGATGTTGGCGGTGGCGTCGAAGTAGTTGGTGCCGTCGAACCAGACGCCGTTCTTGAGCTGCGAGTAGGTCTTGGGGCTGGCGTCGGACACCCAGTAGTTGACCTTGGCGTCTTTGTATTTCTCCTGCAGCGCGATCATGCCGTTCGCGTTGGACAAACCGTGGTTGCCGCCCATCTGCACCTGTGTGTAGCCGCTGCGGCGCGCATCGGAGAGCACCCCGTTGACCGTGCCCCCGTAGGCGATGGTGGCGATGACCATCGCCACCGCTGCGCCCGCCGCGATGATCGACAGCGGGATCATGCCGCCGGATCGTCTTCCGGCGATGCCGAGGATGAGGATCACGAGCCCCATGAGGATGCACACGCCGGAGATCCACATGGTCGACTGGGCCAGCACCGTTTCGATGGCGCCGGCGGTGTGCATGCCGCCGGCGTACACGTGCAGGATCAGCCAGGCGGCGGAGACGAGCGTCAGTCCCAATACCATCAGCACGACGAGCGGACCGGCCGGCTTGCGGCGAGGACGGCGCTTGGCCGCGGCAGCCGTCTGCGGACGCGAGGGTGCGGTGGAGGCGGCGGTCGGCTGTGCGATGTACGGGGAGCCGGGGACCGCCGACGCATACGGATACGCGGTGTTCGGCGGTGTCGGAGAGCCGACGGGGAACCCGGATGCCGGCATCGCGCCGGCCGCCGGCCGCGCCGGTTGCTGCATCGGGTTCGGGATCGGGCGCCCATCGGGGTTCACGGGTACACCGATCGGTGCCGTCGGATTGGGCGCCCCCTGCCACAGCGGCGGGTTGACGGGATTGGGATTCACGCCCGGCTGGGGCTGGCCATACGGGTTCGCGCCGGGGAATCCCGGTCCCTGCATGCCGGGCTGCGGTCCGCTCTGCGGACCATTGCCGCCGTTCGGACCGCCGCCGCGGCCATTGCGCGCGCCGAAGCCGTAGCCGTGCTGCTGGCGGACGCTGCTCTGGCAGATCGCCCACAGCGTGATGACGGCCAGAGCGATCGCCACCCATCCGGCGCCGGGGATGATCAGCGCGATCGCGAACATGACGATCACGCCCACGCAGGTCCAATCCCACTGTCCGGCGATGACGTCCTCGGCGAGGATGCGTCCGTTGCGGGCGTCGGGAAGCAGCGCCCAGGCGATGGCGTAGAGGGCCGCGCCGAACCCGAACAGCAGGGTCGAGGCGAGGAGCAGCGCGCGGGTCAGCGCGGGGCTCCAACCAAGGCGGACGGCCAGACCACTGCATACGCCGCCGATCCAGCGGCCATCGCCGCGCATCACGCCGGTGGAGCGTATCCAGGAGAAGAAGCGTTCCTTGAGATTCTTGTTGTCGTTCATGCTTCCATTACAGCAGTCAGGATCTTGCACAGGCGTCCGGGAACACCCTGATTCTTCCCTGAACGCGGGCTCAAAACCCTTGGAAACCGCCCCGAATCGGGCACAATGGGAGCATGACCTCCACCCCGACCCCCTCGTCACAGGCCCAGCCGACGCCGCACGGCCGCGCGAACGACGCGTACGCCGAATATTGCAGGTACGGCGTGCATGCCGCGTACGCACGTTCTCAGCCGCAGCTGCCCCCGATGCTGCCCGCACGGCTGCCGTTGATGCGGCCGAAGCACGGCCGCATGCTGACCGGCGTCTGCCGGGGCATCAGTCTGCATCTGGGTGTTTCCGTGGCGTGGGTCCGGCTGGCGTTCGTCCTCATGACGTTCCTGTTCGGGGCCGGCATCGTGGCCTATCTGTTCCTGTGGATGTTCGTACCGGTGGGTGATCCGGCCGCCGCCGCGGCCGCGCGATCGCAGTCGGCCAAAGTGTCCGACGCGCCCCTCGCACGCGGCAATCGCGATATGGCCACCGGCAAGACGAGAGCCGAATCACGTGAGGAAACGGCGCTGGGCACGGCCGAAACGGTGACGGAGGCGCTTAAACGCGCGCCGAAACCGGCGCTGCTCGCACTGTCAGGTCTGACGCTCATCGCGTTGAGTCTCGTACTCGGCGTGACGAACCACGGCGAACTCATTCCCGCGGCGCTGCTCGCCGCGGCGGGACTGCTGGTGGCGTGGTCGCGATTCGACGCGAGGACCGGACAGCTGCCGACCATGGTCGGCGGCATCATCCTCATCTTCCTCGCCTACGTGAGCTACGTGACGAACGTCATGTACTCGGGGCTTCTCTCCTATCCGAAGCGGATCATCCTCGCCGGATTCCTGCTGCTCGTCGGCGTGGTGCTTGCGATCCTGCCGTGGGCCAATTCGATGCTGCGATCGCTGACTGCCGAACGCGCGTCGAAGGAACGCGAGGAGGAGCGCGCCGACATGACCGCGCATCTACACGACGGCGTACTGCAGACGCTGGCGCTGATCCAGCTGCACAGCAGCGAACCGGACACCGTGTTCACACTGGCGCGCGGACAGGAGCGCGAGCTGCGGCAATGGCTGTATCAGACGCGTGTCACGTCCGACCGGTCGGTCGGCGCTGGACTGAAGGAGATCGCGGCGCATGTCGAGGACGAGCACGGCAGGCCGATCGAAGTGGTGACGGTCGGTGACGCGCGCCCGAGCGCCGCGACCGACGCGCTGCTCGACGCGACGCAGCAGGCGCTCGTCAACGCGGTCACGCACGGCGGCGAACCGATATCGGTGTACTGCGAGGCGGGACCCGCGCTGGTGGAGGTGTTCGTGCGCGATCACGGTGCCGGTTTCGACGTGGACGCGATCCCTCCCGATCGTCTGGGCATCCGCGAATCGATCATCGGACGCATCCGACGCCGCGGCGGTAAAGTGGAGATCGTATCGAGGCCAGGATGGGGCACCGAGGTGCGCATGCACATGCCGATCAGGGTGGACGGCAGGTCGCAGGCAGACGCAATGCAAGGCAAGGAGCGAAGCGATGAACGTACAGAATCCGACGACTGACACGACAAGTGAAGCCGGAACCAACAAACCCGGAATCGACAAACCCGGAATCGACAAACCGATCCGCGTGGCGGTGGTTGACGACCATGAGATGTTCCGCGCGGGCGTGATCGCGACACTCTCGTCGACGTTCGACATCGTCGGACAGGGAGCCGACGTGGACGGTTCGATCGCGATGATCGCCGCGACGAAGCCGGACGTGGTGCTCCTCGACGTGCACGTGCCCGGAGGCATGGGCGCAGGTGGCACGGAGATCCTGCTCAAATCGCATCCGCTCTCCCCCGCCTCCGCGTTCCTCGCACTGTCCGTGTCGGACTCGCCGCAGGACGTGGGCTCGGTGATCCGCGCCGGAGCCCGCGGCTACGTGACCAAGACGATCACGGGCGCGGACCTGATCTCCTCGATCAAGCAGGTGCATGAGGGGTATGCGGTGTTCTCGCCGAAACTGGCCGGATTCGTACTGTCCGTGTTCCAGGGCGGAGCGGGATCCGGTTCGGCCGGGGCCACCGGAGGCGGAGAGGGTATTGGAAGCGCCGTGGGATTCGGCAACGGCGGTATGGCAGACGGCACGGCCGGAGCCGGTTTCGGAGCCGATTCGCCCATCCACGACGATGAGCTCGACCGGCTTTCGGCTCGCGAACAGGAGGTCATGCGGCTGATCGCACGCGGCTACACCTACAAGGAGGTCGCCGCCGAACTGTTCATCTCCATCAAGACCGTCGAGACGCACATGAGTTCGGTGCTGCGCAAGCTGCAGCTGTCCAATCGCACCGAACTGACCCGCTGGGCCGCCGACCGCCGCATCGTGTGAGCCCTCCAGCTTCCCCTGTCAGGCCTGCTGTCAGGCCTGTTTGGCGAAATCGAGCAGATCGGGCGCGCTTTGCTCGATGACCCCGTTCGCGAGCAGCTGATAGCAGCGCTTGGAAGGGTGGAAATCGTCGTCGGCCCAGAACTCGGCGTCGGTCAGGCCGGTGTCGTAATGCGTCATGTCAACGAACGTCACCTGCTTGGCCGCACAGATCTCACGGCTGACCGCGGTCTGCGCATCCGTCATGTCGAGAATCGCCTTGCGTAGCGTACGGCCGAGCGCCGGGGAACGATACACCTGACCGGAGCTGATCACCACGACGTGCGGGCACAACGCCTTGGCCTCGTCGATGGCGGCGGTGAGGTCGGCACGCCACTCCTTCATGCTGCGTCGCGCCATCAGATCGTTCGATCCGGCGCACAGCACGAGCAGATCGGGGCTCTCCGTAACCTCCGGCAGCAGACGGAAGCGCACGCGGCGCATCGTGGCGCCGAGTTTGCCATGGGTCGCCCAGTGCACCGGACGCCCCACCTTGGCGGCGAGCGCGTGGGCCATGCTGGGAGTCAGTCCCTCGCTTTGGCTGGCGACGCCGCATCCGACGGTGAGCGAGTCACCGACCGTGACCAGCGTGATCGGACTGGTTGCGGACGGATCGGACCGATCCACCGAATCCCGTGACGATGCGAACACATCGGTGACGGAGTCGCTTGCGGAGCCGGATTGCGCCTGCACCGCATCCGACTGCACCGCGTGCGAGACGATGACGAGCCCCTCGCGCTCTCCCGCAGGCTCCGGAGCCAATTTGACGGTGTGCTTCGCCATCAACGCCTCGGCCAACGCGATCGGCCTCTCCCATAACGGCAACGACATATTCTTCTTCCCTTAACGTCCCCGACTGATTCGGCACACCGCTTCATCCGCAGCTTCAGGTGCCTGCGACGCATTATATGTACGGGAATCACTCAAAGGAAACGGCCAATTCCATTTCGTCTGCGTGGTTTGGGCGCGGTTTTGGCACCCATGGCGCGGTGAAATTCCCATGGCGCGGTGTTTATCCCATGGCGCGGTGTCGCAGAACGGCTTTATTCCGCCAATCCGCAAAATCGCGTCACTACTCCATGGGGATTTCATCGCGCGATGTGACGTCAGACCACGTAATGGAGGTCACGAACAGACGCAACACAACAAAAGGGGTTCCGGGCATGAACCCGGAACCCCGATGGCGGGCAGAGCGAGATTCGAACTCGCGGAGGGTTGCCCCTCAACGGTTTTCAAGACCGTCTCTTTAGACCACTCAGACATCTACCCGTGACGCGCGCGAACCATTTCGGCATCGCGCACGACGTTCAATTATACAGACGGGACGGCCTCTTGTCGCGCGCGTCGCGAAACACAGCAGGCGTGACGGACGGCGCAGGGCGCGTCACGCCTCCCACTTAGTGGGCTCGATGACTTCCTTGCCGCCCATGTACGGACGCATGGCCTTCGGGATCTCGATGGAGCCGTCCTTCTGCTGGTGGTTCTCGAGGATCGCGACAAGCCAGCGGGTGGTGGCGAGGGTGCCGTTGAGCGTGGAGACCGAACGGGTGGAGCCGTCCTCGGTGCGCTCGCGGATGTTGAGACGACGAGCCTGGTACTCGGTGCAGTTCGAGGTGGAGGTGAGCTCGCGGTAGCGGCCCTGGGTCGGCACCCATGCCTCGCAGTCGAACTTGCGGGCTGCGGAAGAGCCGAGATCGCCGGCGGCGGTGTCGATGATGCGGTACGGCACCTCGACCTTGGCGAGCATCTCCTGCTCCATCTCGAGCAGGTGCTGGTGCTCGGCGTAGGAGTCCTCCTGCTTGGCGTAGACGAACATCTCCACCTTGTCGAACTGGTGGACGCGGATGATGCCGGAGGTGTCCTTGCCGGCGGCGCCGGCCTCGCGGCGGTAGCAGGAGCTCCAGCCGCAGTAGCGCAGCGGACCGTTGGACAGATCGAGGATCTCGTTCTCGTGCATGCCGGCCAGCGCCACTTCGGACGTGCCGACGAGGTACTGGTCATCGGGCTCGCGCAGACGGTAGATCTCGTCGGCGTGGGAGTTGAGGAAGCCGGTGCCGGCCATGACCTCGGGGCGCACGAGCGTCGGGGTGATGGCGAGCACGAAGCCGTGGTTCTCGGCCTGATCGACGGCCATGGTGAGCATGGCGATCTGCATGCGGGCGACCGCGCCGCGCAGGAAGTAGAAGCGGGATCCGCCGACCTTGACGCCGCGGCGCATGTCGATGCCGGCCACGTTGGTGCCGAGGGTCAGGTGGTCCTTCGGTTCGAAGCCTTCGGCCTCGAAGTCGCGGATCTGACCGACCTTCTTGACGACGACGTAGTCGTCCTCGCCGCCTTCCGGAGCCTCCGGCTCGACGATGTTGGACAGCTTCCACATCGCGGTGGTGTATTCCTCGGACGCTGCGTCGGCGGCGGCCTTGTATTCGGCGACCTTGGCGGCGAGCTCCTTGGTCTGGGCGATCAGTGCGGCCTTCTCGTCCGCCGGGGCGGCGGCGACCTTCTTGCCGATCTCCTTCTGCTGGGCGCGGGCGGCCTCGAACTCCTTGAGGGAGGAGCGGCGCGTCTCGTCGGAGCGCAGCACCTCGTCGACGAGTTCGACGGATTCGCCGCGCTTGCGCTGGGATTCCTTGACGATATCGGCGTGTTCGCGAATGAATTGAATATCAAGCATGCGCCAAGCCTACCGCCGTAAGCCGACACGCGGGACGAGCGTATCGCCGTCCCGTCACGCCGTTTTCTGCAACGGGATGGCCGTACGCCTCACACCGTCGAGGATGTCGCAGATTACGTCGATGTCCCGTCCGTCGGGGAACACCCCTTCGGGGCCGTTCGCGTCCATGTCGATGAACGGCGGCTCGTACAGCCGGCTGCCATCCATCACCCCGTTCGCGGTGAGCTCGCGCACGATGAGGTTCACGAAGCGGATCTGCCTAGCGTTGTAGCGTTTGCCGTCAAGGAACCGTGCGAACGCCATTTCGACGGCGTTCCGGTCCAGTCCGACGAGCGAACGGATGAACAGGCCGAAGCCGCCGCTGAGTTCGGCGGCCGCCTCTATGTCCTGTTCGCTGCCCACGCCGTTATCGAGTAGCATGCGTTCGAGCCGTCGGAGGTCCAGTTCGGTGAGTTGGCTTCCCATGCGCACGCGCGCGAGGGTGATGTCGTTCTCCAGTTCCTTGAGGAACGCTCCCGCCTTTTCCCGGAAGCGTTCCATATCGACCGCGGCGACGTCGCCTCCGCCGGTCACGCCTGATTCCGCTTCGATGGTGAGTTCGTCCTCGAAGTCGGTGAAGACGATGTTGCGTCGCGTGTTGTTCACATAGCGTACGAGCGTGCGGATGCGTTTGCGCGCAGTCTCCAGCATCGGCACGGTGACGTCCGTCCACCAGTCCTCGCCTGCCACCGCTTCGAGCAGCTCGGCACATTCCGCTATGGCCGGGATGTTGCGCTTTTGCGGGTCAAGCAGCTGCTCGGCGACACCGCGAATGTCCTGACACGCCTTGTCCGGGGAGATGCCCGGTTCCTCGACGCCATATCCCGATGCGCCGCCGTCGACGCCGTCGACACCGCCCGCGGCTCCCGCCGCTTCGGCCTTGGCACGCAGCAGCGCCAGCTCGTAGGTGTACACGCGCAGATCGAACCAGCGCGCGCTCGTGCGGTTCGACATCGTACCGGTGTTCTCGCCGTCGTCGAACGTGGTCGGCAGTCCGGCGAGTCCCGCCGCACGCACCGTCTTGTCGTTCGTGACCGACGTCCACCAGTCCTTGTTCGAGAGGGTTTCGATGTCGAGCCGATGCGGCCTGACCAGCACGTTGCCGTCCGGGTCCATGCCGCCGACGGTGCCATTGAGGATGCGCACCAGCCCACTGCGGTAGTGGGTCAGATCGTCGTCGGAGCCGCCGAACGCGGCCGATGCCAGACGCTCCGAGTTCCCCGCATTCTCCGCCGAAGCCCGATCAAGCGTCTCCAGCAGCCCCAGCCGCAGCAGGAACAGGCGTTCCCTCGCGGATCGCCCTGTGTAGCCGTTGCTCTCCTCGAAATGCTCGTTGAAGAAGGCGACGTTGCGGCAGCAGTCGATGATGAGGAACTCCGTCTTGTCTTTGCCCGGCCCGAAGAGGTCCGCGCACAGGCGTGTGCCGCGTCCGAGCATCTGCCAGTATTTCGTACGGCTCATCACCGGTTTGAAGAAGACGAGGTTGACGACCTCCGGCACGTCGACGCCCGTGTCGAGCATGTCGACGCTGATGGCGATATGCGGTTCCCCCTCCGGGTCCTCGAACGACTCGATCAGCGCCTGGGCGTCGCGCGTGGCGTGCGTGATGATGCGCGCGAACGTGCCGCCGTATTGTGGCCAGCCTGCGTCGAATCGCGCCTTGATGGCTTCGGCGTGCGCCTGGTTGCGCGCGAAGATGATGGTCTTGCCGAGCGTGTCGCCGCCTTCGACGTGTATGCCGTGCGTCATGAGCGTGCCGAGGATCTTGTCGATGGTGTCCTCGTTGAACAGTACACGGTTGACGTCGTTCGCATCGACCTTGTCCGGCACTTCGCCGGTCTCATCCCAGTCCTTGGAGTCCCACTCCTCCTGTTCCTCGGGCGACAGCTCGTCATAGGTGATGCCGCGATCCATGAACTTCGTGTTAACGGGCAGCACCCGCGCCGGCACGAGATAGCCTTCCTTCACCGCCTGCTCGAAATCGTAGGCGAACGTAGGCACGCCTCCGGTGTGTTCGTCGTATTCCAACCCGAACAGCCGGTACGTGTTGCGGTCCACCTCGTTCTTCGGCGTTGCGGTGAGCCCCACCAGCAGCGAATCGAAGTACCGGAACAGGAACCCGTATTTCGCGTATACGGAACGATGCGCCTCGTCGATGATGACCAGATCGAAGAAGCCGGGGCCGAAGCGCAGCGACTTGCCGCGCGCACCGCCGTCACCGCCGTCCTCTCCCAGCTCACGGGCGTTGACGAGGTTCATCATCGTCTGGTACGTGCTCAGGTACACACGGCCCGAAGCCGCTTTGTCATCCTCGAGCAGATTGACGACCGGCACGGTCTTTCCCAGACCGTGGTCCTTGTCCTTGAACGCGTTCGACGCCTGATTGACGAGCGCGGTACGGTCCGCGAGGAACAGCACACGATGGACCCATCCGGCCTTCATCAGCTGTTCGACGAGTGACACGACGACTCGGGTCTTGCCCGTGCCCGTGGCCATGACGAGCAGCGCCGCACGCTGTCGAGCGTCGAACACCTCATCGACCGCCTTGATGGCCGCCTGCTGGTAGGGCCGTCCGGCGATGCGCAGGGAGATCGGCTCGGCGGACAGCACGCGCGCATCCTTCCGACGGGCGATGAGCCGTTCCAGTTCGTCCTTCTTATAGAATCCTTCCACGTCACGCGGCGGATACCCAACCGACTTCTTGTCACCGCTGCCCCGGTCATCCCAGATGCGCGTCTTGTATCCGTTGGTCATGAAGATGACGGGACGCCTGTGGTACAGCCCCTCCAAGGCGTCGGCGTACGCTTGCGCCTGCTGCTCCCCCTCCGACGGGCTGATGGAGGTGCGTTTCGCCTCCACAACGGCGAGTGGCAGACCGTCGTCGCCCCACAGCACGTAGTCGACATATCCGACGCCACTGGGGTTCTTCGCGGTCTTCGGCATGTTCTCGACCTTGAATTCGCGACTGCGCGCGTCCCGCAGGTTCCACCCCTGTTCGGCGAGCATCAGGTCGATGAGGGCCGTTCGCGTCTCGTCCTCTTTATAGGTGTAATCGTGTCTGTCGGGCTTGACCGTCTGCTGCATGACCTTGATCTGCTCGCGCATTCGCTCAAGCTCCGCCTGCTGCGCGAGGATGGTCGCATCCTGCGATTTGATTCGATTGTCCCGCTCGGCGATCTCCTGAGCGTGCTTCTCACGTTCGTTCTTTATGCTCGCGATCAACTTGTTACGCTGCTGAGGATTGAGCGCCATCGCCCGTCTGGCAAGGTTCAGATCGAACTGCCGATCCAGCGGCACCTTGTCCGGCGACGCTGTGAACCGGTATCCAGTCCACAGCATGATCTGGAACAGCTCACGCGCAACGACATTGGCCTGTTCCACGGAGATGTTCGGATCCTCGTCATGCAGGGCGATATTGCCGATTCTCCTGACGATGTTGAGCTTTCTGATGATGGCCGAATCGACATGCCGCCTGAATTCGGGATTGTTGGTGCGCCCGTCCAGGTTGTCATGATCCGGCTTGTCCAGATCAAGCACGTCGTAATGCAGGTACTCAACCAGCACGTCGATGGCGCGCCTCGCAAAGGCGCAGGCCGCTATCGGGTCGGAGAAGATGTACGATTCGGCCTTCATGCAGTCGTCCGCACAGTTCGGGAACACCGCACGCACGAAATCGAAGTTGCCCATCACTTGCCATCCTTCCCCTCACGCCGACGCCGTCATTGCGCCACTTTTGCTGTTCAGTGTACGTTCCGCACGCGAGAATCACCGATGGATTCCCATCAGAAAAACATGAATATCGGCATGAGGCGAAGGGCGATTCCATATGTGCCACGAATTGACCGGCGCGAGGCGTGCGAATAGACTGTCTACTATCTATATGTAGATAGTAGACAGGAGGATGCGATGGCGACCGCTACAGTCTCCGCAAGTGTCGACGCCAAGGTCAAGGCCGTGGCCAACGACTACATCAGGAAGGCCGGTCTCACTCCCAACGAGCTGATCCGCGACCTGTGGGAGAGCATCGCCAACACGGGGGTCGTCCCCGAGTTCGACGATTCGGGAAACACGCGCAGGCAGGCGCGACTGGCCGCCTTCAAGGACGCCCAGGACATCATCGCGAACCTGCCACGCGGCACCGAGCTGGACACCATGACCTACGACGACATGCGCAAGGAGTTCGAGAACCGTGACATCTAGGCTCCTGTTCGACACGAACATCCTTGTGGACTACGCGGTCGCGAACCGTCCGGAGCACGACCCCGCCACCGCCCTCATGGAACGGGTGGCGAAGTCCGAGGCCGCCGGATACGTGACCTCCGGTTCCCTGAAGGACTTCTACTACCTGTGCAGGAAGCCGCTGGGCGAACCCGCATGCAGACAGCTCATCCGCCATTTTCTGGTGCTGTTAGACGTCCTTCCCGTCGGTCAGCGGGAGTGCGACGATTCCGCCTACTCCGACGAACCCGATTTCGAGGACGGTCTGATCCGCGCCGTCGCCGAACGCAATGACATCGATTTCATCATCACCCGCGATTCCGGGGCGTTCGCCCATTCATCGGTAAAGAGCATGACCGCCCGCCAGTACCTCAAACTGTTCCCCCGGTGAACCGCTTCCGCTGATTTCGGTCAAGGAGGCCAGCCTGCGTATGGCCTGCGACGCCCTGCGTATGCACACGTCGCGACCATCGGTGGACTCTGCGGCAGGGAGAAAGGCGGGGAGAATTGTCACAACGTGCGATTCACGTCAGTTCCGGTCACGTTGTGACAAGAAAAGCTGTCACGACGTGCGATTCACGTCGATTTTTTCGAGTTGTGACACGGATCGCCGGCGACGAATGCGATCACACAAATGACGCAGTCTATGAAATGGCGGAATTCCAAGCGTTCTGACGATCCGGCGTCGGTCGTCAATCGTCGTCAATCCGCCGTTCTTGTCACAACGTACGATTCGCAGCGATTCCGATACGTTGTGACAACGAAAATTGTCACAACACGTCAAAAGGCAAGCCGGAATCACGTTGTGACCGCACGTTGTGACCGCACCGTATCGGCGACGATTTCCTGACGGCGACATCCGGCGTTCCGCGTGAGCGAATCACCTGTATGTTGCACCCCTCGGCATGGCGAGATGGCCGCAGCCGACGCACCATGTCCATATATCAGATCCGCCCCTGTCACAAGGCGTCACGGAAGGCCCGAGACTGCAAAGCGGCGAACAGCTCGTCGTCCAAGGCCAGCGCCCGCTCGACCTTGGCCCGAGCCGCCGCAATTGACTCCACCCGCCGAGCAAACTCTTTTTGCAACTCGATCGGCGGCAGGGGGATATTTATTTGTGAAAGCGCCTGCTGATTGACCTTATATGTTCCATTCGTTGTCCTCGCCGACCTCTCAATTTGACTACGAACTGACCCACTATGCCAAACTATTTCCAAATAAGGCAATAATATTTTGTCCGTATTCACTCGTCCTGCAATAATCGTATCAGGGAAAACAAGATCCGGACAATCCTTATTACTGTATGCGCCAACACCAACTAGTGATTTATTACCATTCCCTCGGCACATCATGAAATCTTGACCGGTTACACGCTTATCAGCAGGAGGCTCAGTATCAAAAGTTCCTTCTTTTACAGCGCTCACATCAAACTTCCCTTGAGTAATTGCCGATAAGGTAAGAACCCGAGCGCTTACAGTTCCGCTTTTTGAAGGAGATAGTCCATTACGCATCACTGGCATCAGATCACCCGACTCAACAATCGGGAAATCATCACTCAAAAACATTTCATCAAAAAATGACTGCTTAAGCTCGTCAAGATCTACAAGGATCTGACGATGCTTGGCGCGAATGGCATCGGCCCGATCAAGCACAGCCACAATCCGCCTCTGCTCCTCCAGCGACGGCAGAGGAACGTGGATATTCAAGAATGCTGCTTCTTTGACTCGGTTCTGCCCTGATGCCCCAGCGCTTATTCGTTCCAATTCTCCCAAAAATGACTGAGTCTGAACAAGATAGTTCAAGTATCTTGAATCAAGTTCTTTCTCATCAACATCGAATAACGGGAATTCATTCGTAACAACGACTCCATCCAACTCTTCAGGAATAAGTGCCATGGCACCACGACGAGCCCAAATCCGTGAAAACACAAATTGACCAGCGTGGCCGCGATTACCCGTGAACGGCTTGGGAGCCTTACCATCGCCAATTTCACGGCGTACAGCACCGTTGCCATACAGTTTCACAGAAATCAACGGCACCGAAAGCGGGTCATCAACATGGACCATATCCTTCCAATGATGAAGAACATCCCCCAGCTTCACCATACGCGGTTTTTCTCCGTCACCGTTTCGCGACATATTCACCTTCATCTTCGAGGGGTCACTCATGAAATCAGCCATCGAATAACCCTTTCAACACCCACGAACCATTATTCCGCACCGCACATTTCTCAACCAACCGAACTACCCTTCAGTCCCGCTTCGCGGGCCAGCTCCCCTGACAAGGGGAGCCGAGAGAAAACAACATCCCCACGCAACGAGTGTCGGGGCGGCGTATGCGATGCTCGACCGTAGGCTTGGCCGAACGGCCTTGAGTGTGTCGAGCATCGCATACGCCGCCTCGACACGACCAACACCGACACGGCTGACGTCGAAGGAGATCTCCCCCTCGGTCACGCTTCGCGCGACAGCTCCCTCATCAGAGGGAGCCGGAATCACACCCGTCACGAAAGCAGCTCCCGCAATGCCGCGACATCGGCCGCGATCCCGGAATCAAGCGAGTCGATGTCGTCCAGGATCTCCGAGACCGACCGATGTTCCTCCTCCTCGTATTCGATCTCCTTGTACCGATTGAGGCTCAGGTCGTACTCCTGTCCGGCGATCTCCTCCTTCGGTACGCAGAACGACTGCTCCGTCCGCGCCCGGGATCGCTCGGACTCGTCACGTCGATGCGTCCAGCGTTCGAGCACGTCCGGCAGGTCGTTGGCCTCGATCGGCGAGCGCTTGTCGTCGAGGGAGTATCCGTCGGCGCGCACGTCGTAGAACCATACGTCGTCGGTGCCGCCGCCGTCGGTTTTGGTGAACACGAGGATCGCGGTGCTGACGCCGGCGTACGGTTTGAAAACGCCGGACGGCAGTTTGACCACCGCTTCGAGCTTCTGCTCCTCGACGAGCGCCTTGCGCAGTTTCTTGTGTGCGCCGGTCGAGCCGAACAGTACGCCTTCGGGCACGATGATGGCCGCGCGTCCACCCGGTTCGAGCATGCGCAGGAAGTGCGCGAGGAACAGCAGCTCCGTCTTCTTGGTTTTCACCTGGCGCAGCAGTTTCGCGCTGGTCGTCTCGTAGTCGAGGCTGCCGGAGAACGGCGGGTTGGCGAGGATCAGCGAGTAGCGGCCTTCGTCCTCGTCGCCGGATGCGCTCAGCGAGTCCTTGTAGTGGACGTTGGGATCGTCGATGCCGTGCAGCATGAGGTTCATGCTGCCGATGCGCAGCATGGTGCGGTCGAAGTCGTAGCCGTGGAACATGTCGGTGGCGTACCGTTCTCGCAGCAGCGGGTCGCTGTATACCTCCGGGTGATGTTCGCGCACGTATTCGGCGGATGCGACGAGGAAGCCGCAGGTGCCGCACGCGGGATCGCAGATGGTATCGCGAGGGGTCGGCGCCATCATCGCGACCATGAGTTGGATGATGTGTCGCGGCGTGCGGAACTGTCCGTTCACACCGGAGCTGGAGAGTTTCGAGAGCAGGTATTCGTAGAGGTCGCCGTTCACGTCCGTGTTGGACATATCGATGTCAGAGAGCATGTCGACGGTTTTGGCGAGCAGCAGCGGCGTGGGGATCGTGAATCGCGCATCCTTCATCTGCTCCGCGTAGGAGGATTCCGCGCCGCCCATCATCCGCAGGAACGGGAACACCTGTTCGGAGATGATCTCGTACATGGTCTCCGGGTCCTTCTGCGAGAAGACGCTCCAGCGCAGGTTCCGCTGATCCTCGGTGAACACCGCGTGTTCGATCGGGCGGCGGAGCCGGCGCGCCTTGTTCTCCTCTCGCTGCTGGTTCATATCGAGTCGGCGCATGAACAGCAGGTAGGTGATCTGCTCGATCACCTCGAGCGGATTGGAGATGCCGCCGGACCAGAAGGCGTCCCAGACACGGTCGATTTTGTTGCGTACTTCGGAACCAAGCATGACATCCGATCATAGCGGGACGGGGAGGCCTGACGGGGAGCCAGAAGAAGCCGACGTAGAGGAATCGTCGAATTTCGTCGTGGCGTTGCATGTCGCGGTGGGGTTTGCGTGAACAATGGGAGTCATGCCCACAGCCGTCATCATCGTCATTGCAGTCATCATCGGTGTCGCCATCCTCGTGGCGGCGGCCTTGGCGTACCGTTCGTACCGTCGTCAGCTTCTTGCCGAGAAGCTTGTCGAGCGCGACGACGATCAGGTGCATTACGCGTTCATCGTGAACCCGTCCAAGCCGCAGGCCGAGGTGAGACGTCAGCATATCGAGGAGTTCTGCGCATCGAAGGGGTTGACGGAGGTCGAGTTCATCGACACGCAGCTGGACAAGGACGGCCGCGCATGCGCGCTGGAGGCGCTGAGGCACGGCGCTGACGTGGTGATCGCGGTCGGCGGCGACGGCACGGTGAGGACGGTGGCCTCCGCCGTCTCGGGCACCGGTCACGCGCTGGGCATCGTGCCGATCGGCACCGGCAACCTGTTCGCCCGCAACATGGGCATTCCGGTGGACGACATCGACGCGGCGCTGACGGTGGCCACCTCGCATGGCTCGCGCACGGTGGATATGGGCAGGCTCACGCTGCTGGACCATCCGGAGGAGGATCACGGGCACGCGTTCCTTATTATCGCCGGCGTCGGCTTCGACGCGGCGATGATCGACGACACGGATCCCCAGCTCAAGAAGAACATCAGCTGGCTCGCCTACTTCGTAGGTGGCGTCAAGAACCTGTTCACGCCGCGGTATCACGCGAACGTGACGATCACCAGCCGCGACGGCAGCACCCATTCGACGCGCGGTCTCATCTTCCGCACGTTCATGGCCGGCAACTGCGGGCAGATCCCCGTGTTCTCGCTGATGCCGAACGCCTCGTACGACGACGGCCTGCTTGATTTCGAGATCATCGACACGACCGGTGGCATCCTCGGCTGGGCGAACCTGTTCGGCGACGTGGTGCATCAGACGATCACGGGCCGTGCGGAGCAGAATCCGCTGTCGACGAATTCGACGATCGACCAGATCCAGGGCGTGAGCGCCGAGCTGACGTTGGAGAAGCCGGCTCTCGCGCAGGTGGACGGCGATATGCTGCCCGAGACGCGTCATATCCGCTTCGATGTGGAGCGCAGGGCGCTGATCGTACGCGTGCCGGAGGTGACGCCGGATCTGTCGGCGACGGGCACGATCCCGCCGGTAAAGTGAATCCAATGCCGCTATGCGGCGGTGACACGGGCCACGTGGAGGGTGAGGTAGGCGATCTCGTCCTCGGTGAGTGTGGTGTCGAGACGCAGTTCGATGAGTGCGGCGATGCGTCGGGCACAGTCGAACGCCTTCGGATAGGACTGGGTGATCGACGTGACGATCGCCTCGGGTTCGCGCTCGAGCTGGCTGTGCTGGTGGATGCGCACGAACAGGTAGCGCAGATGGGTGATGAATCGGCCGACGTTGACCGAATGCTCATCAAGCTTGATGTCGTAGGTGCCTTCGATGACGGCGAGCAGCTGTTGGATGACGCCGGTCATCGCATACGTGTGGGAGAGGTCGCCGGTCGCGAATCCAGCGTTGACCAGATGGAGCGCGAACGCCACGGCCTCGCTGTCGGGTAACGCTCCGTTAAGTCTGCGATTAAGGGAGACGAGCAGTTCCCGTCCCTGCGTGTATTCACGCTCGTAGAGGGAACTCACTTCTTCGCTCAATGGGTAGGCAACGGCCGGAATGCCGTTCCTGACGCGGCGCAACACGCCGCATACGTGGTCGGCGAGCGCCATGACGAGCGTCGGATTCTGCGCCGCTTGGGCGCCGAGTCCGATCTCGTCCATGGCGTCGGAGACCAGTCTGATGATCTCGGGAGGAATGTCGCCCAGCAGCTGGGCCATGTGGTCGGGACCGCGACCGTCGGCGGGCACGAACACGCGTGCCACCTTGGTCGTGTCGACCTTCATGCCGGGTTTGGCCTTGAAGCCAAGGCCGCGCCCGGTGAGGATGACTTCGCGCCTCCCGTCCTTCGCCAGAACGACGTTGTTGTTGAAGACGCGAAGTACTTCCATGGCGTTCCTCCCGATCCCGGGACGAATCCCGGATTACTTCTCGATGGCGATGACCTCGTCGCCGGCCTTGACGTCCACACCCGTCTTCGGAGTGACCGCCGTGAGCATTGCGGTGTTGAGCACCGTCATCAGGGTGGTGGTGCTGTAACCGGATGCCTTGACCTTATCAAAGTCGACGGTCACCAGCGTGTCACCGGCGTTGACGCGATCGCCCTTGGCAACGGCCACGGCGAAGCCCTCGCCGTTCATCTTGACCGTGTCGATGCCGACGTGGACGAGCACCTCGACGCCGTCATCGGTCTTGAGACCGAATGCGTGGCCGGTTTCGGCGACGGTCTGCAGGACGCCGGAGACCGGAGCCTTGACGATGGAGTCGGTCGGCTGGACGCCGACGCCCTCGCCGAGGGCGCGGGAGGCGAACACCGGATCGCCGGCGTCGTCCAGGGAGACGACATGGCCGTTGACCGGGGACAGGACTGCGGTGGTCGGCTCGCTCTGGGAGGCCGGAGCGGACGGAGCGGCTTCGGCAGCAGGAGCGGCCGGAGCGGCGACCGGGGCCGGGGCGGCGGCGGACTCGACGGAGCCCTCATCGGACTTGGCGGCGACCGCGGCGGCGACGCGGGCCTTGACCTCGGCCTTCTGCTCCGGGGTGCGGTAGTCGAAGGTGATGATCAGGACCATGGAGGTGATGAACGCGGCGGCGATGGCGATGGCGTAGACCCACATCTGGTCGAAGACCGGGATGGTCAGCAGGGAGGTGAAGGCGAACGCGGTGGTGGTCACGCCGTGGACGGTCTCGCCGGAGGCGATGGTGGACGGGAACAGCCATCCGAGGACGGCGATCACGACACCGCCGACGCCACAGCCGACGAGCATACGGGAGTAGATGAGCTTGTAGCGCAGGTGGATGCCGTAGAGGCTCGGCTCGGAGACGCCGCCGAGCAGGCCGGCCGCGAGCGCACCGATCGAGGTCTGGCGCATCTGGTCGTCCTTGTCACGGATGGAGAGGAACAGCACGCCGGCGGTGGCGCCGAAGCAGGCGAAGTTCCACGTACCCATCGGGCCCTGGATGAAGTCGTAGCCTATCGACTGGATGTTCATGAGCATGAGGGCGTTGAGCGGCCAGTGCAGGCCGAGCGGCACGAGGAACGGGTAGAGCAGCGGGATCGCGATGGCGAAGATGAAGGGGGCGTGGCCGTTCATCCAGGCGAGGCCGACACCGAGGCCGTTGCCGACCCACACGCCCAGCGGACCGATGAGGAAGGCGGTCAGGGCGCCGACGATGATCATGGAGAAGAACGGCAGGAAGACCAGCTGGATGCTCTCGGGGATGATCCTCTTCATGCCGTGGTAGACGAGGGCCAGCACGGCGGCCATCATGAGCGGCACGAACACGTTGCCGGAGTAGTCGGACAGCTGCATCGGCAGGCCGAAGACGGTCGCGGTGCAGGAGGAGGTGCCGAGGGTCTCGTTGGTGACGCACTGCACGGCGTCGCCCCACGTCTTGGTGTCGGACAGCGCGGTGAACTGCGGGGTCATCAGCGCGGCCATGATGGCGCCGCCCAGCCACGGGTCGACCTTGAGCTTCTTGGCGGCATTGTAGGCGACCATGATGGGCAGGAAGTAGAACACGCCCTTCCACAGCGCCTTGATGAACATGAGGCCGGTGTTCGCCTCGTCGTTCGGGATCACGCCGATCGAGATGAACAGGTTGACCAGCGCGATGATGATGGACGCGCCGAGCAGGACGCCCAGGATCGGGCGGAAGGAGTCGGCCAGGTACTCGAAGAAGTTGTCGAGCCACGCGACCTTGCCGCGCACGCCTTCGTTGCGCTTGGCGGCCTTGAGCTCGGCGTCGCTCATCTCGCCGTCGGCGGCGTCGGCGTCGACGCTGCCGGCGCCGACGCCCGCCATCTCGGGCAGGTGCATGATCTCGTCGTACACGGTGGCCACCTGACCGCCGATGACGACCTGATAACGATTACCGGACTGCGGCACGCCGCCGAGCACGACCTTGTTGGCATCGAGCGAGGCCTGATCGACCTTGCCGTTGTCCTTCAATTCGAAACGCAGTCGAGTGGCGCAGTGCGTCAGCGACTTGACGTTGGAGGCGCCGCCGACGGCGGTGATGATCGCCTTGACATCGTCCTGATGCGACATCGGATTCTCCATTTCCTACTGTTCTTCCACTGTTTCTAGTCACCTTGCGTGATCGTCATCGACCCCAGATAACAGAAAAGACCCGAGACAAGGACCATATGGAGCCGTGGGGCGAATACACCTACGGCGAGTCCATGTCTCAGGTCTTGCCTCGAAATCTTGAGTAGCAACCCTGCTAAGGAAACTGACGGAGGTCAGTGTACCATGCCTCCAAATATCGCGCAAACGTTTACTGATCGCCGCGTGTCGCGGCACGACACGCGGCGACCGCCGCCCTCACGACGATCCGTCGATATGCGCGCGGACGATCCGACGATGCCCGGATGCCGCATCCTACCGCCCCTTGCGCCACCCCGGCGTCATCCCGTCATCGCCACGGTCATACAATTCAACATCCATTCACTCACATTTCAGAACAATTGAGCACAAAATGTTACTCACCGTACATGTCGGACGCCGTAGAATGGAGACATGGTAGCTAACAATGCGGGCAAGCCCGCCACCCCAGCAGATCTGATCAACGTCGATGAGGTCATCGGCAAGTACTATGACCTCGTCCCCGACCCGGCCGTTCCGGAGCAGCGTGTCATCTTCGGCACCTCCGGCCACCGCGGTTCGTCCCTGAAGACCTCGTTCAACGAGGCCCACATCGTCGCCATCTCCCAGGCCATCGCCGAATACCGCAAGAAGGCCGGCGTCACCGGCCCGCTGTACCTCGGCTCCGACACCCACGCCCTGAGCGAGCCGGCCCGCAAGACCGCCATCGAGGTGCTCGTCGCCAACGGCGTGCACGTGCGCGTCGACTCCCGCGGCGACTTCGTGCCGACGCCGGTCGTCTCCCAGGCCATCCTGACGCACAACCGTGCGGCCGACGGCACCCAGCGCTTCGAGGGCGAGGGTCTGGCCGACGGCATCGTCGTCACCCCGTCGCACAACCCGCCCACCGACGGCGGCTTCAAGTACGACCCGGTCACCGGCGGCCCGGCCCCGGCCGAGACCACCAACGCGATCGCCGCCCGCGCCAACGAGCTGCTCGCCGACTACAAGAACGTCAAGCGCGTGCCGTACGAGGAGGCCATCAAGTCCGAGTACGTCGAGCCCTTCGACTTCCGTGAGCACTACGTCGCCGACCTCGGCAACGTCATCGATTTCGATGTGATCCGCTCCTCCGGCGTGCGTCTCGGCATCGACCCGCTCGGCGGCGCGTCCGTCAACTACTGGCCGCTCATCAACGAGAAGTACGGCCTCACGATCGGCGTCGTGCGCCCCGAGGTCGACCCGACCTGGCGCTTCATGACCATCGACCACGACGGCAAGATCCGCATGGACCCGTCCTCGCCGTACGCGATGAAGGGTCTCGTCGACGAGCTCAACGCCGGCGCGTGGGACAAGTACGATCTCGTCGGCGGCACCGACCCGGATGCCGACCGTCACGGCATCGTGTGCCCCGACTGGGGTGTCATGAACCCGAACCACTACATCGCCGTGTGCGTCGAGTACCTGTTCGGCGGCAACCGTCCGGGCTGGCCCGAGGGCGCTGCGGTCGGCAAGACTCTGGTCTCCTCCTCCCTGATCGACCGCGTGGCCGCGTCGATCAACGCGAAGGTCATGGAGGTCCCGGTCGGCTTCAAGTGGTTCGTCGACCCGCTGTTCAAGGGCGAGGTCGCGTTCGGCGGCGAGGAGAGCTCCGGCATGTCCTTCCTGCGCAAGGACGGCCGCATCTGGACCACCGACAAGGATGGCCTCATCCCCGACCTGCTCGCCGCGGAGATCACCGCGAAGACCGGCAAGAACCCGGCCGAGCTGCACAAGGACCAGGTGGCCCGCTTCGGCGAGTCCTGGTACAAGCGCGTTGACACCCCGACCACGCTCGAGCAGAAGCAGAAGTTCGGCAAGCTCACCGGCGACGACGTCACCGCCACGCAGCTCGCGGGCGAGGACATCACCGCCAAGCTCACCGAGGCGCCGGGCAACCACGCCAAGATCGGCGGTCTGAAGGTCACCACGAAGGACAACTGGTTCGCCGCCCGTCCTTCCGGCACCGAGAACATCTACAAGGTCTACGCCGAGTCCTTCGAGAGCCCGGAGGCCCTCGACAAGGTCCTCGCCGAGGCCGAGGTCGTCGTCGACAAGGCGCTGGCCGAGTGATTCGGCGCTAGTCGCCAGTCGACACATCGATTAGACAAAAGGGGATTCCCGCGCAATGTTGAATCGCGGGAATCCCCTTTTGTATGGTGGTGGGCATGGGTAAGAAGATTGTGGTGTCCACCGATGGATCGGCGTTGGGCAATCCGAACGGACCGATGGGGTGGGCGTGGGCCGACCATGACACGAACGCCGGAGACGGCCGCATTCCCGGTCATGAACACGATTCCAGAGGGTACGACGCCGGCGGCGCCACGAACGGCACGAACCAGATCGGCGAGCTGTGCGCGGTGCTGATGGTGCTGCGCGCGCACCCCGGGCCCGAACCGCTGCTCATCGAATCGGACTCGCAGTATGCGATCAACTGCTCGACCAAATGGCTCAAGGGCTGGAAGAAGAACGGCTGGAGGAACTCCCAGAAGCAGCCGGTGAAGAACGTCGAGGTCATCAAGGCCATCGACGCCGAAATCGCCAAACGCCCCGGCCCGGTCGATTTCAAGTGGGTCAAGGGACACGCCGGCAACGCGGGCAACGAACTCGTGGACGAGCTGGCGAGGACATACGCGCAGGAATGCCGCAAGAGGTCGCAGGACGGTTACCTGCCGCTCGAAGGATGGCAGTCGCTGCTCAACTCGCCATATGCGAAGGGCACCGATGTGCCGCCGGACGCGCAGCTGATGCTGGATCGCGCCGCTGCGGGCCTCAAGCCCGTCGACGAACGACATGAGACGACGATCGATCGTGACGGAGCCAGGGGACTGCCGCGTAGGAACAGGTCCGCGTCCAAGGACAAGACGGATTCGGCAGGACGCAAGGGCCTGCAAGAGCAGGAAACATCGCTGATCGCATCGATTGCGCCGGTCGCATCAGCCACACCAATCGCATCGACCGAAACGACGGAGACGTCGGAGAGCCGGCCGGCAGACGCCGATACACGGCACGTGACCGCACAGTCAGGCAAGCAGCAGCCCGTACGCCCCGCACAACCTGCGAATACACCGACTCCGAGCGGCCTCAAGGTCTCGGGTGAGGTGCACTTCTCCCCCGCTCCGAAGACCAGCCCGTACTTCACCGGCGAGAGCATGCACGTACGCGGCTACATCGCGGTGGACGGATTCGTGGATGGCGACGGCAACCTCACCATCACCGACGCGGACTTCCTGCGCTAAACGACGGATCCCATCCGACGAAGCTGAACAGCCGGCGAACACGAGTGGACACGACCGCACACAATCTCCCACCCGCGTTAGGATGGAAGCGGACTTTCAACAGGTCAGGAAAGGAATCACCACCATGGATAAGGCACAGCAGGACGCCCTGAAGAAGGCCGCCGGCATCGAGGCCGCCAAGCTCGTCGAGAACGGCATGATCGCCGGCCTCGGCACCGGTTCGACCGTCAAGTTCCTTGTGGACGAGCTCGGCCGCCGCGTTCAGGAGGAGGGCCTTCAGTTCACCGGCGTGACGACCTCCCGCCGCACCCAGGCCCAGGCCGAAAGCTACGGCATCAAGATCGTCGACATCGATGACGTGGACCACATCGACGTGACCATCGACGGCGCCGACGAGGTCGACAAGAACTTCAACGGCATCAAGGGCGGCGGCGCGGCCCTCCTGTGGGAGAAGATCGTGGCCACCAACTCCAACAAGATCGTGTGGATCGTCGACGAGTCCAAGGTCGTCGACACCATCGGCAAGTTCCCGCTGCCGGTCGAGGTCATCCCCTTCGGCGCCGGCCACGTCGTCAAGAAGTTCGAGGCCAAGGGCTACAAGCCGGTGCTGCGTCTCGACGCCGACGGCGAGGAGGTGCGCACCGACGAGAACAACTTCGTCGTGGATCTGCATCTGGAGCGCATCGACCACCCGTTCGATCTGGCCGAGGACCTCATCAACACGGTGGGTGTCGTCGAGCACGGCCTGTTCCTCAACATGGTCGACACCGTCATCGTCGGCGATCCAAACGGCCCGCGCGTGCTGACCAACTCCAACAAGTGATCGCGTCGTAGATCGCGGATATTCACGAAGGACGGGTCCTCTCCCCTTGGGCGCAACCCATGGGGAGAGGACCCGTCCTTCGTAGTACGTACCAAGTCGAGACGATCGCACCGATTCGGTGCGTATGACGCATATAAGACGCATATAAGAAAACCCCGGAACCTTGCGGTTCACGGGGTTTTCACGCCTTGAAAGCAGGTAAGACTACTTACGCTGGTGGCGGGTCTTACGCAGCAGTTTGCGGTGCTTCTTCTTGCTCATCCGCTTGCGGCGCTTCTTGATGACGGAACCCATCTGAAGCCTCCATTCCGATTAATCGTAAAAGTTGCAACTCGCACGAGTATACACATGATCTCGGACGATGCCACCCGCAACGGTCACCAAAGGTTCATCGAACGTCCATACACACGTCCACACATGAGGGGTCTCGACGCCTGTCTTCGACCGGCACCATCCAAGGACGGCCACGCGTTGCGCTCGGTCTACAGGGCTCGAGGAGCCTACAGCGGGAACTTCTGGTAGAACCGCTGCACCGAGGACTTCGCGCCGGTGGCCTGGAACACCACCGTGTCGTTGCGCCACACGGCCGTGGCCTGAGCGCCGTCCTCCGCGCCGCCCTTGACGACGTAGTCGCCGGTGGAGCTTCCCTGCACCTTGACCGATCCGGAGGCGATCGTCTTGCCCCCCAGCGCCTTGGCGAGCGCATCATACTGCGTCTTCGCGGGCGTGGACGTGCTCCACTGCGCCACGACCAGCGTGACGTTCTCGGTCTTCTTGCCGGTCGAATAGGTGAGCGTGTACTCCTCGAGCGGCGAGGAGGAGCTCCATGTGGTCGAATCCTCGGCCTTGGTGCGCGCGAAGTTCAGCACGCTGTCCGGCATGGCCTTGAGCAGTTCGGTCGCGTCCGACGGCAATGCCTCGGCCTTGATGCTCGGCGTGGTCGGCTCCGCGCTTTGGGATTGATCCGCCTTCGGCGCGACGTCCTTGTTGAGCGCCCATCCGGGCCATACGAACGCGGACAGGAACGCCAGAATGATCGCCACGACCGCCGCCACGACGACGACGAACAGTCTGGCGTGCGATCCACTCGATGGGACACGTGCATTCCTGCCGGATTGCGGACGGTTTTTCGGACGGATACTCGACTTCGACATGACTCCGATTGTGGCACATCCGCCTGACGCGCCGCCCGCTATCACACGCTGTCGCTTTGCGGCGTTAGCGTCGGAATATGGCAAAAACGAATGTGCATTACCTGTGTTCCGAATGCGGGTGGACCGGCGCGAAATGGTTCGGCAAATGCCCCGAGTGCGGGCAATGGGGCACCATCGACGAATTCCATGAGGCACGCCCCGCGGCGGCAACGCGCACCTCGGCCGCCCGCCGCGCATCGGGCGCCGCGGGAGCCGCAACGGGCATCGGCGCGGACGGGCGCGTGTCCCGTACAAGGTCGGTGGCAGTGGCGGCCGGAGCCGCCCGTCCGATCACCGAGATCGGCACCGACGACGTGACGCGCATCCCCACGGGATTCTTGGAATTCGACCGCGTTCTCGGCGGGGGCATCGTCCCCGGTTCGGTGGTGCTGGTGGCCGGCGAGCCGGGCATCGGCAAGTCGACGCTGCTGCTGGAGACCGCCGGCAACATCGCGCGCGCCCACGCCGCGGCCGGCGGTCGCGTGCTGTACGTGTCCGGAGAGGAATCGCAGGGGCAGGTGCGGCTGCGCGCCTCCCGCATCAACGCGGTCGAGCCGAATCTGCTGCTCGCCGCCACGACGGACCTCGCCACCGTGCTGGGACTGATCGAACAGGAGCGCCCGACGCTGGCGATCGTCGATTCGGCGCAGACGATCGTCTCGCAGGACGTCGACGGCATCTCCGGCGGGTCCACGCAGGTGCGCGAGGTGGCGAGCGCCCTGATCGACGTGGCCAAGACCCTGGACGTGCCGGTGCTGCTCGTCGGACACGTCACGAAGGACGGTTCGATCGCCGGTCCTCGCACATTGGAGCATCTGGTGGACGTGGTCTGCCAGTTCGAGGGCGATGCGGAGACGGCGCTCAGGATGCTGCGCGCGGTGAAGAACCGTTTCGGTCCGACCGACGAGGTCGGCTGCTTCGATATGAGCGGCGAGGGCATCGAGGAGGTGACCGACCCGGCTGGGCTGTTCCTGTCCACTGCGGCGGGGGTCGAGTCGGCGGATACCGAGTCGGCGGACGATGCGCAGGCCGACGCCCCTGTGGAGGGCACCTGCGTGACGTTCACACTGGACGGCCACCGCTCCCTGCCGATCGAGATCCAGTCGCTGGTGACGAACTCGGTGCTGCCGACGCCGCGCCGCGCCGTCAACGGCGTGGACGCCAATCGCATCGCGATGCTGGTGGCGGTGCTGTACCGTCACGGACGGGTGAATCTGCTGTCGAACGATCTGTATGTTTCGACGATCGCCGGTGGGTTGGCGAAGGAACCTGCCTGTGACCTCGCGATCGTAGCCGCGTTGGCGAGCGCCGCGAAGCATGCGCCGATCGCCCGCACGACCTGCGCGATCGGCGAGATCTCGCTGACCGGTCAGGTGCGGCCCGCGCCGCGGCTCGAGTACCGTCTGCGCGAGGCGGCGCGATTGGGCTTCACGACGGCCGTGACGCCCCGGCTACGCAAGCACGTGGCGATTCCGGGGCTCACGATCGTGCAGGTGTCGTCGGTCAAGGCGGCGTTGGACGCGCTGCTGTAGCGCTTCGCCGCTGTCGCTGTGCAGTCCGTCGTCAGGCGAGGAGCCGCCTCGTCTCCTCGACGTTGCGCTTCAGTTCGGCCGTGAGCTCGTCGACGCCGTCGAACCTGACCTGGGGACGCAGGAATCCGGCGAATTCGACGCGCACGGTGTGTCCGTAGAGCTCCAGCCAGTCATCGGTGATCGCATATGCTTCGACGACCCGCTCGTTGAGGCCCGTCTTCTCGCTGAACGTGGGCTTGGTGCCGATGGAGATCGCGGCAGGCCAGCGGCTCTCGCCGTCGACGAGCCATCCGGCGTACACGCCGTCGACCGGCAGGTATCCGATGACGTCCTCGGAGAGGTTCGCCGTCGGGAAGCCGATCGTCCGTCCGCGCTCCTCGCCGTGGACGACGACGCCGGTGACGGCGTGGAGACGTCCGAGGATCGCGTTCGCATCCTTGATACGGCCATGACCGAGCAGATAGCGCACGTTGCTGGAGCTCCATGAGCGCGTGGCCCTCGCCTGGTTCCGCTTGCTCCAGGCTCGGCGTTCGGCCTTGCTCATCAAGGCGAGCGGGTCGGCGGGCTCGCCCCACTCCCCCGGCATTTCAGGCTTCCAGCCCAGCGGGATGCGCACCTCGCCGGGGCCGCGGTCGTCGACCACGTCGAGTTCGAACACGCCGGTCGCGGCCGCGAGGTTCTCGATCGACTTGACGTCGCCCTTGCGTCCGGCGCCCATGGCGGCGTCGGAACCGAGCACGAGCGTGCGCATGCCGAGCTTGCCGGTGAGCTGGCCAAGGAAGAAGATGTACGATTTCGCGGCGAACGCCATCGTGTATCGCACGACGAGCGTGTGTTCGACGCCGAGTTCCTCCAGCGTCTTCAGTCGATCATCCACACCGTTGAGGGCGTTCGCGTCGATGATGCCCTCGCCGGGCTCCTCGCCGTCATGCGCGGCGGTCCAGCGATGCACGAACGCGGGACGCGGATCAAAGAGAATGACGATGGAGAACGCGTCATGCCGGTGGGCGAGCTCGACCACGCGGCGGATGACCGCCTGATGTCCCAGATGCATACCGTCGAACGCGCCCAGCGTGACCACGGCGCGCTTGTCGTTGTCGAAGGCGGGCCATGCGACGTCGCCGTTCTCGTCTGGGGTCAGATACGTGATGTTCATTGCCATGGTCGTTCCTCGGGGATTCCAGTGTTTTCAAGGGGTCGGGGATATTCCGCGCGATTCCCGGCGCCGTCCGCGTCCACTTTAGCAGTACTGGTGGCTCGCGGTCGGGCGGGTTATGCGGGCGATTATGCGGGGGCTACATGGGGATTCAGTGGCTATTCGGCGGGGAAGACGACGCTCGGCTTGATCTGGTGCGCGTTGGCCCGCTCGACGATCGCTACGACATCGTCCTGCGCACCGGACCGTGTCTCGGACCGCTGATCGGACGTGCCTGCCGTGGCCGGGACGATGGCGGCCGCCTGCATGACATCACCGGCGAGCCGGCGTTCGAGACGACGCCCGAACCGCAGTTCGCGCGCCTCGGCGTCGTCGATCTCGATGACGGGCATCGCACCGCGTGCGGCATCGCCCATGGGAACGGCCCGGGCGAGAAGCCAGTCGGTCCGTTCCTCGCCGGACAGCTCTTCGGGCGTGTCCAGCACGCATCGAGCGCGGGTGATCGTCTCTCCCTCGCGATTGGTGAAGGTTCTCTGCTCGGCGTGCGCGGTGATCGCCTGCACCGTGGTGCCGAGTCCGGAACGGTCGTCGGGTAGCGCGAACCGTCCGACGCGCGTGCGACGCAGGCGTGTCAGATGACCGCCGACGCCGAGCGTCTCGCCCAGATCACGTGCCAGCGCGCGGATATACGTGCCCGACGAGCAGCTGACGCGCACGTCCACGTCGATGACCGGGATCGTCGCGTCGACCTTTGCGTCACCCGTGGTGATCAGCGGGGCGCCGGCGAGCACGGACGACGTGCGCCCGATCCTCACGTCCAGCACCGAGAACTCGGCGATGTGCACGGGGCGCGACCTGAGTTCGACGTCCCTGCCTTCGCGGGCGAGATCGTATGCGCGTTTGCCGTTGATCTTGATGGCGGAGAAGGTGTTCGGCACCTGCTCGATGTCGCCGAGGAACCGCTCGGCGATGGTCCGTTCGATCAGGCCCCGCCAGGCCCTCGCGGTCGATGACGCGACGGCCTGCGCCGAATCGCCCGTTTCATCCGTTTCCGCTTCCGTCTCCGGCTCGACGGTTCGATCGGACAGCGCCGACCACCGCTCGGACGCCTCGGGATCGATGATTGTCTCGCCTTCGGCGTCGTCGGTGGTGGTGCGCATGCCAAGACGGATCGTCGCCTCGTAGGTCTTGTCATGTTCGACGATGTACTGGAGCAGACGCGTGGCACGACCGAATCCGATGACCAGCATGCCGGTGGCCATCGGATCAAGCGTGCCGGCGTGTCCGACCTTCTTCGTGTGCAGGGCGCCACGTACGGCGGCGACCGCGTCGAAGCTGGTCACGCCCAGCGGCTTGTCGACGATGAGCAGACCGTCACTCACGCGCGGCCGTCCGTATCGTCCGGAGCCGTATCGTCAGCGGACGTATCATCAGCGGATTCGTCGGGCTCGTCGAAATCGTCGAAGCCGTCGTCGTCACCGAAGCCGTCGTCGTCGAAGCCGTCGGACGCATCGTCCGCGGGCTCGTCGTCGTGCTTGTACGGATCCGCGTCGCCGGCGTACTGGGCGTTCGCGCGGGCGCGGGCGAGATCCTCGTCGCGCTTGCGGGCCAGAGCGAGGATGTCCTCGATCTCGTGGGCCTCGCCGGGCACCTCGTCGAAGACGAACTGCAGCTGCGGGGTCAGGCGCAGGCCGGCCTTGTGGCCGACGAGCGTGCGCAGATGACCCTTGGCCTGATCGAGGGCCTGCTGGGCGCGCTTGCGCTCGCCCTGCTCGCGGCCCTCGTGTCCGTACTGGGTCCAGTAGACCTTGGCGATCTGCAGATCGTTGGTCACGCGGACCTCGGTGATGGTGATGTTCGACAGACGCTTGTCATGCAGCTCACGTTCGATCGACGAGGCGATGACACGCTGGATCAGGGCCGCGATCCTCGCGGCGCGGGGGTTGGATCCTGCCATGGAAGTTCCTTTCAAACGGCCGAAGCCCCCTCGAGTGGAGGGGGCCATCGGCTGGGACGGAAAACCGGTTTCCGATTACCTGTGCGCGTACCTGTGTGCGCGCTTACTTGCGCTCGATCTCGCGCATCTCGAAGGTCTCGATGATGTCGCCGATCTCGATGTCGTTGAAGGAGCCGAGGTTGATACCGGCCTCGTAGCCTTCCTTGACCGACTGGACGTCGTCCTTGAAACGACGCAGCGAGGAGATCTCCAGATCGTTGACCGTGGCGACGCCGTTGCGTAGAATACGGCACTTCGTACCGCGCTTGACCTCGCCGTCCTGCACCATGACGCCGGCGATGTTGCCGAACTTGGAGGAGCGGAAGATCTCGCGGATCTCGGAGTGGGAGGTGACGACCTCCTCGTATTCCGGCTTGAGCATGCCCTTGAGGGCGGCCTCGATGTCCTCGATGGCCTTGTAGATGATCGAGTAGTACTTGATCTCCACGCCCTCGCGGTCGGCGAGGTCCTGCACCTGGCGGTTCGGACGCACGTTGAAGCCGATGATGACGGCCTTGTCGACCGTGGCGAGGTTGACGTCGTTCTGGGTGATCGCGCCGACGCCGCGGTGGATGACCTGGATGCCGACCTCATCGGACACCTCGATCTTCATCAGGGAGTCCTCAAGCGCCTCGACGGAGCCGGAGGAATCGCCCTTGATGACGATGTTGAGCATATCCACCTCGGACTTGGCGAACTGCTCCTTGAGGGACTCGAGGGAGACGATCTTGCGGCGCTTGGCCAGCTGAGCGGCACGCTCGGTGGCCTGACGCTTCTCGGCGATCTGACGCGCGGTGCGGTCGTCCGGAGCCACCAGGAACAGGTCGCCTGCGGTCGGCACGGAGGTCAGACCCAGCACCTGGACCGGCGTGGACGGAGCGGCCTCCTCCATATGCTTGCCGTTCTCGTCGAGCATGGCGCGCACACGGCCGTAGGACGTGCCGGCCACGATCGCGTCGCCCACGTGCAGGGTGCCCTGCTGGACGAGCACGGTGGCCACGGCGCCGCGGCCCTTGTCGAGCCTGGCCTCGATGGTCGCGCCACGGGCGTCCATGTTCGGGTTCGCACGCAGATCGAGATCCGCGTCGGCGGTGAGCAGCACCGCCTCGAGGAGCTTGTCCACGTTGATGTTCTGCTTGGCCGAGATGTCGACGAACATCGTGTTGCCGCCGTACTCCTCCGGCACCAGACCGAACTCGGTGAGCTGGCCGCGCACCTTCTCGGGGTTCGCACCCGGCTTATCGATCTTGTTGACCGCCACGACGATCGGTACCTTGGCCGCCTGCGCGTGGTTGATGGCCTCGACGGTCTGCGGCATCACGCCGTCATCGGCCGCGACCACGAGGATCGCGACGTCGGTGAGCTCGGCACCACGGGCACGCATGGCGGTGAACGCCTCGTGGCCAGGGGTATCGAGGAACGTGATCTTGCGCTGCTCGCCCTCCAGCGTGACCGTCACCTGGTAGGCGCCGATGCGCTGGGTGATGCCGCCGGCCTCGCCTTCGATGACGTTGGTCTTGCGGATGGTGTCCAGCAGTCGGGTCTTACCATGATCGACATGGCCCATGACGGTGACGACCGGCGGACGGGGCTTGAGATCCTCGTCCTCCTGCAGCTCCTCGCCGTCCAGATCGATGTCGAACTGCTGGAGCAGCTCCTTGTCCTCCTCCTCGGCGGAGACGATCTGGATGTTCCAGCCGATCTCCTCGCCCAGGATCTGGAACGTGGACTCGTCCAGGGACTGCGTGGCCGTGGCCATCTCGCCGAGATGGAACATCACGGTCACGAGAGCAGCCGGATTGACGTCGATCTTCTCCGCCAGATCGGCCAGGGACGCGCCCTGACGCAGACGGATGGTCTGGCCGTTGCCGCGGGGGATGCGCACGCCGCCGATGGTCGGCGCTTTGATCTCCTCGTACTCGCGGCGCTTCGCCAGCCTGTTCTTACGGGCCTTGGAGCTCTTGCCGCCCTGACGGCCGAACGCGCCTGCAGCGCCGCCGCGACCGCCGCGACCGCCGCGCGCGGGACCGCTGTTGCCACTGCTCGGACCGTTGTTCTGGAAGCCGCCGCCCTGACCGGGACGGAAGCCGCCGTGCTGCGCACCCGTACCCTGCTGGCCGCCGCCCTGACCCGGACGATTGTGGCCCCACTGGCCCGGACGTGCGCCCTGTGCACCAGCGCCGCCCTGACCGGGACGACCGTTGCGGAAACCGCCGCGCTGTGCCTGACCACCACGGCCTCGGCCGCCGCCGCGGTTGTCGTTCACGGTCGGACGGGCCATCGGGTGCGGACGCGGGATGTCGCCGGGAGTCGGGGTATGCATGCCCTGCTTGCGGCTGAACGGGTTGTTGCCCGGACGCGGACCCGGCGTATGCGGAGTCGGCGCGGACGGGGTGGCGGAGGTGTGCTGGCCACCGGCCGGGTTCTGTCCCTGACCGTTCTGGCCGCCGCGATGATCGCCCTGCGGACGTGCACCCGGACGGGACGGACGGCCCTGCATCGGGGAACGACGGCCGCGATCCTGACGATCGCGACGATCCTGACGATCTCCGCGTTCGCCGCGCTCACCGCGATCCTGACGGTCACGACGCTGTCCGGACTGCTGATCGTGCTGCTGGCCGGGACGGGCCGGACGCGGACCGGGACGGGCGCCGGGGGTCGGCGTCGCATACTGACGGTTCTCCGCGCCGGCGTGTGCGGCGTGGGACGGACCCGGCATCGGAGCCGGGGACGGTGCTGCCGGCTTCGGCGCAGCATCGTGCGTATGCGAATTATCGTGCGGGGCGTGCGGCGCAGGAGCGACCGGCTTGGAGGGCCTCGGACCCGGGGTCGCGGGACGCGCGCCCTGACCCTGCTTGCCGCCCTTGTCGCCGTGACCATTCTGGTCGGCGAAGGCGGACTTCAATTTGCGAACCACCGGAGGTTCGACGGTGGAGGAGGCGGACTTGACGAACTCCCCCATATCCTTGAGCTTCTCCAGCACGGTCTTGCTGTCGACGCCAAGGGCCTTGGCAATTTCATAAACGCGTGGTTTCGCCACTACTTGTTCTCCTTATCGTGACCACGCGCCGGCGCGGTCAAATCTCGATGACGGCGAGCCTGTTCATCGTACGACCATGATTGTGAATTCCTCATTCTTCGGCCGGGCATGCTTGCGCCCGGCATACCGCAACAAGCATACTCAGTACGCTGGATGTGCCACGCCCGGCGATTGCGCCGCCGGGCGTGGTCATGTATTCGGATCAGTCGGCCTTTTCGGCGGCGACCTTCCTGGCATGAGCCTCGGCGGACTCGATGCCGATCTTCCAGCCGGTGAGCTTGGCGGCAAGACGGGCGTTCTGCCCTTCCCTGCCGATGGCGAGGGAGAGCTGGTCGTCGTGGATGAAGGCGATGGCCGTCTTGTTCTTCTCGCTGATGACCTGCACGCCGGTCGCCACTGCGGGCGAGAGGGCGGATGCGACGAACTTGGCCGGATCCTCGGAGTAGTCGACGATATCGATCTTCTCCGGGCCGAGGTTCTCCATCACCGCACGCACTCGCGCACCTCCCGGTCCGATGAGCGCACCCTTGGGGTTCACTCCATCGGTGTTGGCCTTCACCGCGATCTTCGTTCGGGCGCCGGCCTCACGGGCGATCGCCATGATCGACACCGCACCGGACGCCAGCTCCGGGACCTCGCGCTCGAACAGGCAACGCACCAGATCCGGGTGGGAACGGGAGACGACGACCTCCGGACCTCTCACGCCGCGACCGACGTTCACGACGAACACGCGCAGACGCTCGCCGTGACGGTACCGTTCGCCGGGCACCTGCTCACGACGCGGCAGCAGGGCCTCGACGTCGCCCACGGCGATATGCACGTTGGACGGGTCCTTCACATCCTGCTGGACGATGCCCGTGATGAGCTTGCCCTTCTGATCAGCGAAGGCACCGAGCACGCGCTCGTCCTCCGCATGGCGGAACAGCTGGGACAGCACCTGACGGGCGGTGGAGGCGGCGAGACGTCCGAAGTCCTTCGGCGTGTCATCGTACTCCTCGCCGATCGTCGGGGCCGGATGCGGATCGTCCTCGGTGGGCGTGCCCGGAATCTCGTCCGCCGCCCAGATGGTGAGGGTGCCGGCACGCTCGTCAAGTTCGACGCGGGCGTGCTTGGCCGCATGCGGGGTCTTGAGATACGCGAGTCGGAGCGCCTCCGAAAGAGCGGCATCAAGCGTTTCCGCATCGATGTTCTGCTCCGCTGCGAGCTTGTGGATTGACGTCAGGTCCAGTTCCATTTCGCAAGACCTCCCTTAAGTTATTACGGCTTGTCGCGACGATTGGCCCGTCTTCGGCCGATATGGTCATAGTCGGTGTTTACTCTACTGTTTTATGCAGACACTTCGGGATTCGGACACCCATGCCGGTTCGGCCCTCGGCGTATGCGCGATGCACGTTCGTCGTACGCACCGCATACTTCGCGCACGCCACGCACGCGTATGGACCGCGGCGGCAGTCTCGCTCGCCATGATCGCCTCACTTTCCGGCTGCGCCTCCGGTCTGCCCCATCTTCAGGCTCAGGTCGACGACGCGACCGCATTGAGCGTCTGCGAAAGCTCCTATCTGGCCGCCACCTCCGGAGGGGAAGGAGCCGACGGCCGGCCGATGATGATGCGATACCTCGCCGCCCGCACCGCCGCCGATGCGTGGACCGACGTGGCCGTCAACTGCACGGGGCGATTCGCCGAGGGCACGCTTCATGCCGCACAGGCATCGTATGCCGCGCAGCAGCTGGCCTCCCGATTGGGATTGCCCGCGCTCTCCCCCGCCACCGTTGACTACGGCGACGTCGTGAAGCTGGATATCGCCGATCAGGCACTCGACGCGATCGCCCTGGCCGAGGATCGCGCCGGATTCTCCATCGAGGTCCTCGCCGCCCGCAAGGTGAACGGCGCCACGCTCGCGATGTCCGACAACCACAAAACCGCCGCACAGCACCTGTTCTCGCTCTCCGGTACGGACAAGGACCCACGTCGCAAGGTCTACACCGTCGACGATCTGATCAGTCACCCCGATTCGATCAGCGATCCCGCCACGGGAATCACCGCGAACACCGTTTCCGTCGTGGAGATGAACTGCGCCCGCGAATATCTCGACGCGATCAGCGGAGCCATCGGCGAAGCCACGACATCCAACGAATCCACGACGGACAACGAATCGGACGCCGCGATCCGTGCCTCGGCCAAGACCCTGAAATGGCTGTCCCAAGTCGCAACGGCACGAGCCTGGCGCGCCTTCGACCTCGGCTACCCCACCTTCGACGCCGCCCTGTTCAGTTGACCGGCGCCCCCGGTCAACTACCCCGGTCAACTGCCCCCGATCACTCCTCAGCGTCATGTTTTCCCGAAATCGCCCCACACCTCGGAAATTTGTGACGCTGGCGATTACTCAGCGTCACAAATTTCCAGACAATGGACGAATTTCGGTAATAAGTGACGCTCAGAACGAAGTGATATTCAAGACGAAGCGACACCCAGAACGAAGCAACGTTCAGGGCGTCGGGATGGGGAGATGGCTTTCCTTCACCAACGGTTTCGGCATGAAAAAAGGGTCCGAGTGAATCACTCGGAACCCTCAAGGGCGGATGAAGCGAGATTCGAACTCGCGGAGGGGGTTGCCCTCACACGCTTTCGAGGCGTGCTCCTTAGACCGCTCGGACATTCATCCATTCGCTGCGAAAACGCAACCTGTTTATTATAAGCACCAGCACGACCGGCGCAAGTCGGGCGCGTCGCGCATCAGCGGTTCCTCATCACGACACTCCCTCAGACCCGCTTCGCAGTGCAGCACCCCGACAAGGGATCCGAATACGAGGATCCGAATACGAGGGATATAGGGGCATAGGAGAGGGAGAGGATTACAGCGCCTGTTCGTGGACGGAGGCGTTGACCCATTGATGCTGCTGGACGTTGTACCCGGAGAAGATGCCGATGTCGAGCATGCAGTCGCGGTAGTCACGCCCGTGGGCGATCGTGATGTAGTTGTCATCGACCATGCGGTTGTGCGTCGGATCAAGACCGATCCAGCGATGCCCCTGATAGATCTCCACCCATGCGTGCGTGGCGCCCTCGCCGCCGAGCAGACCGGCGATGTACCGGGCGATCAGACCGCAATGGCGGCACACGGACAGCATCACATGCGCATAGTCCTGACATACGCCCTTGCGCTGGGCGAGCGCCTCCTCGGCGGTGGTGCGAATGGTGGTGGATCCGGGCGTGTAGACGAACGCCTTGTACACCTCATCCATGATCTCGCGCGCCTTGTCGACCGGCGACGCATCCTCGGGCAGCGCCTCGAGACGCCGACGACAGATGTCGGTCAGCGCATCGACTGCGGGCCCGGGGATCGTCAGCGCCGAGTCGAAGCGATACAGCGGCTTGTAGATCTCCGTCTTGATGTGCTCGTTGTCGACGAACGCGATGCCGGTCACCTTGTAGTTGAACACATCATGGGGCTCGGCGATATAGCCGGTCTTCACCACCGAGTCGAAGGAGTCGATGGTCGTTTCCAACTCCACCTGAGGTTCGATGTCGATCTCCACATCAACGACCTGCTGACGCGGACCGGTCGAGGGGATGCACCGCAGCTGGAAACGGTGATCGGTGACGGGCGAGCTGAAGCTGAGCTTCATCTCGTAGTCAAACACCAGTTTTTTCATGAATCAGGGCTCCGTAAGATGTGATGAATCTCTTTCCACCTTACCAGCTTCGTCTCGGTTCACGGACGGCGCGCGTCCATATTCATCGCGCTGAATGATCCCGGATCCTTGCGATCGCCGGTGATCGAACGCTTGCCGAAGTCGTCGAGGAACTCCTGCAGCCGAGCCGTCAGCTCGGGGTAGCCGCGCTGCGGCAGCTGGCCGAGCAGCCAGCCGACGCCCTCGGCGAAGCACTGCGGCAGCGGCATGCCGTCCAGCGCATGCGAGTACGAGCTGAGCTTCCTCAACGGCGCCTCCATCTCCTCGATGGGCATGCCGAACCTCGTGTACAGGTCGAGGCGCTCGATGTACTTGCCGATGAAGATGAACGCCTTCAGCGTCATGTCGGCTGCCGAGTTCTCGATGCCGCCCCAGAAGGCCAGCATGTCGTCGGCGATGTCGCGCTGGGAGTAGATGTCCGAGGAGCTGGCGGAGCGTTCGGCGGCGTTGGTGATGTTCGTCACCGCCAGTTCGACGTACTGCAGCAGACGCGACGACAGCTCGGGGCGCAGCACGACCGCATTGTTGAACGCGGAGACGATGGCACTACGCACCGAATCGGGGTTCGTGCCGTCGTAGAGGAACGAGTGGATGAACGTATCGAAGTCCTCGAAGTCCTCGGGCAGATCGAGCGCGCGGGCGAAGGGACGGAAGGCATCCGGATTGTCGTCCATCACGCGGTCGTAGAACGGGTAGAACTGGACCAGCGTGGTGAACGCACGCTCGGTGTAGCGGCCCAGCCAGTACAGGTTGTCGGCCTTGGACGCGGTGACCAGCTGCAGCGAATGCTTGCGCGCATGCGGCATGAGGTTGACCGATTCGATCTCCTCGCCGTGGTTCGGAATCGTACGGTTCTTGGGAGCAAGCACCCACGTGTCCTTGAAACCGCCTCCCTGAGAGGAGTTGACGATCATCTGACCGGGCACCGACGAGTAGCGCGTCAGGCCCGAATACCATACATGCGTGTTCTGGCCGGTCACGACGAACGCGCGCAGATCGGCTTTGCGCGGACTGTGCTCGCCGGTGGCCGGGTCGACCACATCGATGTCGCGGAACTGGATGATCTCCTGCGCGATGAAACGGCGCGGATCCTCCTTGATACGGTCGGCGAGCTCCTCGCGATGCTCCTTGTCGAGATCGCGTCCGAACACCACGCCGTATCCGCCGGCCTCGGCCACGTCCTTGATGACGAGTTCGTCCATGCGGCTCAGGACCTCCTTGCGGTCCTTCTCGAACATCGGCATGTAGGTGGGCGCATTGTGCAGGATCGGCTCCTCGTCCAGATAGTACTTGATCATCTGGGGCACGAAGTAGTAGATCGCCTTGTCGTCGGCAGCACCGTTGCCCGGCGCGTTGACGATGGCCACGTTGCCGGCGCGATATGCGGACAGGAGCCCCGGCACGCCGATCACGGAGTCGGGGTTGAACGCGAACGGATCGAGATAGTCGTCGGCGAGACGACGGTAGACGACGCCGACGCGATGGCGGTTGCCGGCGTAGTCGAGGAAGAACAGCTTGTTCTCCATGACCTCGAGATCCTCGGGGAAGGCGAGCGTGGCTCCGGTCTTCTCGGCGAGGTAGGCGTGTTCGAAGAACGCGGAGTTGTAGCGTCCCGGCGTCAGCACCACGGCGATGCCCTCGGTGGAGACGAAGTCCATGGCCTTGCGCAGCAGTCGCGGGTAGTCGCGGTTGTCGCGCACCCGCACCTCGCGAAACAGGCGAGGGTTGGCTCGGCGTTCGATGTCACGGGCGAACAGCGGGTAGCTGGCGCCGGAGGGGATGCGCAGGTTGTCCTCGAGCACCCACCAGCGGCCGTCCTCCCCCTGTACGAGGTCCTCGCCGGCGATGTGCGCGAACACACCGGCCGGCGGAGTCACGCCGTTGACCTGCGGATAGTACCCCGCGGACGTGTAGACGAACTCCTCGGGGACGACGCCGTCGTGGATGATGTTCTTGTCCGAGTAGATGTCCTTCAGGTAGGCGTTGAGCGCGTTGACGCGCTGCTTGAGGCCGGCTTCCAGCTCGTCGAACTCGTCGGATTCGATGATGCGCGGAATCGGATCGTAGGGGAACAGCCGGTCATGGTATTCGCCGTTCTTGTACACGCCGAAACGCACGCCGTTGCGGGCCAGTTCACGATTGATGCCCTCTCGTCGTTCCACCAGTTCCGCAGCCAGCTTTTGCGCCGCCGATTCGATCATCGTGCCACTTCCTTGCAATCTTGAGGTTGTGCTCCAGGCTTCTCGCCGATATGACGACTAACGTATGCGGACCCCGTTTCGGCAAACGCGCTGGAATGTTACGAATGCGTCACCGCTCTTGCGTGTCGCTCGTCACTGAAGTACCGGTATCGGGCAGCGTACGTACGGCGCGAATCGCCTGCGCCCGACTGGCGAGCAGATCGTCCGCCGGATAGGCGACGTGTTCGAGCGTCAATCCCTGCGGGGCGATCGGTCCGGTGGATCCCTCGCGCTTCGGTGTGACCATCTTGCCGAGGAACCAGTCGAGATCGCGTTTGCCGATGCCGACCTGCACGCATGCGTTGACCAGGGAGCGCACCATGTTGCGGGCGAACGCGTCGGCCACGATCGTGAAGCACACGAGTCCCGATTCGAGCGTGGGCACGATATACGCGCCCGATGTCACCGTGTCCGATGTCACCGTGTCCGACAGCCCCTCATCCGGGATGAGCGGTCGGGATGGCACGCGCGTCCAGAAGGCGCGTTTGACTTCGCGGATCGTCGTTCCTCCCGGATTCGGCGTGGCGAAGGAGCCGAAGTCATGCAGTCCGATCGTGGCGGCCGCCGCCCGGTTCATCGCGTCGAGATCGAGATCGTCGTCGATGTGCAGCACGCATCCGGCCAATCGCGGATCGACCTCGCTCTTCCGGTCGGCGATGCGATAGACGTACGTGCGTTCCAGTGCGGAGAATCGCGCGTCGAACCCCGCAGGCGCCACGCCGATGCGGTGGACTGCGATGTCATGAGGCAGCAATCGCTGCAGGCGATGTTCGAGCGCGGTGGTCGCCGGCACCTGCATGTGTCCGACGGCGCGTTCCAGCACGGCCGGTGAGATGTCGAGATGGCAGACCTGATGGCTGGCGTGCACGCCGGTATCCGTACGTCCGGCCACGACCAGTCGCAGCGGCTCATCGGGGTCGCTCGCCTCGACGTGGAGGATACGGTGCAACGCGGTTTCGATCTCGCCTTGCACGGTGCGGATCGCGGGCTGCGTTGCCCATCCGAAGAATGCACCGCCGTCATACGCCAGATCGATGCGCAACCGTATTCTGCATGTTTCGTTCGTCGTCTCGCTCATGGGTCCCAAGATACCGCACGGCGGAGCGTTCGTGATTGCCGGCTTGGGCACGTGACACGTGACTTGGCTTGTACCATCACACGCCTCACATGCCGTCACACGCCGTCTCACGCCATCACGTGCCATCACACATGGTTTCACGGCTAGACGGGCGGCATATATACGACGAGGACCGAAACCCCCTTGCGGGATTTCGGTCCTCGAATCGCGTTATCGAGCGCTCGGTGTCGAACGACTCACTCGGCCTGCTCGGCGACGGTCTCCTCGACCGGAGCCTGCTCGGTGGGAGCCTCGGCAGCCGGGGCCTCCTCGGCCGGAGCGGCGACCTTGGTCGCGGCCTCGGCTTCCTTCACGACGGCCTGCTTGGCGCTCACCGGCTCGGTGACGAGCTCGATGATGGCGGCCGGAGCGGCGTCGCCCTTGCGCGGGGCGATCTTCACGATGCGGGTGTAGCCACCCTCACGCTGCTCCATCTGCTCGGCGATCTGGGTGAACAGCACGTGCACGACGGACTTGTTGCGGATGACGCGCATCACGCGGCGGCGGGAGTGCAGATCACCGCGCTTGGCGAAGGTGACCAGACGCTCAGCCAGCGGACGAAGGCGCTTGGCCTTCGGCAGCGTGGTGACGATGCGGCCGTTCTGGAACAGGCTGGTGGCCATGTTCGCGAGCATCAGACGCTCGTGCGCCGGGCTGGAAGCCAGACGCGGGCCCTGCTTAGGTGTGGGCATAGTAACTCCTTATTGGCAGGGCCGGTTCAGGTGGGCAGTGGCCCGAACGTCCGAACCGGTCCCGTGATTGGTCGAACTGCGGCTAACGGGTTCTCACTCGTCCTCAGGCGAGAAGAAGGTGCCGCCTTCGAGATTGTTGGTATCGAAGCCACCAAGCGGCGAGGCCTTGAGCGACATACCCAAGGACTGGAGCTTCTCCTTGACCTCGTCAATGGACTTCATACCGAAATTGCGGATATCGAGCAGATCCTGCTCAGTGTGGGAGACCAGCTCGCCGATGGTGTGGATACCCTCGCGCTTGAGGCAGTTGTAGCTGCGCTGCGTGAGGTTGAGATCCTCGATCGGCACGGCGAGTTCGGGGTTGGACTCCTCCACCACCGGAGCGGGGCCGACCTCGACACCTTCAGCCTGGGTGTTCAGCTCACGGCACAGGCCGAAGAGCTCCACCAGGGTGGAACCGGCGGAAGCCACCGCATCACGCGGGGAGATGGCCGGCTCGGTCTCCACGTCCAGGATGAGCTTGTCGAAATCGGTGCGCTGTTCGACACGCGTCGCCTCGACCTTGTAGCTCACCTTGAGCACGGGGGAATAGATGGAATCGACCGGAATACGGCCGATCTCATCGGTATCCTGCTTGTTCATCGCCGCCGGCACGTAGCCACGGCCGCGCTCGACAGTGAACTCGATCTCGAGTTCGCCGTCCTCGGCGAGGGTGGCGATGTGCATATCGGGGTTGGCGATGGTCACACCGGCAGGCGGGGTGATGTCACCGGCGGTGACTTCGCCCTTCCCGCTCTTGCGCAGATACATCACGACAGGTTCGTCGTACTCGCTGGTGAGCACGATGCCCTTGACGTTGAGCAGAATCTCAGTGACGTCCTCCTGAACACCCGGCAGAGTGGTGAACTCATGCAGAGCACCGGAGATACGCACCGACGTCACAGCGGCACCCGGGATCGAGCTCAGCAGGGTTCGACGCAGCGAGTTGCCAAGCGTGTAGCCGAAGCCCGGTTCGAGCGGCTCGATGGTGAAGCGAGAACGCTGAGGGGTCAGCGATTCCTCGGTAAGAGTCGGACGCTGTGCAATAAGCACTGTGGTATCCTTTCAGCTTCTGACCGGTGGTGCACTCACCGGACATAAAGCGGGTTGGATGAATATTGTCTAGTAGTGCTCAGACGCGACGACGCTTCGGGGGACGAACGCCGTTGTGTGCCTGCGGGGTGACGTCGGTGATGGAACCAACTTCAAGGCCAGCGGACTGCAGGGAGCGGATCGCGGTCTCACGACCGGAACCCGGGCCCTTGACGAAGACGTCGACCTTCTTCAGACCGTGCTCCATCGCCTTGCGGGCGGCGGACTCGGCGGCCATGCCAGCGGCGTACGGCGTGGACTTACGGGAGCCCTTAAAACCGACATCGCCACCGGAAGCCCAGGACACCACGGCGCCCGACGGGTCGGTGATCGAAATGATCGTGTTGTTGAATGTAGACTTGATGTGAGCCTGGCCGACCGGGATCGACTTGCGATCACGACGACGGGGCTTACGAGCGGCTTGCTTAGGCGCTGCCATTGACCCTCGTTTCCTTGTAACGAACTTATTGTTGTGAAATGGTGATTCGGGCGATGGGTGTGACCCCGTGGCCCGAATCGGAGCCACCTACTACTTGGTGGCCTTCTTCTTTCCGGCAACCGTACGCTTCGGGCCCTTGCGGGTACGGGCGTTGGTCTTGGTGCGCTGACCGCGCACAGGAAGTCCCTTACGGTGACGCTGGCCTTGGTAGCAGTTGATCTGAATCTTACGGCGAATGTCCGCGTCGATCTCACGACGCAGGTCACCCTCGATCTTGTAGTTGCCCTCGAGGTAGTCACGCAGCGTGATCAGCTGCTCGTCGGTAAGATCCTTGACGCGGATGTCCGGGTTGATACCGGTCGCGGCAAGCGTTTCCTTGGCACGAGTGCGACCCACACCGAAAATGTAGGTGAGGGCGATCTCGATGCGCTTCTCATTGGGGATGTCGACTCCGGCAAGACGTGCCATTGCGATTCCTTCTTGTTAACGTAGGTCTTGCACCCATTCGTCCGGTTCCCCGGCACGGGCCTACGTGCCCGTGGTTCAGTGTCGTTCCCTTGCGGGAAGCACTGTGAATAAGTGCCTGATTAGTGCCGCTGGAGAATCTTCTCTCAGCCCTGACGCTGCTTGTGGCGCGGGTTGGAGCAGATCACCATGACGCGGCCGTGACGACGGATCACGCGGCAGTTCTCGCAGATCCTCTTCACACTAGGGCTGACCTTCATGGTTTTCCTTTGCTTGTACCTTTACTTATAGCGGTACGTAATGCGTCCACGGTTGAGATCGTACGGGCTCATCTCGAGCACGACACGATCCTGCGGAAGGATTCGGATGTAGTTCTTCCTCATCTTGCCGGAGATGGTGGCCAGCACGATGTGCTTGTTCTCGAGTTCAACGCGGAACATCGCGTTCGGCAGCGCTTCGACTACCCTACCTTCGACTTCAATCACACCGTCTTTTGCCATTACTCCCGCTTCCACTCCTCGGTTGCATTACATGTGTATCCGAAGACACACCAAGTTACTAGAATACACGCGAGCCGGACATGCGACACATGGGTGTGTCGCATGTCCGGCTTGTGCGTGACATGTGCTAGTCGTCAGCCGTCGACTGGCTGAACATCATGTTCAGCGGGCATCGAGCGCAGCGACGATGCTGGCCTGAATCGCGTCAATCTCGCCGACGCCATCGATCTCGACCAGCTGGCCGCGGGACTTGTAGGTGTCCAGCAGCGGAGCGGTCTCCTGAGCATAGGTGGCCAGACGCTTGGCGATGGCCTCCGGGTTGTCGTCGGTACGGCCCTGCTCCTCGGCGCGCTTAGCGATGCGCTGCATCAGTACATCGTGATCGGCGTCAAGCGCCACGACGGCGTCAAGCGGGGTGCCGAGCTCCTCGAGCATGGCGTCCAGCGCCTCGACCTGGGCCGCGTTGCGCGGATATCCGTCGAGGATCCAGCCGTTCTTCGCATCGTCCTGAGCGAGACGATCCTTGACGATGGAGTTGGTCAGCTCGTCCGGAACCAGCTCGCCCTTGTCGGTGTAGGCGATGACCTTGAGGCCGAGCTCGGTCTTGCCCTTGATATTGGCGCGGAAGATATCGCCGGTGGAGATCGCCGGGATGCCGTAATGCTCGGCGAGCAGCGCGGCTTGGGTGCCCTTGCCGACGCCCTGCGGGCCCATGATAAGAAGACGCATGTCAATCCTTCCTAATGTTGCCTAATGGTTGATTGCGGATGACTCCGACTGGCATCTGCCAGACGAGTGTCAGCCTTCCTTGTGGTCGGTGTTCTCGAACAGGAATCCGGCGTACTGGAACTGCTCGGTCTGGGCCTTGGCCTGACGCAGCGTGTCAAGACCGACGCCCGCGATGATCAGGATGGTGGTGCCACCGAACGGCAGCTGGGTGTTGAGGCCGAGCGCCATGATGAGCACGGTCGGAATGAGCGCGACGAACAGCAGGTAGACGGCACCCACGGTGTTCAGGCGGTTCATGACGTAGCTCAGGTAACGGCTGGTGGCGTTGCCCGCACGGATGCCCGGGATGAAGCCACCGTACTGCTTCATGTTGTCCGCGGTCTCGTCCGGGTTGAACGTGATCTCGGTGTAGAAGAAGCAGAAGAACACGATCATCAGCGCGTACAGCGCGATGTACCAGATGCTGGTGGTGTTCGCCAGGTTGCTGTTGATCCACTTGACCCAGCTCTGGTCCGACTTGCCGAACTGCGCGATGAGGGTCGGGATGGCGAGGATCGACGAGGCGAAGATCGGCGGGATGACGCCGGACATATTGATCTTCAGCGGCAGGTAGGTGGAGGAGCCGCCGTACATCTTGCGGCCGATCATGCGGCGAGTGTACTGCACGGGGATACGACGCTGGCACAGCTCGACGAAGTCGACGAAGATCAGGATGACGACGAGCACGGAGACGACGATGGCGAACTTGGCCCAGTCGCCGTCGGTGCCGTTGGTGCCCCAGCCGATCTCCCACAGCTGCGGCAGGAAGCCGGAGCAGATGGACATGAAGATGAGCACGGACATGCCCTGACCGATGCCCTTGTCGGTGATGAGCTCGGCCATCCACATGATCAGGCCGGTGCCACCGGTCATGATGAGGACCATGACGATGAGGTTCCACACCGATCCGTCGGGGATGACCTGCGAGCAGGCGTAGTTGAACAAGGCGCCGGAGCGGGCGGTCACCAGGATGGTGGTGGACTGCAGCACGGCCAGACCGATGGTCAGGTAACGGGTGTACTGCGTGAGCTTGGCCTCACCGGATTGGCCCTCCTTGTGCAGGGCCTCGAAACGCGGGATGACCACACGCAGCAGCTGAACCACGATGGATGCGGTGATGTACGGCATCACACCCAGCGCGAAGATGGACAGCTGCAGCATGGCGCCGCCGGAGAAGAGATTCACCAGTCCGATGAAGTTCTCCTGGCTGCCCTGCAGGGTGGTCAGACACTTTTGCACGACGGTGTAGTCCACGCCCGGGGTGGGGATGAACGAACCGATGCGGTAGATAATGATGATGAACAGAACGAAGAGGATCTTCTTCCTCAGTTCCTTCGTCTTCAAGGCCTGGATTAACGTCCTCACCTGAAATCCTCCCATACCGCGCCCCATGGCGCGTACACATACAAGCACGTTTTTGAACGCTAGCGCAACAGCATATCCTACCGTGCCTACTTAATGTCAATGGACCGGCTCATCGGCCCCAAAACTTGAGACATGACACGGAACATGACAATGACCCCTCCGCCCGGATGAGCGAAGGGGTCATTGATCACATCATGTGTTCCGCGGAACCGATTGCGATCAGTCCTCGGAGATGCTGCCGCCGGCGGCCTCGATCTTGGCCTTGGCGGAAGCGGAGGCCTTCACGCCCTTGAGCGTGAACTTGGCGGAGGTCTCGCCCTCGCCAAGGACCTTCACCGGCTGGTTGGCGCGCACGGCACCCTTAGCCACGAGGTCGGCAACGGTCACCTCGCCACCCTCCGGGAAGATCTCGGCGAGCTTGGCGATGTTGATGACCTGGAACACCGTACGGAACGGGTTCTTGAAGCCACGGAGCTTCGGAAGGCGCATGTACAGCGGGAGCTGGCCACCTTCAAAGCCCGGACGCACGTTCGTGCGCTTGGTCTGGCCCTTGAAGCCACGACCCGCGGTCTTACCCTTGGAGCCCTCACCACGACCGACACGAGTGCGGTCCTTCTTGGCGCCCGGGGCAGGCTTCAGATCGTGCATCTGCAGGATTTCGTTGTCTGCCATAATCAGTCGACCTCCTCGACAGTGACCAGGTGACGCAAAGCGTTCACCATGCCACGCACGGCCGGGGTGTCCTCACGGACGACCGTCTGACCGATCTTGCGCAGGCCCAGAGTCTGAGCGGTAGCGCGCTGGTTCGGCTTACGGTTCACGAGACCGTGATGCAGCGTAATCTTCAGGTTCTTGGCCATACTCACTCACCGTCCTTCGCTTCGGCGGCCTTGGCGGCCTGAGCCTCTTCGCGAGCCTTGCGGGCCTCGGCGATGCCGAGAGCGCGGGAGCGCAGCAGGGCGTCCGGAGCGACTTCCTCGAGGGAAAGGCCACGACGGGCGGCGATCTCCTCCGGCTCCTCAAGCTGCTTGAGGGCGTCGACGGTCGCACGCACCATGTTGATTGCGGTCGGCGAGCCCATGGACTTGGACAGCACGTCGGTGATGCCGGCGCACTCCATGACGGCGCGGACCGGGCCACCGGCGATAACGCCGGTACCGGGGGCGGCCGGGCGCAGCAGGACGGTGCCCGCGGCGTCGTGACCGATCACCGGGTGGACAACGGTGCCACGAACGCGCGGCACGCTGAACATGTGCTTCTTGGCATCCAGCTGGCCCTTGGCGATAGCCGCCGGGACCTCACGGGACTTGCCGTAGCCAACACCCACGGTGCCGTTGCCGTCGCCGACCACCACGAGGGCGGCGAAGCTGAACGTACGACCACCCTTGTGGGTCTTGGACACGCGGTTGATCGTCACGACGCGATCGAGGAGCTCATCGCCCTTGTTCTCTTCGCGACGGTTGCGACGCTCACCACGACGGCCCTCACCGCGACGGCCACCACGGCCCTCGCCGCGACGGCCACCACGACGATCGTCGTTGGCGTTGTTCTCTTCAGCCGGAGCAGCCTGAGTGTTCTGAGTCTCTTCAGCCACTTGGGTTTCCTTCATTTCTTCGCTCACAGTGCCAGACCTCCCTCACGGGCGCCCTCGGCGACGGCGGCGACACGGCCGGTGTACTTGTTGCCACCACGGTCGAACACGACGGCCTCGATGCCAGCGGCCTTGGCCTTCTCGGCGATCAGCTCGCCGACCTTCTTGGCGGCCTCAACCTTGGTGCCCTCGAAACCGGCGAACTCGGCGGTCAGGGTCGAAGCGGACACGAGGGTCTTGCCCTGCGTGTCGTCGACGATCTGAGCAACCATGTGGCGGTTGGAACGGGTGACCACCAGGCGCGGACGCTCGGCGGTACCGGTGATGTGCTTGCGGATGCGGGCGTGGCGACGCAGGCGCGCAACCTTCTTGCCCTTGCCGAAAATAGTGACGCTCATATCACTTACCAGCCTTTCCAGCCTTGCGCAGAATATGCTCGTCGGCGTACTTCACACCCTTGCCCTTGTAGGGTTCCGGAGCGCGCAGCTTGCGGATGTTCGCGGCGACCTGACCAACGGACTGCTTGTCGGTGCCCTCGACGACCACGTGGGTCGGGTCGGTCACCTTGAGCGTGATGCCCTCAGGCGGGTTGATGGTGATGGTGTGCGAGTAGCCGAGGAAGAACTCGATGCCCTGGCCCTTGGCGACGGCGCGGTAACCGGTGCCGACGATCTCAAGAGTCTTGGAGTAGCCATCGTGAACGCCCTTGACCATGCCGGCCATGATGGAGCGAGCCAGACCGTGCTTGGCACGGGTCGGACGCAGGTCGTCGGCAGCGGTAACGATGATCTCGTTGCCCTCGACGGCCGCGGTGATGCCCTCAGGCAGGACGTAAGAGTCGGAACCCTTGGCGCCCTTGGCCTCGAAGTTCTGACCGTCGATCTTGACCTCAACGCCAGCGGGGATGGCGATGGGGAGCTTACCAATATGCGATGCCATGTGTCAGCTCTCCTTTCTCACCACACGTAGGCGACGATCTCGCCGCCGATGCCTCGGTCGAGGCATTCCTTCTGGGTCAGCAGTCCCGACGAGGTCGAGATGATGGCGATGCCAAGGCCGCCGAGCGGCATCGGCAGGGAGTCGGACTTGGCGTAACGACGCAGGCCCGGCTTGGAAATGCGCTTGATGCCCTGGATGGAGCGTTCGCCGTTGGGGCCGTACTTGAGGGTGACCTCGAGGGTCTGACCGACCCTGGCCTCCTTCGCGGTGAAGTCTTTGATGTAGCCTTCGCGCTTGAGGATCTCGGCGATGTTCGCCTTGAACTTGGAGTACGGCATATCCACGGTCTCGTGCTTCGCCGCGCTCGCATTACGCAGACGCGTCAGCATGTCTGCGATCGGATCTGTCATTGTCATGTGGGCTAGTGCCCTTTCTCGCCGTGGTTTCCGCCGCCCGCTCCCCTATCGGGAGCTAGGCCGCGGACCTTCAGCGTCGATGTTTACCAACTGGACTTCGTAACGCCGGGGAGCTCGCCGCGGTGGGCCTTCTCACGAAGGCAGATGCGGCACAGGCCGAACTTACGGTACACGGAATGAGGACGACCGCAGACCTGGCAGCGCGTGTAGGCACGCACCTTGAACTTCGGCTTGCCGGCCGCCTTGTTCTTAAGAGCGGTTTTTGCCATATCAGTTCTCCTTGAAGGGGAAGCCAAGGTGCTTCAGCAGAGCGTAAGCTTCCTTGTCATCCTTGGTGCTGGTCACCACGGTGATGTCCATACCGCGCTGGTGATCGATCGAGTCGGGATCGATCTCGTGGAACATGGACTGCTCGGTGAGACCGAAGTTGTAGTTGCCCTGACCATCGAACTGGTGGCCGTTGATACCGCGGAAGTCGCGGATACGCGGCAGAGCCAGCGTCAGAAGACGATCGAGGAACTCCCACATGCGCTCGCCACGCAGGGTGACGTACGCGCCGATGGCCTGGCCCTCACGCAGGTGGAACTGCGCGACGGACTTCTTGGCCTTCGTGATCTTCGGCTTCTGGCCGGTGATCAGGGTGAGGTCCTTGACGGCGCCCTCGATGAGCTTGGAGTCACGCGCTGCAGCGCCGACGCCCATGGAGACGACGACCTTCTGCACACGAGCGACCTGCATCGGGTTGGAGTACTTGAACTCCTTCTCGAGCTCAGGGATGATCTGCTCGTTGTACTGCACCTTCAAGCGCGGGGTGGCCGGCGCTTCGACGGTAGTGGTGTCGGTCATGCCAGCTCCTTTCCGGACTTCTTGGCGACGCGCACGCGCACGGTCTTGACCTTGCCGTCACGCGCCTCTTCCTTCACGACGATGCCCACGCGGGTCGGCTGCTTGGTCTCCGGGTCGATGACCATCACGTTGGAGCGATGGATCGGGGCCTCGGTGGAGACGATGCCGGACTGCTGACCCTGCTGGGTCGCGCGAACGTGCTTCTTGACGATCTGAACGCCTTCGACGATCAGGCGGTCATCGGACAGCACGCGCTTGACGGTGCCCTCCTTGCCGCGGTCCTTACCGCGGATGACCTTCACCTGGTCGCCAGCCTTGATCTTGGCTGCCATTGTCAGATCACCTCCGGGGCGAGGGACACGATGCGCATGAAGCGCTTGTCGCGCAGCTCACGAGCAATCGGTCCGAAAATACGAGTGCCCTTCGGTTCACGGCCGGAGCCGAGAATGACGGCGGCGTTCTCGTCGAACTTGATGTAGGAGCCGTCAACACGACGGTACTCCTTGACGGTACGGACGACGACGGCCTTGACCACGTCGCCCTTCTTGACCGATCCGCCAGGGATCGCGTCCTTGACCGAGGCGACGATCACGTCGCCCAGGCCGGCATAGCGTCGCTTCGAACCACCGAGCACGCGAATGGCAAGGAGTTCCTTGGCACCCGTGTTGTCGGCGACATGAAGCCGCGTTTCCTGCTGAATCATTGATTCTCCTTAGCCGAGCTGGTTCTCCCCGCACACCGGGCGCGGTAGAGGAATAAGCACAGAATACCTATTCATACCGCGCCCGGTGGACGGCGAGCCTTGCCGAACTTGTTTTACTTGGCGCGCTCGATGATGGATTCGAGACGCCAACGCTTGGTCTTGCTCAGAGGCCGAGTCTCCATAATACTCACGAGGTCGCCAATCTGGGCCTCGTTGTGTTCATCATGGACCTTAACCTTCTTGGTGGTGCGGACGACCTTGCCGTACAGCGGGTGGGTCGAACGCTTCTCGAGCTCGACGGTGATGGTCTTGTCCATGGTATCGGACACGACGTAACCGCGACGAACCTTGCGGAAGTTACGCTCTTCAGCCATGATCACTTCTCCTTAGCGGTTTCAGTGGCGGCCGGCTCAACGGTGATGCCGAGCTGACGTTCGCGCAGCACGGTGTACATGCGGGCGATGTCACGCTTGACAGCCTTGAGGCGGGCGGTGTTCTCGAGCTGACCGGTCGCGTGCTGGAAGCGCAGGTTGAACAGCTCTTCCTTGGACTTCTTCAGGAAGCCCTCGATATCCGCGTTGGTCTTCTCATTGAGGTTCTTGATGGAGTACTCTTCGGTTCCGACTGCCATATCAGATGTCACCGCCTTCACGAGCAATCACACGGCACTTCATGGGGAGCTTATCGATGGCGCGGCGAAGAGCCTCGCGTGCGACATCCTCGGACACACCACCGATCTCGAACATAACGCGACCGGGGTGGATGTTGGCGATCCAGAACTCAGGCGTACCCTTACCGGAACCCATTCGGGCACCGAGGGCGTGCTTGGTCAGCGGGCGATCCGGGAAGATCGTGATCCACACGCGGCCACCACGCTTGATGTAGCGGGTCATGGCGATACGCGCGGCCTCGATCTGGCGGTTGGTCACGTAGGCCGGGGCCAGCGCCTGGATGCCGTAATCACCGAAGTTGATCTCGTTGCCGCCCTTGGACATGCCAGAACGGACCGGACGATGCTGCTTGCGGTACTTGGTCCTCTTTGGGATAAGCATTCTTGCTCACTCCTTCGTTTCCGTGGCGGCGGGAGCCTCGGCGGCTTCGGCCTTCGGAGCCTCAGCCTGCTGACGGCCGGCACCAGCGTTACGGTTGCCACGGCGCGGACGACGATCGCCACGACGGCCGGGGCGGTTGTTCTGCTGAGCCTGCTGCTCCTCGAACTCGCTTTCGGTCATATCGCCCTTGTAGATCCACACCTTGACGCCGATGCGGCCGTAGGTGGTCTTGGCCTCGAAGAAGCCGTAGTCGATCAGGGCGCGGAGGGTCTGCAGCGGAACGCGGCCCTCACGGTAGAACTCGGAACGGCTCATTTCCGCACCGCCGAGGCGGCCGGAGAGCTTGATGCGGATACCCTTGGCACCGGCGCGCATGGCGTCCTGCTGGGCCTTGCGCATGGCGCGACGGAAGGTGACGCGGTTGGTCAGCTGCTCCGCGATGCCCTGAGCGACGAGCTGGGCGTCCAGCGCGGCGTTCTTGACCTCGAAGATGTTGAGCTGGACCTGCTTGCCGGTCAGCTTCTCGAGCTTGGCGCGGACCTTCTCGGCCTCGGCGCCACGACGACCGATCACGATGCCCGGACGGGCGGTGTGGATGTCGACGCGGACGCGGTCACGGGTGCGCTCGATGACGATCTTGCTCACACCGGCACGCTCGAGGTCCTTGTTCATCTCCTTGCGGATCTTGTCGTCCTCAAGCACGAAGTCGGAGTAACGCTCGCCGGCCTTGTTGGAGTCGGAGAACCACTTGGAGCGGTGGTTCTCAGTGATGCCAAGACGGTAGCCAAACGGATTGATCTTCTGACCCATCTTTAGCGGGCTCCTTCCTTGTTGGCGACGACGACCGTGATGTGGCTCGTGCGCTTGTTGATGCGAGCGGCACGGCCCTGGGCGCGGGCGCGGAAACGCTTGAGCGTCACGCCTTCGTCCACGTAGGTCTCCTTGATGAACAGGTCGTTCTCGCGGAACGGCTCGCCGGCCTTATCGGCCTGGAAACGAGCGTTGGCGATCGCGCTCTCGAGGACCTTGCGAACCGGCAGGGACGCGTCCTGAGGGGCGAACTTCAGAATGGTGACGGCTTCGGTCGCCTGCTTGCCTCGGATGAGGTTGACCATGCGACGAGCCTTGCGCGGCGTCACGCGGACGTGACGAGCGATTGCTTTAGCTTCCATAAGTCATGCTCTCCTTTAGCGGCGGGCCTTCTTGTCGTCCTTCACGTGACCCTTGAAGGTCTTCGTGGGGGCGAACTCACCGAGCTTGTGGCCGACCATCGCCTCGGTGACGAACACCGGGACGTGCTTGCGACCATCGTGAACAGCGAACGTGTGGCCGATGAAATCGGGGGTGATCATCGAACGGCGGGACCACGTCTTGATGACGTTCTTGGTGCCCTTCTCGTTCTGCTCGTCGACCTTCTTCTGCAAGTGGGCGTCGACGAAGGGGCCCTTCTTGATGCTACGAGTCATCTCTTCGAATCTTCCTTACTTGCGGTTCTTGCCATTCGGACGACGACGAACAATCATCTTGTTCGAGGCCTTCTTCGGACGACGAGTACGAACCTCGCCCTTGCCCCACGGGGAAACCGGCGGCTTGCCACCGCGGGTACGACCGCCGTGCGGGTGGTCGACCGGGTTCATGGACTCACCACGGGTGATCGGGCGCTTGCCCATCCAACGAGCGCGACCGGCCTTGCCGAGCTGGACGTTGGCGTGGTCCTCGTTGCCGACCTCGCCGACGGTGGCGCGACAGCGCGCGTCGACGTTGCGGATCTCACCGGACGGCATACGCAGCTGGGCGTACGCACCGTCCTTGGCGACGAGCTGAACGGCGGCACCGGCGGAGCGGGCGATCTTGGCGCCACCCAGCGGGCGGAGCTCGATCGCGTGCACGATGGTACCGGTCGGGATGTTCCTCAGCGGCAGGTTGTTGCCCGGCTTGATATCGGCCTGGGCGCCGGTCTCGATGACGTCACCCTGCTTGATGCCCTTCGGCGCGATGATGTAACGCTTCTCGCCATCGGCGTAGTGCAGGAGGGCGATGTTGGCGGTACGGTTCGGGTCGTACTCGATGTGGGCGACCTTGGCGGGCACGCCGTCCTTGTCCCAACGACGGAAGTCGATGAGACGGTACTGGCGCTTGTGGCCACCGCCGCGGTGGCGGGAGGTCATGCGGCCGTAGGAGTTGCGACCACCGGTCTTGGACAGCTTGCGAACCAGCGACTTCTCAGGCGTGGAGCGCGTGATCTCGGCGAAGTCCGAGACGGACGCGTTACGGCGGCCTGCGGTCGTCGGCTTATAAACGCGGATAGCCATAATATAGTTCTTCCTTTAACTTTTCTCGGCTAGCCTTCAGTTACCGAAGATGTCGATCGTCTGACCCTCGGCGACGGTCACGATCGCGCGCTTCTCGTTGACGCGACGGCCGAAACCGGTGCGGGTGCGCTGCTTCTTGCCAGCGCGGTTGAGGGTGTTGACGCTCGTCACCTTGACATTGAAGATCTCTTCGATAGCCTGCTTGATCTGCACCTTGTTCGCGGACGGGGCCACCACGAAGGTGTACTGGCCGCGATCGGAGTTGGCGTAGCTCTTCTCGGAGACGACGGGCTTAAGGATGACGTCGTGTGCCGGCTTGTGAATAGCGACCATGAAAATCAGGCCTCCTTCGGCTCGGTCTTCGCCGCGACGAAGGCCTCGAGGGCCTCCTTGGTGAAGACGACGTACTGCGCGGTGACCACGTCGTACGTGTTGAGCTGATCGACGAAAATCGGATGAACGGTCGGGATGTTGCGCACGGACAGCCACTCGTTCACGTTGTCGCGGGTGAACACGACGGTGGTGAACTTGTCGTTGGTGACCGGAGTCAGAGCGGCGACGGCGGCCTTGGTGGACGGGGTCTCACCGATGCCGAAGTCGACCACGGCGACGCGACCGGCGTTGAAGCGGTCGGACAGCACGTAGCGCAGAGCGGCGGCCTTCATCTTCTTCGGGGTGCGCTGCGCGTAGTTGCGCGGCTGCGGGCCGAACACGACACCACCGTGGTACCACTGCGGCGCGCGGATGGAGCCCTGACGAGCACGACCGGTGCCCTTCTGCTTCCACGGCTTCTTGCCGCCGCCGGAAACGTTGGCGCGGGTCTTGGTGGCGTGGGTGCCCTGACGGGCAGCGGCCAGCTGGGCCACGACGACCTGGTGGATCAGCGGGACGTGCGCCTGCACGTCCTCGGCGGAGATGCCGAAGAGCTCGGCCGGGGCCTCGACGGTGCCCGCGTTCTGGCCGGCGTTGTCAGTGACGTTCAGAGTAACGTTTGCCATGGTTTATCAGGCTCCCTTCACCGCAGAACGGACGAGAACGATGCCGCCCTTCGGGCCCGGAATGGCGCCCTTGATGGCGAGGATGCCGTTCTCGACATCAGCGGAGACGACGGTGAGGTTCTGCGCGGTGGCGGTCACATGACCCATGCGGCCGGCCATACGCTTGCCCTTGAGGATACGGCCCGGGGTAGCGCACGCGCCGACGGAACCGGGGCGACGCTCGTTCTTGTGAGAGCCGTGGGAACGGCGGTAGGACTTGAAGCCCCAGCGCTTGATGGTGCCAGCGAAGCCCTTGCCCTTGGTAGTGCCGGTCACATCGACCTCGGTACCCTCGGCGAAGAGCTCGGCGGTCAGTTCCTGACCGACCGTGTACTCGGTGGCGTTGTCCTCGCGCACCTCGACGAGGTGACGACGGGGGGTGACACCGGCCTTGGCGAAGTGGCCGGCGAGCGGCTTGGTCACCTTGGTCGGATCGATCTGGCCGTAGCCGATCTGGACGGCGGTGTAGCCGTCGGTCTCATCGGTCTTGATGGCCGTGATCACGTTGGTGGAAACGTCCACCAGCGTGACGGGGACGAAGAAACCGTTCTCGTCCCAGACCTGAGACATGCCGATCTTCTTGCCCAGCAGAGCCTTGCAATCGTTCCTTTGCGACATAGTGGTTCCCTCCTCCCTTACAGCTTGATCTCGATGTTGACGTCCGCAGGCAGATCGATGTGCATCAGGGAATCCACGGCCTTCGGGGTCGGGTCCACGATGTCGATGAGGCGCTTGTGCGTGCGCATCTCGAAGTGCTCGCGAGAATCCTTGTACTTATGAGGAGAACGAATAACACAGAAAACGTTCTTCTCGGTCGGCAGCGGAACGGGGCCAACAACAGTTGCGCCCGCGTTCGTCACCGTTTCGACGATCTTCTTCGCCGATTGGTCGATGACCTCGTGGTCATAGGACTTAAGCCTGATGCGGATTTTCTGTCCCGCCATTGCCGTCCGCCCTTTCTAGCGATTCGTGTACTGTTTACCAGCCTGCTTCTTAAGGGCACCGGCGCGCATGGCCTCCCTTGGACATACGTCCTCTGGCGGTCATCCGACATCAGTGCACGGCCCACCGAAACCAAGTGGATGGTTCCGGCCCCGTGCTCGCTTTGTTATTTCCAAATGTGCGAGCCCAAATCAGGCAACTTGTTTATCTAAGCATCGAGGCCGGACTAAATCATCAGGACGGATGTCTCGGCGTGTCGCGATTCACATGGTCAACGGCAGACCGAGCGTGAGCGACAGGGCGAAGGTCAGCACCGTCGACATCATCTCCGTGACGCCTGCGATCAACGGCTTCAGAGGCCTGAATCGACCCAGGATCGGCAACACGACTGCGCGGGCGAGGAGCCACACGACCAGCACCACCAACAGCACGCTCGCCGCGTCGAGACGATCCCACCCCCGCGAGACCGAGACGCCAGCAGTACCACCCGCCCCAAGCAGCATCACGCCGTGCCAGATCCACGACGCCGCCACATATGATCGTTTGCCACGCTCGCGGATCATCGTTTTGACGAACAGGACCGAACCGAACTGAACGACGGCGAACAGCGCCGCCAGCAGCACGCCGACGATCGGCAGCGAATACGCGTTCCACCAATCCCCCGGCACGGGCAGCGAACGGACGGCATCCATGCCCGCGTTGATCGACGTCTCGCATCTGCCAGCCGCCGCCACAACTGTCGACGGGCCATCGCCGAGGAACCGATTGAGGGAGCCGTTGATGACGGCGCAAGCCGCCCCGGCGATGTTGCGCGTACCGAACGACGTCTCGACGGCGGCCATCAGCGACGAGGCGGCGACGGCGACGCCATTGCCCCACAGCGAGCGTTCGCGCCGCGTCCACGCGGCGAGGAGCGACAGCGCGGCCAGCACCATATATATGGGAGCCCATCGCATGATGCCCGGTCGGGTGATGACGAACGGCAGTCCGACGATGGCCAATGCCGTCAGATATCCCAGCATCGGCTTGAGATAACGGCGCGACATCCGCGATTTCAGCCACCGGGATGCGGTGAACTGCACGCAGTAGCACAGGGTCCATGCCACGAACAGCCAGACGGAATCGGTGTTCGCGCCGCCCACGATGAGTCCGGACAGTGCAGGAGACAGGGCCATGGCCCATGCGCCGGGCTGATCGGGGATCCACGTTCTGATGGTCGACGCGCGTCGCGTGCGATAGGTGTGTCTGGTAGTCATAGGCTCCAACCATGCACTACCCCTCAGACCCGCTCCGCGAAATCACAGTGGTCTAGTGACGCATGCGGGAGAGGGCGCGACGGGTGGCTTCGCGGGTGGAGCCGGCGCCGTCGCCTCGTACGCCGACGAGCACGAGGATCACCATGACGAAGCAGATCGCGGCGGAGATGCGCAGCGCCCACTGGATGCCGAAGATGTTGGCGGTGACCGCGTCGACGCCCGCGGCGTGGCGGACTGCGGTGAACGTCTCCATGAGGATGACGAGGATCGGCGCGCCCATCGCGCCGGCGACCTGTCGGACCGTGTTCGTCACGGAGGATCCCGCGGAGATCTCCCCGGGCTCGAGGCAGTTGAGCGACCAGGTGGTGATCGGCATCAGCAGCGATCCCATGCCGATCTGGCGGATGAACTGGCAGATCGATACCCACCAGATCCACGTATCGGAGGAGATCAGGCTCATGCCGATGGTGCCGAGGGTGAGCACGATCGCACCGAACAGAGCGACCGGGCGTGCGCCGAAACGGTCGAGGGCCTTGCCTCCGAACAGCTGGGAAATGCACTGGCCGATCGCACCGGGCAGCATGATCAGTCCGCTCATCGTCGCGGAGAAGCCGCGATCGTTCTGGATGTACAGCGGCATGATGACCAGAATCGAGCTGAACGCGAAGAACGCGAGCGAGGCGGTCACCGTGCCGACGGTGAACGAGCGGTTCTTCAGGACGCCGAGGTCAAGCAGCGGCGGTTCGGGAGTGTTTGCGCAACGTGCGCCGGCGGACGCGGCGGCTTCCCGCGTGACGTGTTCCTTGGCGTACTCCTTATATATATGTGCGCGACGGATCTGGCGTACCACGAACCAGATGATGCCGACGATGCCGACGAGCATCGAACCCCACACCATCGGGTTGACGAACGGATAGTTCTCGATATTCGTGAAGCCGAACATCAATCCGCCGAAACCGAAGATCGACAGGGCCACGGAGAAGAAGTCGGCGCGGGCGGCCGCGTCGTGCTCGCCGAAGTTGTGCAGCCACAGACACGCCGCGATCAGGGAGATCGCACCGATGGCAGTCAGGGTCAGGAAGATCGAACGCCATCCGTTCGCGTCGGTCTGGAGGCCGCCGAGCGTCGGTCCGATGGCCGGGGCGACGCTCATCGCGATGCCGACCATGCCCATCGCGGCGCCGCGGCGGGACAGCGGATAGATGGAGAAGACCGTGATCTGCAGCACCGGCCACATGACTCCTGTGCCTATCGCCTCGAGCACACGTCCGAGCAGCAGAATCAGGAAGGACGGGGCAAGCCACGCGCATACCGAACCGAGCGTGAACACCGCCATCGACACGATGACGATCTGACGCGTGGAGAATCGACGGGTCAGGAACGCGGTCAGCGGCACCATCACGCCCATCACGAGCTGGAAGACGGAGGTGAGCCACTGGCCGGTGGTGACGTTGACGCCGAACTCGTCGACGATCGACGGCAGGGCCGCACTCAGCTGCAGCTGGGTGAAGTTGCCGACGAACGTGATGAACGTGAGAATCGCGAGGGAGACGAACGCCGTGTGCGTGAGTTTGCCGTCGACGTACGATTCCTCGCTGGTGAGCACCGTATCGATACCGCGCTTGGTTGCCATATGCCGCATACTTCTTCCCGTGCCGCACCGGGATTGCACCGACGTTCTTGTCGGGCGCCCCCTGAAAGCACTCGGATACGCTATACCCACCTCTGTACCGTTACAGGGGATTACGCCACGGGCATGAGTGCGGACAAGCATGTGAGACAAGTCACGTCCATTGCGTTGCGCGAGGTCTTGAGGGACGAATCGCGAGACCTTTATATTACGAATTGTGAGCGAACTCAAAGGCAAGGCCATCGAGCCGATCCACGAGCACAGGGCGAACGTCCTCTATCAGCACGGCACACTGGCGCTATTGGTGCCGGGCCTTCTGGAGGGCACCACCACGATGGGCGAACTACTCACCCATGGAGACACCGGCATCGGCACCGGCGAGGGACTCGACGGCGAGATCATCGTACTTGACGGCAAGGCGTGGAAGGTCGGACGCACCGGCGCGGTCGAAGCCGTTCCCGATGATCTGACGCTGCCGTTCGCGAACATCCATCGCGCGGCGTTCCAATACCAGTGCGAGCGCAGCGATATCGGTCTGGAGGAGCTCAACCGACGCATCGTGGAGGCGAACGGACGCGCGAACACGTTCTTCTCGGTGATCGTGCGCGGCACGTTCAGCTTCATCAAGACACGTGCGGTCATCAAGCAGCAGGCCCCATACCCCACACTGGAGGAGGTGGCCGACCGTCAGGCGATCTTCCTGGGCCATGACGTGCGCGGCGTGATGCTCGGCTACTTCTCCCCCGTCATGTTCCATGGCGCCGCGGTGGCCGGATTCCATGAGCATTTCCTCGCCGACGATCATTCGATCGGCGGGCATGTGCTCGACGCGGTGCTGGAGCGCGGTGAGATATTGAGTCAGGTGTTCGACACGCTGGTCACGCACCTGCCGGTGGACAACCCCGACTATCGCAATCACGATTTCAGTCAGGACAACATCGGCGAGGCGATCACGCACGCGGAGGGCGACACGCACCGTTAGATAGCGCGCGGACTTACGGCAACCATACGGCAACAGGGTCGGCTCCCGATTGATGTTCGGGAACCGACCCTGTTTCGGTGGACGATGAGCTCAGCCGATGATCAGCTCAGCCTGCGATCTGGCAGACTTGACTCAGACGCGCTCGGAGGCTTCCTCGGTGGCGGCTTCGCCTTCGCGTTCGACGCGCAGCTTGTGGCCTTCGGCCTGGCTGACGCCGTAGTAGGCGGCGATGGCGATGTCCTTCATGTCGTTGATCAGCGGGATGCGCGGGTTGGCCGGCGTGCACTGGTCCTCGTAGGCACGCATGCCGATCTGGTCGAGCACGCTCCAGAAGTAGTCCTCGTCCACGCCGCACTCCTGGAAGCTCTTGTTCATGCCGAGCTTGTTGTCGCGGTAGTCCTCGACCGCGCGCGCCAGGTTCTCCACGGCCTCGGCCGGGGTCTTGCCGGTGTCCACGCCCAGGTTGCGGGCGATGTCGCGGTAGCGCTCGTCGGCCACGTACTTGTTGTACTTCGGCCAGCTCGTCGGCTCCTCGGGCACCTGGCCGTTGTAGCGGATCACGTACGGCAGCAGGATCGAGTTCGTGCGGCCGTGCGCGATGTGGCACAGGGCGCCGATCGTGTGGGCCATGCCGTGGCACATGCCCAGGAACGCGGAACCGAACGCCATACCGGCCATCGTGGCCGCGTTGTGCATCTTCTCCTGCGCGACCGTCTTGGCCAGACCCGGCTCGCCGTTGACCGACTCGGCCAGGTTCTCCCAGATCAGCTTGGCCGCGTGCAGCGCCATGCCGTCGGTGAAGTCGTTCGCGTACACCGACACGTACGCCTCGAAGCTGTGGGTCAGCGCGTCGAAGCCGGCGTCCGAGGCGAGCCTGCGCGGCTGGGTGCGCGCGAGCACCGGGTCGACGATCGCGACCGACGGGGTCAGCGCGTAGTCGGTGATCGGGTACTTGTAGCCGGTCTTGTGGTCCGTGATCACCGCGAACGGCGTGACCTCCGAACCGGTGCCGGACGAGGTCGGGATGCACACGAGCTTGGCCTTGCTGCCCAGCGGCGGGATCTTGAACGCGCGCTTGCGGATGTCGAAGAACTTCTCGCGCACGTCGCCGAAGCTGATCTCCGGGTGCTCGTAGAGCAGCCACATGATCTTGGCCGCGTCCATCGGCGAGCCGCCGCCGACCGCGATGATCGTGTCCGGCTCGAACTCCTCGCGCATCATCTCCGCGCCCTTCTCGACCGTCTCGACCGAGGGCTCCGGCTCGACGTAGTCGATGATGCGGAAGGTCACGTTGTTCGCGCGGGCGCGCAGCTGGTCGATGATCTTGTCGACGACGCCGAGCTGCTCCATGACCTTGTCGCACACGATGACGGCCTTCTCGATGCCGAACATGTCACGCAGGTACTTGATGGCGTTCGGCTCGAAGTACGTCTTCGGCGGGATCTTGAACCACTGCATGTTGTTGTTCCTCCGGGCGATGCGCTTGATGTTGAGCAGGTTCACGGCCTGCACGTTGCCGGACACCGAGTTGCCGCCGTACGAGCCGCAGCCCAGGGTCAGCGACGGGGCGATCGCGTTGTAGATGTCGCCGATGCCGCCCAGCGAGCTCGGCTGGTTCCAGATGATGCGGCACGCGTGCATCCTCAGGCCGTACTCGCGCACGAGGTCCTGGTTGTTGGTGTGGATCGCGGCGGTGTGGCCGGCGCCCAGCTTGAGCATAGCCTCGCACATCTCGAACGCCTGCTCCTTGTTGTCGGCCTTGAGCACGGCCTGCACCGGGGCGAGCTTCTCGTGGGTCAGCGGCTCGTTATCCGACACCTCCGCGCATTCGGCGGCCAGGATCGTCGCGTCCTCGGGGATTTCGAAGCCGGCGGCCTTGGCGATGTACTGCGGGGACTTGCCCGGCACCACGGAGTTGAGCTTCGGCGTGCCACCGGAGAACGCTGTGCAGCCGAACATGTACTGCTCGAGCTTGGCCTTCTCGTCGGCGTTCACGAAGTAGGCCTTGCGGCGCTTCAATTCCTTGACGAGCGGCGCGTACACGTCCTTGTGGGCGATGATGGCCTGCTCGGTGGCGCAGATCATGCCGTAGTCGAAGTGCTTGGACAGGATCAGGTCGTTCGCGGCGCGCACGATGTCCACGTCCGCATCGACATAGGCCGGCGCGTTGCCCGCGCCCACGCCCAGGGCCGGCTTGCCCGACGAGTACGCGGCCTTGACCATGCCCGGACCGCCGGTCGCCAGGATCGTGGCCACGCCGTCATGCTTCATCAGCGCGCCGGTCGCCTCGATCGACGGGTGCTCGATCCACTGGATGCAATCCGCCGGCGCGCCCGCCTCGATCGCGGCGTCACGCACGATGCGCGCGGCCTCGACCGAGCACTTCTGGGCGCCCGGGTGGAAGCCGAAGATGATCGGGCAACGGGTCTTCAGCGCCAGCAGCGACTTGAAGATCGCGGTCGACGTCGGGTTCGTCACCGGGGTCACGCCCGCGACCACACCCACCGGCTCGGCGACCTCGTCGATGCCCATCACGTCGTCCTCGCGGATGATGCCGACGGTCTTCTGACCCGCCATGTAGTTCGTGACGTGCTCACACGCGAAGATGTTCTTCGTGGCCTTGTCTTCGACCAGGCCACGACCGGTCTCCTCGACCGCCATGCGCGCCAGCACCAGATGCTTGTTCAGCGCCGCGACCGACGCCTTCGCTACGATGTGGTCGACCTGCTTCTGATCCAGCTTCTCGAACTCCGCCAGGGCCTTCAGGCCCTTCTTCACCAGCGCGTCAACCTCGGCCTCAGCCGCCGCCTGCTTCTCCTCCGGAGTCGGCTTGGTGGGGGTGTCGGCCTTCTTAGCGTCTGCCATGAATCCTCCTCGATCGGTGGTATTTGCACAACATGTCATATGTATGGACATCTCCAGCATGCGGGTCCCGTCCGTCGCTTCCGGCGCACGACCATCCGCATGTGGCCTAGGTCACAATATATCGAAGACCACGCAGTGGCGCATACGCACAAAAACGTCGGCGTTTCATGAGAGTTTATGAGAGATTTTTGTGATTTCCTGTTCAGAAAACCTCACAAAATCAAAAAAACAGCTCCATATTGATGCCTTTTGTTCATTTTTTGATAATTCAACCACAAGAACCAAACATTGCTTGCACAATCTTTTAGAAAGTTGTTTTCTAAATGTATACAGTTCATTCACAATTCAAGAAAGCCAGTTACAAAAAGATGGGCGATCAACGACGACTCACCATCTCCTACTCCTCGAAGCCTACATCCACTGCCCTGCACCCCGGACACCCTCTTCCAATGAACGAGAACACGCTTTTACAAAGTAATCTTGTATAATGGCTGCACCGACGAAGGATAGAACGACATCACAGCGGAGGTCACCACATGAGGGCGATGCCATCGACGGCGGTCAAAGCGCACAACCGCAAGGCGATGACTCAATACCTGTACGCACACAATCACGTCACCAAGCAGGAGCTGGAACGCGAGTTGGGGCTAAGCCTGCCCACCATCACGCAGAACCTGCGCGCCCTCGAACAGGACGATATCATCCGCAAAGGCGACCTTCGCGAGTCGACAGGCGGCAGAAAAGCGCAGGCGTACGAGTTCAATCCGGACCACCGCACCGCGATCGGCGTGACCATGCGGGCAAACGAGGTGCGCATGTGCGCGGTGGACCTCGCCGGCACCGTCGTCGAGCGTTTCAGCCGCACGCTCCCCTACCGCAACATGAACGCCTACTACCAGCGCATCGGCGGCATCATCGAGAACTTTGCGGCGGACGTCGAGAAGCGGCACGGCCCCGTGCTTGGCGTATCCTTTGCGATTCAAGGCATCATCTGCCACGACGGAAGCACGATCGTCTTCGGCAATATCATGCACAACACCGGGCTTACGCTCGATACCCTCGCACAGTCCATACACCGTCCCTGCATGATGATTCACGACTCCGACGCCTCCGCCATGGCGGAGCTGTGGTTTGACAAGACGATCACCGACGCCGTGTGCATCTACCTCGAACGACGCCCCGGTGGCGCGGTGATCGTGGACGGCAAGCTGAACCAGGGACCGAACCTGTGCAACGGGGCGATCGAGCACATGACGCTCGTGCCGGGAGGACGCGAATGCTACTGCGGCCAGCGCGGGTGCATGGACCCTTACTGCTCACCGGAATCGCTGCCAGAGGACTACGAATCCATTCCCGGATTCTTCAGCGTGCTCGAACAGGGCGAACAGCATCACCGCGAGCGCATGGACGAATGGCTCGACTACGTGACGCAGGCGATCGTCAACGCGCGGTCGGTCGTCGCCGGGGATGTGATCGTCGGCGGCGAGGCGGCACAGTATCTGGAGGACGATGACATCGACGATCTCAGACGCCGTGTCGTCGATCACACACCGTTCGGCACCGAACGGTTCACGTTACGCCGCAGCCACTGCGCGGAGGATCAGAACATCATCGGCGCGGCGTTGCGCTACGTCGAGACCTATCTGAACGGGATCTGCAGCGAATAGATTCGATCTGTAATGCAATTAGGTTTTTGAAAAACAATTCATATAAGTCGCGGTCAAGCGTTACGCTGTCACCGACGACCGAAGACACCGGCCGATCACATCCTAGGATGCAAACAACGGAAAGGAACCAATCATGTTGAACAAGAAGAAGATCATGGCGGCCGTGCTTCGCGGACTCGAGGTCAGCGGCGTGAACGCCCTCGCCCAGGCAGGCTACAGCGAATCCACCCTCAACGCCATCGAGGCCATCGAGAAGCGCTGACCCTCCTCACATATGCGAAGGGCCGATGCGCAATGGAGCGCACCGGCCGATGGATCGCGACGCGACGCGAGATCAAATCTACTTGACGATCTCGCAGAATTCGATGGTCTCACCGTTGGGGCCATAGACGTTGAAATAGCGGATGCCCTTCTTCCAGAACGTAGGGATCGATTGGATCTCAGTCTCCTTGAATCTGAGCCCCAGTTCCTTGGCGTTCTCCCACGCTGCCTCGATGTCCGGGGTGTCGAACGCCCAGTGGTTGATGGCGCCGGCGGCCATCGGGGCCTCCTCACCCTCCCACGTCTCGATGGTCAGGTGGCCGTAGCGCAGGAACGCGCAGCGGTTCCCGCCGTTCAGATAAAGACCGGCAAGTTCGAAGCCGAGCTTCTCACGGTAGAAGGCGATGGTCTCGTCCAGATCCCTGGCGATCATGCCGGAATGCTGGAAATCAGTGGTGAATGCGGTCATAGACTTGGTCATGATAGTTTCCTTTGAATTGAATGTGATCGAATCGATACGGCCCAAAATATCGCGCCGGCCCCGTGTTCAGACGAGGTCCACCGCGGAACGGCTTGCCACCACGGTCACCTCGACCGGACGCATATCGGAGACGGAGGAGGCCGGCGCCTGCGCCGTCTCGCCATCGGTCGACCCTTCGTTTGCAATACGGCGTCCCCTCTCGTCGAAGCCGGGCTGCTTCGGATGCAGAGTGCAGGTGAGCAGGAACGCCACCACATACAGCGCTGCATACGTCCAGCAGATGCCTTCGATGCCGATCGACGGCAGAAGAACCGTGGCGATGCCGGGACCGACGAACGTGGTCAGGCCTGCGGCCAGATTGTAGGCGGAAAGGGCTGCGCCCTGCTTGCCCGGGGCCTCGAGCGTCATGATGGTCGGCAGGCAGGAGAACGCGCAGGTGCCGATGCCGACGATGATGGAGGCGACGATCATCATCGCCGCGTTCGCACCGAACCACTGCGGGATGTAGTAGAAGGCGACGGACCCGACAGCGAGCACGCCGCAGCCGAACCAGCGCATCGGCCACACCCATCCGAAGCGATCCATGAACCAGCCCCAGAAGGTGTTGAAGATCAGGGTGACGACGAACACGAAGCCCCAGATACGCATCCACTCCTCGGTTTTGAAGATGTTGATGCCACCATACTTCGTGGTGCACAGGTAGAGCGGCATGATGACCGGGAAACCATACAGCAGCAGATTGTTGATGATGCGGATGATGGCGCAGACGGCGATCTTGCGGTTGGTGAACAGGATGGTGGCACCGTCGGTAAGTTCCCTCAATTTTTCCTTGGTGCTCAGACCCTCTCCTTTGACGACCTTGTTCTTCGGCACGAACAGGAAGCACATGACGGTGCCAACGATGGAAAACGGCAGTGCGAACCAGAAGGTCCGGTATTCGCCGAAGACCGGCATGATGAAGCTCGGCAAGTAAGCGCCGAACACGCCGATGCCCAGCGAGAAGCAGGTCCAGAAGAAGCCGGCGGCAGAGGCGAGGCGCGCAGGGCTGATGTACTGCGCCATGAGTACCACGAAGCTGTAGATGAACAGCGGGTAACCGAGTCCACGCACCGCGTAGACGGACAGGACGAACGGGTAGACGCCGCTCGGCAACGCCAAGGCGAGGAACACCAGATGGACGCCGATCCACCAGCAGGCGCCGAACATCATGACGCGGCGGGCGCCGAACATCTCGGCAAGCACGCCGGCCGTCCATCCGCCAAGCGCAGCGAACAAGCCGTAGACGGTGACCAGGCCGGACGCCTGTGCGGCGGTGAAGCCCTGATCGACCATGTATTTGGACAGGAAGGTGAGTTCGAATCCATCGCCTGTCATGAAGATGGCCACGGCGAGGAATCCGAGCAGCAGCGCACGGGGGATGCCGAATTTTTCAAAGAATCGAATCATAGATAACCCTTACAGGAACGTCGTTGTCGAATGTGGGTCACGGAAAGGACGAATCACGAGAAGAACAGACAGAGGAAAAGATGATGGCCGCCGGGAAAAGGGAAAACCGGCGGCCAAGTATGGTGAAGCTCAGTCGCCCAACTTGACGACGGCCTTGGAGACGCCCTTGATCTTCCCGTCGAGGAAGTCCTGAACCTCGTCGAGTCCGAGCTCATGGCTGATGAGCGGCGCGACGTCCAACTTGCCGGATTCGAGCAGGCTGATGGCGTCCTTGAAGGTGAGCGGGTTGATGAAGGAGCCCTGAATGGTCAGCTGCTTCTTGTAGATGTCATAGGTGTTCATCTCGAAGTGCGCCTCCTGCGGTCCGACGCCGAACATGAGCACCTGGGCGCCCTTGCGCGCGGCCGCTACGGCCTGCGCCTGCGTGGTCGGCAGCCCCACGGCCTCGATGATCACGTCATAGGACTCCTCCGGAATGGACTCGCGCGTGGTGTTGTACACGTTCCTCACACCGAACAGCTCCTGGTTGCGCTTGAGCTTGTCGTCGAAAATACCCGCGAGGTCAACCTGATGCACGCCGTAGGCCTGCACGATCTGCGCGAACAGCTGGCCCATGAACCCGTCTCCGATGACGAGCGCCTTCTGGTAGGGACGCAGCTTGAGCAGATCGACGCCGTGCACGGCGCAGGAGATCGGCTCGATGGCGGCGGCGTACTTGAGAGAGACGTTGTCCGGCAGTTTGTAGACCACGGACGCAGGTGCAGTGAACTGTTCGGCGAGGCCGCCGTCGCGGGTCACGCCTACGGCGGAGAGGTGGTCGCACAGTTCGGGACGCTGGGTGAGGCAGTAGTCGCACTGGCCGCAGTAGATGTTCGGGTCGACGGCGACGCGGTCGCCGGGCTTCACGTTGGTTACGGCGGCGCCCACTGCGGCGACGACGCCGGAGTTCTCATGGCCGAGCACGATCGGCGGCACGGCGGCGGCGGAGCCGGGACGGCCCGCGTACAGGTCATGGTCGGTGCCGCACACGCCGGCGTATGCGGTGTTGACGAGCACTTCGTCGGGGTTGATTTCGGGGGTGGGCAGGTCCCGGATCTCGAACTGCTTGACTCCGGTGAGCACGAGTGCCTTCATGGTGGTTCCTTTCTACCGCCTTCCACTACGAAGGCGTGTTGTCGGATGTGGTGCGACGTTCGGCTGCCATCCCGCGTTCCTTGCGGGGTGTTGACTCACACTATAACTTCCTTATCCCTATTTTGCAAATCTGTTTTCTAAAACAAGTTCATACCGGCGTGTCGTAAGTTCAATGCACCCTGCACTTCACCGGTTCGGGCGTGACGTACCACTGACCACGTCACACCAACAACGGCTGCATGAGAAATCCATCACCGCATCGCGTGCATCTTCCGATACGCGGAAGGGGTCATGCCGGTTTCATCACGGAAACGACGGTTGAAATTAGAGGCGTTGTCATAGCCGCTGATCCGCTGGATACGAGAGATCGGCATGTCCGTGCAAATCAGCATGCGACAGGCGCGACCGACCCGCAGACGTCGTACAAAGTCGGCGAACCCGACACCCGCCACACGTTTGAAGAAGCGTGAGAACGTGGACACGCTCATCGATGCGGCGTTGGCGGCACCCTCCAGACTCACATCGTCAAGATGCGCTGAAATATAAGTGATCGCGGCATTGACGCCGCTTTCGGCGCCCACCGCCACTGCCGGGTTGTATTCCGGAGTGACCACGGTTCGGCTCTCACCCGCAGGAGCCTGTTCAAAGACCGAAAGCATGGTGATCAAATCGGCCACACGCCGAGATGGCGAATGATCACCCATCCCCACCAGCACATCAGCGACGTCACGGGCCGATCCGCCGGAAAGGACCAGCGCGTGGGACGCCCGCCGCAGCACCTGCTCGAAACCGGAGGTTTCGGGGAACGCCGACGACAGCATACGAATGGTCTGCAGTCTGACATGGCATAACACATCACGGTTCACCAGCCGCTCCCCTGGCATGAGATCGGAAAGCCAATTATGCGGCAAATTGGAGCCTATCAACGCCACATGCCCCGGCTCGAATGGCAACAGCCCGTCACCGGCCATCAGCTGACCGGTCCCCTCACGAATCAGGTGGATCTCGAATTGGGGATGGTAATGCCATTTCGCCAATGAATTCGGATAGCCATGGCACGCCCATCGAATCGCCGCACCGGCATCAGGAACAATGACCTCCAGGGAACCAGAACCGACACCCGCACCTGTACCCGACGAGACGAATCCTTCCGAACCAGTCACAGCCAACCTCCTCACTCCGCTGATCCACAGCTTATATATTGTCGGCGTACGCCCTGCATATGACGAAACGGAGTTCGAGCGTCGACCGGCGACGGCGAACACCAACTGGAATCTTTTTGGTGATCACCGTCAACCGAATGGACACTCGGACTCCCTTTCACCCGCCGTCAAAGAGACAGCGCCCAAAAGGACGACATTCGACACATCAACGATGATCGACCGTGATCTGCAGCTTGATGTCTCCCGGACGCCCCTCGTCCATGCGATCGAAGGCCGCCTTGGCATCGTCCATCGCGAACGTGTCGGTGATAAAGGGCTTGAGGTTCAGCCTGCCGCTGGCGACCAGATCAATGGCCTTCTGATACACGTTCGCATAGCGGAAGATGTTCTCGATACGCACCTCGGTGGCCTGCAACTCGGTGATGTCGATGGACACCGGATTGACTGGAATGCCTACCAAGACGGCACAGCCACCAGGAGCGATGAGCTTCCAGAAGGTCTCATACGCCTTCGGCGCGCCGGAGCATTCGAACGCCACGTCGGCACCCCATCCGTCCGTCTCCTCACGGACCCGTTCGACCAGATCCTCCTTGGTCAGATCGACGGGGATGATGCCGGGAATCTGTCCGATGATGCCGAGTTTGACGGCAGAGACATCGGAGACGAGCACCTTGGACGCGCCACCGGCGAGCGCCGCGGACGCGGTCAGCATACCGACGGTGCCGGAACCGGTGACCACGCACACATCACCAGGCTTGATACGGGCCTTGGTGGCAGCCCACATACCCACGGCGGTCGGCTCGAGCAGGGCGCCTTCGCCGTAGCTCATGGTATCAGGCAGGTGGTAGGTGAAGGCGGCGGGGTGGACGACCTCCTCGCACAGGCAACCATCAATCGGCGGAGTGGCGAAGAAACGGACGGCCGGATCGACGTTGTACATGCCCAGACGGCTCGCACGCGAGGTCATATCCGGGATGCCCGGCTCGAGAGCGACACGATCGCCCGGCTTGAATCCAGTGACGCCGGGACCGACCTCCAACACGGTGCCCGCGGCCTCATGTCCAAGGATCATCGGCTTCTCGACAACGTATTTGCCGACTCGGCCATGCGTGTAGTAGTGCAGATCGGATCCGCACACGCCCACGGTATGCGGTGCGATGCGCAGCTCACCGGGGCCGGGCGCCTGCACATCCGGAACCTCGCGAACGTTGATCACGCCCTTCTTCTCCAGAACCACTGCCTTCATGATGTTTCTCCTTGTGTTGTTGGTTTGTTGGTTGTTGGTTTGTCGAGTATTAGCTTCGTTGAGTATCGGCTCGTCGACTTGACCATCCGCGCCTGTACGCGAGGTCAGACGGTCTGCGGAGCCGCGACCATGATCATCGGGTCGGCGTCGGCCACAGGCTCCTTGACCGCGACGCGACGGCCGCGTTCATCGAACCCAGGCTGCCGGGGGCGAATCCACAGCGAAATAGCGGATCCTCCGATATAGCAGATCGCATACGCCCAGCACACTCCGGCGAATCCCACGGTTTCCAGCAGCAGCGTGGCGATGAACGGGCCGCAGAAGGTCGTCAGACCCGACGCGAGATTGTGGGCGGAAACGGCGGCACCCTTGTGGTCGGGTTCCAATGCAGGGAACACAGCTCCCATGGGAACGAACGCCGAAATGCCCAGACCAAGTACGACCGCGCATGCGTACATCGCCGGCAGATTATGTCCAAGGAACTGTGGAACGTAGTACATGGCAAGGGTACCGATCGCGGAGAGCCAGCATCCCCACCAACGCATCTGCCGCATCCATCCGAAACGGTCTCCCATACGACCCCAGAACACGTTGCCGAATACGGTGACCACGAACAGCAGTCCCCAGATCGTCGACCATTCGGTGACCTTGAACCATGCGCCACCACCATTGGTGTGAGTGGAGAGATAGAGGGGCATGATGACCGGGAATCCGTACAAGGTCAAGTTGCAAATGACACGTAGCACGGCGGCGAAGGCAATCTGACGATTGTCCTTGAGGATGGTCACACCGCGGGAAAGTTCACGCAGCTTATCGGCCGTGCTCATCGTCTCAAGTTCGACGTTGGCTGTCGTCGGCACGAACATGATGCAGATCAGCATGCCAACGATGGCGAACGGCAGAGACAACCACAGCGAGTAGTACTCACCGATCACCGGTGTGATGAATGCAGGCAGGTAAGCGCCGAATACACCGATGCCGAATGAATAGGCAGTCCAGAACCATCCCATGGCGGACGCGAGTTTGCCTGGATCGACGGTCTGCGCCAACAGCACCACATACGAGTAGATGAACAGCGGATACCCCATACCGCGCAGCATGTACGTACCCAGCATCAACGGATAGAGGTGGCTCGGGAGGGCGACGCCGATGAACACCAGATGCAGCAGGATCCAGGATCCAGCGCCGACGATCATGATGCGCTTGGCTCCGAACAACTCGGCCAGCACGCCGGACGACCAGCCGGCAAGCGCCGCCACCAGACCGTACAGGGTGAACATCAATGACGCCTGCGCCGATGAGAACCCCTGATCCACCACATATTTCGACAGGAACGTCAATTCGAAACCATCGCCTGTCATGAATACCGCTATCGCCAAGAATCCCGGCAACAGCTTTCGCATAAGCCCCTGTGCCATGCGTTCTCCTTACCTGCAAGAACATATACAACATCACTGTCAACTTCCGCTCGTCTTTGGAGCGTTAGTTATATTTTCCAGCGAATAATCACGGTCTTTCTCCGTGACAATCGGCAACAATTGATACTTTCTTGTAAGCCGGAATCACAGAAAGGAGTATGACTAAACGACGGACGGCCGACATGCCCAGAGTGTGGGGATGCCGGCCGTCCGCCGTTGTTGGTTGAAGGATCAGTCGATGGGGGAGTGAATCGAAGCTACTTGACGATCTGGCAGAACTCGATGGTCTCGCGGTTCGGGCCGAAGACGTTGAAGTAGCGGATGCCCTTCTTCCAGAAGGTCGGGATCGAGGCGATCTCGTCCTCGCGGGTCTCGAGACCCAGCTCCTTGGCGTTGGCCCACGCGGCCTCGATGTCCGGGGTGTCAAGTGCCCAGTGGTTGATGGCACCAGCCTGCATCGGCGCCTCCTCACCCTCCCAGGTCTCGATGGTCAGGTGGCCATAGCGCAGGAACGCGCAACGGTTCTCACCGTTCGGGTAGACACCGACCAGCTCGAAACCGAGCTTCTTGGTATAGAACTCGATGGTCTCATCCAGATCCCTGGCAATCATGCCGGAATGCTGGAGATCGGTGGTGAATGCGGTCATCGGCTTGGCCATGATGGTTCTCCTTTGCATTGAATGTGGCTTCAGTGTACGGCCGGCCGGCGGATGCCGCCAACGGACATCGCCGCGCTTTTCGTCGGAATCCGGTACTTTATCCGTAACCGAGCACCGCCGATCACCGCCTGTCACCGCGATACGGCCGCATGGTACAGCGGTGAATGGGGTAGTAACTGGCCACGTCTACAATGGGTGTATGAGAAATCCATCGTTGCATCGCTTCGCCACACGCCCGGGCTTCTACTTCACCGAGGACGGCGGCGCGGACGTCATCGTCCGTTCCGAGACCGCCGACCAGGTGTGGCTGAGCGTCATCGAGTCGTTGGATGATCCCACCGCCTTCTATCAGGACGCGATCCGCCTCTTCGACACACCGGGGGTGTCGTTCGTCGACCAGATCCACGAGTTCCCGGTCTGCATGCGCCTGATCGAGGACCAGTACGTGCGCGAGACGCTGTTCCGCATGGAAGGTCCAAACTACGGCCTGTGGTACGTGCACATCCCCAAGGCGTGGAGCGGCATGCACTACGGGTTCCGCGTCGATGGCGCGTGGGATCCCCAGCACGGTGTGCGGTTCAACCCGTACAAGCTGCTGCTCGACCCGTATGCGAAGGGCATCGACGGGAAGATGGAGCTCTCCCCCGCCGCGTTCTCCTACGAATGCGAGGTGAAGGACAACCGCGTGACCGGTTCGGCGTTCGGCGCGATGAGCACCGTCGATTCGCTCGGTCACATGCCGATCTCCGTGGCCATCGACGACCGCGACGAGCGCAAGCACGACGCTGACCCCGTGCACCCGCACATCCCGTGGAGCAAGACCGTCATCTACGAACTGCACGTCAAGGGCTTCACCGCGCAGGCGCCGTGGCTGCCCGAGGAGCTGCGCGGCACGTACGCCGGACTCGCCCACCCGACCACGCTCGCCTACCTGCAGGGGCTCGGCGTCACCTCGATCGAGTTGCTGCCGATCCAGGCCAAGCAGAACGAGGTGTTCCTCCAGGAGCGCGGACGTGTCAACTACTGGGGCTACAACACCTTGGGGTTCTTCGCGCCCGAACCCTCCTACGCGACGAAATCCGCACAGGAGAAGGGCGCCGAGGCGGTGCGCGAGGAGGTTCTCCACATGGTGCGCGCGCTGCACGAGGCCGGCTTCGAGGTCATCATGGACGTCGTCTACAACCATTCGTGCGAGGGCGGCGTCGAAGGGCCGACCGTCTGCTGGCGTGGACTCGACGCGATCTCCTACTACCGGCGTCAGAAGAACAACATCGCCCGGCTGGAGGACACGACCGGCTGCGGCAACACCTTCGACTTCACGAACACGCACGTCGTGACCTTCGCCATCGACTCGCTGCGATACTGGGCCAAGCGCATCGGCATCGACGGATTCCGTTTCGATCTGGGCGTCTCGCTGGCGAGGCTCAACGGCGAGTTCACGCAGCATCACCCGTTCCTGTACGCGCTGCGTTCGGACCTGCTGCTCGGCAATCTCAAACTCATCATGGAGCCGTGGGATCTGGGCAATCTCGGCTGGCGCACCGGACAGTTCTCCCTGCCGTTCGCCGAATGGAACGACCGATTCCGCGACACCACGCGCCAGTTCTGGCTCACCGACGTGGCCGGAGGCGGTCGCGTCGGGCGCATCGGCATGCAGGAGATGGCGACCCGACTGTGCGGATCGGCCGACCTGTTCGCCACCGATCCCGGGCGTGGAGCCGCGTCGTCGATCAACTTCGTCTCCTGCCACGACGGATTCACGCTCACCGATCTGACCCGCTACACGAACAAGCACAACGAGGCGAACGGCGAAAACAACAACGACGGTTCGAACGTGAACAACTCCACGAACTTCGGCGTGGAGGGCCGCACGGACGACATGACGATCATCGCCCGACGCGAACGCGCGGCGATGAACATGCTCGGCACGCTGCTGCTGAGCCTCGGCACGCCGATGATGCTCGCCGGCGACGAATACGGCAATTCGCAGGCCGGCAACAACAACGCGTACTGCCAGGACGGTCCGATCAGCTACCTGAAATGGGATTGGCTGTACACGGCGGAGAAGAACTGGCATATGCATCGCCTCGAAACCGTCTCCAAGCTCATCTCACTGCGCAAGTCGCTGGATCTCTACCATCAGGAGGGGTTCTTCACGCGTCTGACCCAGCTGGGGTTGCTCAAGCCGTCCAGCCGCATCCAGTGGTTCCTGCCGGATGGCACGACGCCGATGGAACGCGACTGGTTCGATCTGGGGCAGCGCAGCTTCGCGATGCAGCTGCTCGACGCGAGCGAAACCGATGTGATCATCGTCATCAACGGAGTCCCGGAGGACAGGCAGTTCCGTCTGCCGGCGGACAGCTCATGGACTCCGGCGTGGTGTTCCGCCGAAAGCACCGGACATCTGCCCGGGCACGGGTTGCGCGTGCAGGATGTTCGACTCAGCGAACACCAGTCGACCTGGGCGAGCAATGTGCCGGAGGATAGCAACATTCACGAGCTGGTGGAACGCATGCAGTCCGATCCGTCCACCAAGCAGATGCAAGATCTGACCGACGCGTTCGACGCGGATATGAAGGCGGTGGCGTTGGCCGAAGCGGCGCAGCGGGCCGCAGAGAAGGCAAACGCCACGCTTGCGGGCGATGAATCGGACGATGAATCGGGTGAACGTTCCGAGTCGGCGGCTCGCGGAGAGGCCGTCGATGCTGGCGGCAATGCCGGCATGACGCCGGTGGAAACCACGAGTGCAAGTGCCGCTGAAGCCTCGGACGAGACTTCGGTCGAAGCCGACGACACCACTGTGGGCGATCTCGGTGTGCATTCCGCGTCCGAGGAGTCCCTCGAAGAGGTCCCCGAGGAGATTCCCGACGACAATGTCTGGACGTTCCCGGCGTTGAGCATCACCCTGATGAAGCAGCTTCTGAACTAGACGGGTCCGCCCGCCGAATCTCGCGGGCCCTGATACGGCGAAACCCCGCCACCGAACGAACGGTGACGGGGTTTCGTATCGCGTGCAGCGACAAGCGCGAAAATCAACGCTTGGAGAACTGCGGAGCGCGACGGGCCTTGTGCAGACCGGCCTTCTTGCGCTCGACGACGCGAGCGTCACGGGTCAGCATGCCGGCCTTCTTCAGCGCGGCGCGGTTGGCGTCGCGATCGATGGCGTTCAGCGCGCGGGCCACGCCGAGACGGATGGCGCCGGCCTGACCGGTGGTACCGCCGCCGTCGACGAGGACGATAGCGTCGAACTTGCCCTCAAGCTTGAGGAGGACGATCGGGGAGTTGACCTCACGCTGCAGCAGCTTGGAGGGGAAGTACTCCTCCAGGGTGCGGCCGTTGATGGTCCACTTGCCAGAGCCCGGAACCAGACGGACGCGGGCGACAGCCTCCTTGCGACGACCGGTGCCGTAGCCCGGCTCGATCGCGGAGGTGCCGGTGCCAGCGCCGGCGTTGGTCTCGGTGGTGTAGCTGGTGAGCTCCTCTTCGGTTTCCTGAACCGCGGAGTTGTTGGTGTTTTCAGCCATGTTCTCTATCTCCCTTCGGTTCACTTAGCCTGCTGAGAAACCTGCTGGATCTCGAAGACCTGCGGCTTCTGCGGGGTGTGCGGGTGCTCGGCGCCGGCGAAGACACGCAGGCGGGTGAGCTGCACCTTGGACAGACGGTTCTTCGGCAGCATGCCCTTGACGGCAGCGGTGATGATGCGCTCGGGCTTGTTGGCGAGCAGCTGGGCGTAGGTGTCACGGCGCAGACCACCGGGGCGGCCGGAGTGCGCGTAGAGTTCCTTGCCCATCTTGTTGCCGGTCAGCGCGATCTTGTCAGCGTTGATCACGATAACGTAGTTGCCAGAATCGGCGTGCGGCGCGAAGGTCGGCTTGTTCTTGCCACGCAGCAGGGTAGCAACCTGGGAGGCGAGACGGCCGAGCACCACGTCGGTGGCGTCGACGACGTACCAGTCATGAGTCAGATCGGCTGGTTTCGGAGTGAAAGTCTTCACTGTTCTACCTTTTCTATATTGTGTTCCGGGCTTCGGCTGCTCGGCGTGCGTGTAGGAGACGCGCGGCCCGAGAGGCCTCAGACCTCTTTATCCGTGGGCTCCCTGAAAGTCCTCGATGGCGAGTGGGAAAGCGCTTTGAAGGACCCCTTAGGGAAACACAACAATCCACTAGTATATCGCCGGGCATGACATCGCACCGGGCGTGTCGAGGCGTGCCACACACGCCGAAGCACGTCCGATCCTGCAGAATCGGACGAAAAGAGGCTCTACGCGTGACATGAAACGTCCGATACTACAGGATCGGACGCCAACAGACGTCCGGATGAACGAAAAACGTCCGACCCTATAGGATCGGACGTTTTCTCGTTTTCCTTGTGCCCGTCTGGCTCCGGGACGAATCTGTCCGGACGGCGGACCAGACGCTAGTCGCGCATGATGTTGGCGATGCGCTGGACCGACTCGCGGGCGAACAGGCCCTCGACCGGCACCACGTTGCCGTTGCCGTCGGCGAGCGGGATGCGCCAGTTCGGATACTCGTTGTTGGTGCCCGGCTGGTTCTGCGCACGCTTCTCACCCACCGCATCGGTGATGGAGGCGGCGAGCAGCTTGCACGGCGAGCCCTTGAGCGCACGGTACTGCGCCTCGATGACCGCAGCCTCATTGGTCTTGACGTCCTCGGCGAGCGCATCCTGCAGGTAGCCCTGTTCCACCAGCATGCGAAGCATCGCATCCTGTTCCGCCTTGGCGGACCGCTCAAACTCCTCCTTCGGACCGGTCAGCAGACCGAGGCGTTCGCGGATGTTGACGTGTTCGAACTCCAGATAGCCGGCTGCCGGCGGCAGATCATGCGTGTTGACCGAGGCGAGCGCATACGGACGCCAGTCGGACGGAGCACGGAACGTGCCGTTGAACTGCTCGAACCATTCGACCGCGCAACCGAGCAGACCGTGCTTCTTGAGCGAATCGGACACGTAATCCGGCACGACGCCCAGATCCTCGCCGACGACCACGCCGTCGGCACGGGACGCTTCGAGCGCGAGGATGCCGAGCATGACGTCGGAGTTGTAGTAGACGTATGCGCCGTCGATCGGCTTCTTGTCGGCCGGGACCCACCACAGGCGGAACAGGCCGAGGATGTGGTCGATGCGCACGGCACCGGCGTGGGAGAACATGTTGTGCACCAGATTGCGGTAGGCGGCGAATCCGGTGTTCTCCAGCACGATCGGGTTGAGCGGAGGCTGGCTCCAGTCCTGACCCTGCTGGTTGAACATGTCCGGTGGAGCGCCGACGGTGGCGCCCTTGGCGAAGCTCTCCGGGTTCCACCACACCTCGGAGCCGAGCGGGTGGACGCCGACGGCCATATCGGCCATGATGCCGATGCGCATGCCGTTCTCGCGGGCGCGCTTCTGGGCGCGGTCGAGCTGCTGGGAGGCGATCCATTCGAGCCAGCGGTAGAAGTTGAGCGTGTCGGGGAACTGCTGGCGCAGCGCGGCCACCTCGGCGGAGTTCTTGTCGAGACGCTGCTCCCAGTTCGTCGATTCACGGCTGGGTGCGCCCCACTTGTCGTAGCACAGGCACCATGTGGCGTAGCCCTCGAGGGCATCGCCGCCCTCGTGCACGAAATCGTCGAACTCCTGCTGACGCACCGGGCTGCGACCGACCTTGAAGATGATCCACAGGGCGTGCATCTTGGCGCGCCACATCGCATCGCGATCGATCAGCTGGGAATCGCCGTTGAGCGGTTCGACGGTGGCGTGCAGCTGGTTGATCTGGTCAAGGCTCTCCTTGCCGAGCAGCCGGTACTCCTCGATCGCCTCGGGACGGATGTACGTGAAGTTGACCAGACCGCGGGAGATCGGCAGGTACGGGGACGGAGTGAGCGGAGAGACGGGCTCGGCGGCGTGCACCGGGTTGATGAGCATGAAGTCGCTGCCCGTGTGCTTCTTGGAATCCACCAGCAGATTCGACAGATCCTCGAAGTCGCCCACGCCCCACGAGTTCGCGGAGCGGATCGAGTACAGCTGAGCCATCCATCCCCACAGGTGGCCGTACTTCATCTGGTCGAGCAGCTCGACTCGCGCGGGGGCGCTGATCAGCGTGGCGTCCTGCTTGCGGCCGGCCACGCTGACGTGCAGCGTGTGGTATCCGGCGGGAAGGTCCGCGGGGATGATGAGCGCCGCGGTGGTGATGAACTTGTCGTTGAGCACGTAGGCCTTGGAGCCGTCGCCGGGACCGTAGGCGATCCTGCCGGGGTAGCGCGTGCCGTCTTCCAGGGTGATCTTGGCGGACGGGATGTCGAACACGCCGACATTCACCGGGATGCGGGTCTCCTCACCCACCGTGTGCAGCAGCGTCGGTGCGACCAGTCGGGTGCGACGCGCATCACGGATGCGCTTGCTTGACTGCGCGATCGCCTCGTCGCTGGAGGCGTCGACACCGAGTGCGGCGAGCACCGCCACGAGGACGTCATCATCGATCTCGTGGTAGTCGTTGCTCATGCCGACATAACTGGTGCCGATGCCTACAAGCTTGGCCAGCTGAATGAGCGGGCGCTCAAGACGCTCCGCACTTTCCGTTCTCTCTGTCATGGTTCCAAGTGTAGCGCCCGCACGGAAAAAACGCCCTATGCCACGACCGTGCGCGAGACCGCAGAAACGCCTTCGGAAACGTCTTGGAAACACTCCGCTGGACGGCAGATGAACCGGCGTGAAACACCGCGTGAAACTTGGCGATGCACTATGGCGAGACGGTCACGCGTTACGTCGTTTGGCGACAGCGTGACGCACCTCTGCGGAAGGATCGTCGGCGAGCTTGTTCAGCGTCTCGTCGGTGGTGTTCGGGTTGAGCGCGACCGCCCGGCGTACCATCGAGGAGAGCACCGCGGGCGCCCCCTCCTCGATCTCGGTGCCGAGAGTGGCGAGGAAGGCGAGCGTGGCGGCATCGACCTCGGGGTTCTGTGCGCCCTCGAGACGCATCTTCCATGAGGTCTTCTTGTTGCGCAGGGCGGTGTCGCGCACTTCGGGCACCGGGTCCTTGGTCAGGCGTCCGACCAGCCAGTTCTTGTCGTCGGCATTGCCCGCCACGGCCTTGCGCACCGCCGGATCGGGGTCCTTCGCCAGTTTGACCAGCACGTTCGGGAACGGCATGGTCTGCGCCAGGAAGACACGGTCCTCGACCGGCGTGTTCGGATTGCCGCCCACGGCCTCCAGCAGTGCGGTGGCGCGGGAGAACGCGGCCTGATCGGCCCGGTCCGGCAGATCACGACGCGCGAACTCGGACAGTTCGGCGGCATCGGTGGAATGGCGCAGATGCTCGTAGGTGACGGTCAGCGGTTCGAACTGCTGCTCGGTCGACTGGTCGGTCGATTGGTCGGCTTGTTGATCGGTCATGGGTATCAGCTTAGTTCCTAGTCGAGGGCGACCGCGCGGTTCACCACGTCCATAGGCTCCGGGGTCACGGTCGCGTTGAAGGTCTCCGTGACGAGTTCCTCGAAGCGTGCGGTGTTGTCGAGCGGCATCGAGGCGACGAGCGTGACGTCGGCCGCGTACGTCTCGTCGGACTGCGTGCCGTCGACGGCGGCGAGGATCTGCCCGAATCGCTTGAGCTGCGGGTACTCAAGGGAGACGAGATAGCGTCGGCACGGCACGATCGCGGCCTTGCGCGCGGCCTTGACGGCGATCGAGGCACCGGTCGAGTACGCGCGGATGAGCCCGCCGGAGCCGAGCAGGATGCCGCCGAAATAGCGGGTGACAGCCACGACGCAGTCGGTCAGATCGTTGGCACGCAGCACGTCGAGGATCGGCTTGCCGGCGGTGCCGGACGGTTCACCGTCATCGCTCATGCGTTCGGCCACACGCCCGTCGGCACCGCCGGTGACGGCCGCATAGGCGACGTGACGGGATTTGGGGTGACGTTCGCGGATCGATTCAACAAAGGCGAGCGCCTCGTCGAGCGTGTCGACGTGCGCGGCGTCGCCAATGAACTCGGACTTCTTCTCAACGAACGCGTCATGCGCGGGTTCGTTCACGGGGTCAAGGATCGTCTGCATCGGCCGGCTCAGTTCCGCCGTGCGCCGGATTCGACGGCGTCATGCTCGGCGTCATGCTCGGAGACGACGACGTTGACCTCGCCGCCGGTGAGGAAGGCGCGCGTGGCCTCGACCATCTGGCGCGTGAGGTCCGAGAACGCGCCATCGGTGCGCCATGCGACGTGCGGGGTGAGTACGACCCCGGGCATCGCACGCAACGGGTCGTCGGCGGGCAGCGGCTCCCGATCGTACACGTCGAGTGCCGCGGCCACGTCGCCCTGTGCGAGACGGGCCGCGAGCGCGCCGGGTTCGATGACCTCGGCGCGGGCGGTGTTGACAAGCATCGCGCCGGGTTTGAGATGCGCGAGATTGTCGGCGGTGATGAGTCCGCGCGTGGCGCCGTCGATGAGCGGCAGGTGGATGGAGACGACGTCGGCCGCGGCGATGAGCTCGTTCATATCCGCGATCGGGGTGACGCCGAGTTCGGCGAATCGGGCGGAGGGCGTGTGTCCGCTGCTCCACGCCGTGACCTCCATGCCGAAGGCCTTCGCGATGCGCGCCACGGTGGAGCCGATGCCGCCGAGTCCGATGATGGCGAGTCTGCGGCCGGCGAGCTGGAGGCCGTCGGCGTGGGGCCCACCCCAACCGCCTCGCTTCATACGGTCGTCGAGTTCGCCGACGTGGCGTAGCAGTTCGAACAGCAGGGCGAACGTGTGTTCGGCCACCGCATTGTCGCCGTAGTGTTCGGCGTTGCAGACGCGTACGCCGAGTTCGCGGGCGAGCGCGAGGTTGATGTAGCTGGCGACGCCGGTGCCGGAGAAGACGATGCACCTGACATGGCCGCCCTCCTCGCCGCCTGCGCGAACGCCTGCCGATATGCGGCGCAGCAGATCGTCGGAAATGTGCGGACCGGCGTTGATCATCACGTCGGCGTCGGCCACGCGTCGCGCGATCGTGTCGGCGTCCTCGGTGAACTCCTCGAAGATACGCACCCGGGCGATGTCGCGCAGCGCCTCCAGTCTTGCCTTGAACGGTGCGATGATCGAGACGATGGCGGACGGCATGACGACCAGCGGCAGGTCGTCGCGTTCGGGTTGCGTTTCGAATACCCTCGGAGCGGACGCCGTTGCGGTGCCACCGATGCCGTTGCTCCGTATGCCGTTGCCCTGTATGCCGTTGCTCTGTGTGATCGTGGTCTTCTCGGTCATAGTCTCCACCTTAGTATTTTCATCCGGCCTATTTGGACTACTTGGTCGATGTCGACGACGTTTCGTCGGTGAGACGCCATTCGCGTACGACGTTCGGATCGGCGCCCATCGAATAGATCACCTTGGAGATGCGTTGACGCTGCGCCGTGTCCGCCGCTTCGGAATTGCATACGCCGTCCGGCTTGTCGGAGGATATCGGGCACCATGCATAGGAGCCCTGACGCATGCTCACGCTGGGCACCCAGTCGATGCGATTGACCCGCCATGAGCCCTTCACGCCCTTGCGGCCCGCGAACTGGATGCGCGCGGTGACGCCCTGATTGTTGACGTCATGGCCGGGGATCGTGCTGACGACGCTCACCGCATTGCCCAGTCCGTAGATGATCCAGGTGCCGTTGTAATGCTCGATCGGCTGCGCGCAGTGGCATCCGGCGCCGTAGATGACGTCGAACGCGCCGGTGTCGGCGAGCGCGTGCGCCTCGGACTGCTGGTAGGAGTCCGCATAGTCGAGGTACTCCTGCAGGGAGTGCATGGCGACGGCGACCACGTCGGCGCCCTGTTCGCGCGCCTTGTTCGCCTTGTCGACGAGCCGGCGGATGTCCGAATCGTGGTTGGGGTCGCCGCTCTGACGCAGACGGTCCACGCGCCAATCGGCGTCCGCGGTCATGCCGTTGAGCGAGACGGTGCCGGTGACGAGTCCCAGCTTGCCGCCGCCGGTCGGCGAGTCGATGACCAGGGGTTTGAGGGAGTCCTCCTCGGTCTTGTAGGAGCCGGTCTGGGCGATGCCGTTCGCCGCAAGCGTGTCCCACAACCGGTCGATGCCGGCGGCGCCCTGATCCCAGGAGTGGTTGGTCGCATGCGTGCACGCGTGATAGCCGACATGCTGTGCCGCGTCGGCCACCTCGGGCGGGATGTTGAACACCGGCCATCCGGTGTAGGGGCCACCGCGCTGGGCGATCGGCGTCTCGAACTCGCATACCGCGATGTCGGAGGCCTGGATGTACTTGCGCATCGGCTCGAACAGCGGGTCGAAGTCGAACGCCGTGCCGTCGGTCGCCGCGGTGTTGGCGGAGGCGAAGTGCTTCCACAGGTTGGGATGGAAGAGCAGGTCGCCGTTGACGAGCATCGCGATGCAGTCCTGGTCGGGGCAGTCGGGCGAATTGCCGTGGTGTTCGATGGCGACCGGCTTGGGCGCGGTCTGGGGGCGGTCGAGCGCGCCGGCGGAGGATCCAGCCCCGTTCGCGGCGCTCGGCGCGGGTGCGGTTCCGAAGCGTTCGATCATCGCCCTCGCCCCGGCGCCGAGCGCGACCGCAAGCGCGACGGCGAGCACGGCCGCCAATATGGCGATCGCGCGCGATGCCGCTCTGCTCCCGCCTCCGGTACGGGCGTGACGACCGTATTCACCGGTATGACGACCGGTATATCTTCCGCTATGGCGACTGTTCCGGACCATTCTGACTCCCGCTCTCTGTGCCCTCACGACTCCGCTCCGACATGCGACTGCGTCATGACGATCACAGCGATTCGGGGGGGGTGTCGTCGGTTGTTTAGGTCTAGAATAGTCCGCGGAGACGGACGGACAATGGCGTACCTCCGGCTCCGCCTACACGTGTTTACACAGGGCGGTGCCGGAGAGCTTCATAGAAAGCGCCGTCAGACGCATGAATTTCTGATTCGTCTGACGGATTTTTGTTTTTTCTTCGATTTGGCGGGTCGCACCTCGATCATGGTGTATAGTTACATGCTGTTGCGCTTCAGACTGCGACAACGCCTGTCTGATGCAACACGGAGTGATGCCTGAGTGGCCGAAAGGGGCACCCTGCTAAGGTGTTAGTTGCGTTAGCGGCTCGGGGGTTCGAATCCCCCTCACTCCGCGATCAAGGGATTTACGGGAAACCGTGAATCCCTTTTTTCATGCCGAAAACGGCGGTATTCCAACGGTTTCAAGGCCTTCCAGCGCTCGCCACGGAGCCCCAAAAGCACCACAAAAGTTCCCATGGCTCAACCTTTCAGCCAATCGCCCCTCTGCTCACCCAACCGACACCCGTCAAACCAACCGACACACGTTCAATCGACCGTCACAGCGCTCCCTTCACCCCTCTCTCGCTCCTCAGCGTCATTTTTTTCCGAAATCACCCCATTGCTCGGGAATATGTGACGCTGGCGATTTCTGGGCGTCACTTATTCCCGAGCAATGGACGAACTTCGGGAATAAGTGACGCTCAGGACGCTCAGGACGCTCAGGACGCTCAGGACGCTCAGGACGCCGGTATCCCCTTTCATCCAGTCCGAGCGGATGGCCGCCCCCTGTTTCGGGGATGATGACCCTGAAATCTCCCAAGGTATGATCAGTCGCCCGGAGCCGGGGTGTTGTCACCGGAGAAGGTGACGATCACGGCGAGGATGACCAGTCCGACGCCGATCATCTCGGCGACGCCCGGTATCTCGCCGAGGAACAGTCCGACCGCGATCGCGACCGCGGGATTGATGGACTGCATGACGGAGAACGCGGCCGGCGTCACGCGACGCATCGTGACCTGTTCGATGACGTAGGGGAAGAACGAGGCGAGCAGCGAGACGACGAACAACAGACCGAACAGCTTCAGCGGCCCTGCAGGTTCGAGCGCCCACGTGGCGCTCGCCTTGGGATGTACCAGATGCCGGACTGCGGGAACGCCGAGGAACAGCGACTGCAAAGCCCAGCCGATCGCGATCGCGATGCACAGGTTGTCGAGCGAGTTGCCGCCGGAGGCGATGTGCCGGCCGGTGACGATGTACACGCCCCACATCGATCCGCCGATGAGGATCGCGACCAGGCCGATGAGGAAGTTGCCGTTGCCGTCCGGGTTGGCGAGCGAGATGCCCGCGAGCAGGACGACGCCGACCGCCGCGATGGCGATGCCGACCCGTTCGCGCCAGCTGTGTCCGGTGATCACGGCGACCGACAGCGGACCCACGAATTCGATCGCGACGGCGATGCCCATGTCCATGTTGCTGATCGCGACGTAGAACATCGTGTTCATGAGCACGAGCGACACGCCGAGCAGCACCACCCAGCCCCAGCTGCGCGCATCGCGGCGGAACAGGTGCGCGCGTTTGGCCGCGGACCAGGGACGACGCCACAGCAGCAACAGCACCGCCATGAATCCGACGCGATACCACACCGCGTACAGCGGGTCGAGCTGCGTGAACGCGAGTTTGGCGATGGCGGTCGCCGAGTAGATAATGATCGCCTCGCATACGACGATCACGACAACAGGCACACGGTTCAGCACATCGACCACAGCTCTCTTCATATCCGTCAACGCTACACGAGCCGCGCTCCCCCGCCTAATGCCACCGATCCCCCACGATACGCAGTCATGATACGGACAGAAAAGTGGACGAAGTCCACGATCGAACCACGTAGGAAGGTAGAAAATCCAGACACACGAGCGGTCGGCCGTGCCGTCCTGTTCACGACCGTAGGCCTGGCCGAGCGGCCTTGAGCGTGTCGTGAACAGGACGGCATGGCCGACCGCGGTACCGAGATCCGAAGAGAGGAGCCTCAGCATACAGCTACAATCGGCGATATGAGCACCGCACCGAGACTGGCCGCCGCCAAACGCGATTGGGGGCACGACGAGACCGGATGCACCGTGCTGCATATCGATATGGACGCGTTCTACGCCTCGCTCGAGGTGGCGCGTCACCCGGAGCTCAAGGGCAGACCGGTGATCATCGGCACGGGCCCGCGCTCGGTGGTGTCCGCCGCCAGCTACGAGGCGAGACGATACGGCATCAACTCGGCGATGCCTTCGGCCCGCGCCCGTCAGCTGTGCCCGGACGGCGTCTTCCTGCCGGTGGACATGCGCTACTACCGGTCGGTGTCACGCGAGATCATGACCACCGTCTTCCACGCCGTCACCGATCAGGTGGAGCAGGTGTCGGTCGATGAAGGGTATATGGATGTCTCGGGCGCGCTGCTCGCCTGGAAACGGCCGAGCGCGATCGGCGCATGGATCCGCGCCGAGGTGGAGCGCCGGTTCCATGTGACCTGTTCTGTGGGCGTCGCGGCGAACAAGCTCATCGCGAAGATGGCGTCGACGAACGCCAAGCCGAACGGCATGCTGCTGATCCCGAAGGCCCGGTCGGCCGAGTTCGTGCAGCTGATGCCGTTGCGCGGCATTCCCGGCATCGGCCCGTCGCTGGAGAAGCGGCTCAACTCGTGGGGCATCGATTCGGTGGCCGATCTGGCGGCGACGAGCATGGAGACGCTGCAACGGGCGACCGGCTCTCCGGCGGCCGCGCACGGCCTGTGGATGGCGTCGCGCGGTCTTGATGATCGCACGGTGACGCCGATTCGCGTGGAGAAGTCGATCGGCTCGGAGGAGACGCTGCTCGAGGACACCACCGATCAGCGTGTGGTGTGTCGTCTGTTGCGCGAGGCGTGCGATGAGGTGGCCGGCTCGCTGCGTCGCCGGGGTTTCGTGGCGCGCACGGTCACGGTCAAGCTGCGGTTCGCCGACCTGAGCTATCGCACGCGGTCGCGTACGCTGCAGCGCCCGGTGGATACGGCGAGCGCCCTGTATCCGCAGTGCGTGCGTCTGCTGCATGAGATGCTGGGGATGGATATGGATGCGGGCGATACCCCGTTGCCGAAGCTGATCCGGCTGGCGGGGATGAGCGCCAGCGGTCTATCGGACACGGCTGCGACGGCGGTGCAGCCGTCGTTGGACGACATGATCGAGGAGGCGGAAAGCGCCGATGCGAGCACGACGAGCGATCGAAGACGCCGGGCCGAGGCCGCACTGGATGCGGTGCGGCAACGGTTCGGCAATCAAGCGGTCAAGTTCGGCGCGTAGCAGACAAGGCAATCACGCGGCGCGCAGGCGGGCGCAGGCGGCGTCGACCGCCTCGTCGGTGGCGGTGGCGGAGAAGCGAAGGTATGCGGGGGCGCCGTAGAACTCGCCGGGGCTGGCGATGATGCCGATACGGGCGAGATCGGCCATGTCGGCCCAGCAGTCGCCGGTGATGGCCCTGACCCACACGTACAGCGCTCCGGACGGCATCGCCGCGTCGTAGCCGTGCGCGCGCAGGGCGTCGACGAGTCGGATCAGCCGATCATGGTAGCGGCTCCACTGCTCGCGCACCGATTCGACATCACGCAGGCCGGCGGCCATGGCGGCCTGCACCGGGCCGGGGATGATCTGGCCGATCTGCTTGCGGTATTCGGCCATGTCCGTGACGAGCCGGTAGTCGCCGGCGATGAGCGCGGTGCGATAGCCGGCCATGTTGCTCTGCTTGGACAGCGAGTAGAGGACGAGCACGCCGTCGGCGCTGTTCTCGCACACGCGCAGGTTCAGCGCGCAGGGCGTGGCGGAGAGGTTGAATGCGTCGGCCGCGGTGGTTTCGTTCGATTCGGCGGCCGGAGCGATCGAGGCGGTCGTGGCCGACCGCCAGTCCATAAGCGCGTAGCATTCGTCGGACAGGACGACCGCGCCGATCGAACGCGCGGCCGCCACGATGTCGGCGAGCCAGTCGGCGCCGAGCACCTCACCGGTGGGGTTGCACGGCGAGTTGACCCATACGGCCTTCACGTTCGGCACGTGCCGCCACGACTCCACGTCGGCCACGTCGTCGACCTTGAGCACCGTCGCCCCGGCCAGCTGGGTGCCGATCTCGTACGTCGGGTAGGAGACCTTCGGCTGGACGACGACGTCGCCCTCGCCCAGATGCAGCAGCGAGGCCATCAGCGCGACGGCCTCCTTGGAGCCGACGGTGGGGACGACGGCCGCGTTGATCGACTTCAGGTCCACGCCGCGCAGGTGACGGAACCACCAGTCGATCGCCCCCTTGAGGTCGGCGGTGCCTGCGGTGACGGGGTATCCGTGGGCGTTCGCCGCGTCGGATCCGCCCGCGAGGGCGTCCCGCACGGATGCCGGGACCGGATCGACCGGGGAGCCGACGGACAGGTCGATCATGCCGCCTTCGACCGTCTGCGCGGTCTTCTTGTAGCCCGCGATGCGGGACCAGTCATACGGCGATGAATACGCGTGGAAACCCATGGGCGTGAAGCCTTTCTCTCTGCTTGTCCCGCCTCGCCGGCTTGCCGGGCGTTCGCGATGGAGCGCCGGGACCGGAAAAGCGGGAACGGTTGTGCAACAAGGATAGCCGTCTTACGAAAAATCCTCCCCGTGGTGGGGAGGATTTCGATACGGAAACGCCCGTACCCGCTTGCGATCGGAGGCGATCAGTCCTGATTCTGCGGGGGCAGCGCCGCGACCTGCTCGGGGTCCTTGCCGATCGGGCCGTGGGCGGAGGCGCCGCCGAAATCGCCGACCTCGGCGAAGAAGTTGGCGGCGGCATCCTTGTACCAGGCCCACTCGTCCGGCAGATCATCCTCGTAGAAGATGGCCTCGGTCGGGCAGACCGGCTCGCACGCGCCGCAGTCGACGCACTCGTTCGGGTTGATGTACAGCGAGCGGGAGCCCTCGTAGATGCAGTCGACCGGGCACTCGTCCACGCAGGCCTTGTCCTTGACGTCAACGCAAGGCTGAGCGACAACGTATGGCATCGGATCCTCCTTAGATCAAACTGCTCTAAGGATAGTCTCGCGCGCGGACTCGCTGTGCCGCATTCGCCGCGTCCCCTGCCGCGTCAGCCGTTGACTCAACCGTTGACTCAGCCGTTGACCGCCTTGTCGGTTTCGGCGGAGAGCTTGTCGGTCAGGTCGCCCTTGCCGAGTCGCGCATGCCAGTAGCCGTAGCCGAAGTAGATCGCGAAGCCGACGACGAGCCACACGACGAAACGGATCCAGGTCAGGACCGTGAGGTTGAGCATGAGCCACAGGTTCGCCAGACCGATGAGGATCGGGATCCACGGATTGCCGGGCATCTTGAAGGCGCGCGGCAGGTCGGGGCGCTTGGCTCGCATGATCGGGATGGAGATCGCGACGAGCGTGAACGCGGAAAGCGTGCCGATGTTCACCATGTCGGAGAGGACGCCGATGTCGAAGCATGCGGCGACGAGGGCGACGACCACGCCGACGCCGATCTGCAGGCCGGCCGGGGTGCCGTGCTTGCCGGTCTTGGACAGGCTACGCGGCAGCAGGCCGTCACGGCTCATCGCGAAGACGATGCGGGTCAGGCCCAGCAGCAGCACCATGACGACGGTGGCGAGCCCCAGCACGATGCCGAAGCTGATGATCTTGGCGGCCCAGTTGGCGCCGACCAGCTCGAACGCGGTGGCCAGCGACGGGCTGTCCTGCTTGGCGAGATCCTTGTAGGAGACCATGCCGGTGGTGACGACGGCGACGAGCATGTACATGACGATGATCAGCGCCATGCCGACGCCGATGCCGAGCGGCACGTTCCGGTGCGGGTTCTTCGTCTCCTCGGAGGCGGTGGCCACGACGTCGAAGCCGATGAACGCGAAGAACACGAGCGCCGCGCCGGACAGGATGCCGGGCACACCGTAGATGGACGGGGTCATGCCGGTGGCCCACTGCCACAGCGGCTGGCCCATCGCGCCGGCGACGGCCGCGGAGCTCTGCACGTTGGAGGCGGGCTCGCTCGGCGGGATGAACGGCGTGAAGTTGGACGCCTTGACGTAGAAGAAGCCAACGATCACGACGAAGAACACGATCGCGATCTTGAGCACGGTCATCGCGCCGTCCACGCGGGCGCCGATCTTGGTGCCGAACACGAGCAGCGTGGTGAAGAACGCGACGATGATGATCGGGGCGACGTCGAGGTTGAACGAGCCGATGGCGATGTTCGTGTTGGCGTCCCAGCCCATCAGACGCATGAAGTCGTTGAGATAGACGCCCCAGTACTTGGAGATCACGGAACCCGCCATGAGCATCTCCAAGATCAGGTCCCAGCCGATGATCCACGCCATGATCTCGCCGACCGTGGTGTACGTGAAGGTGTAGGCGGAGCCCGCCACCGGGATCATCGAGGCGAATTCGGCGTAGCACATGACGGCCGCGCCGCATACGATGCCGGCGATCAGGAAGCTGATGATGACGGCGGGGCCGGCGTGGAACGCGGCGGCCTGCGCGCCGACCGAGAAGATGCCGGCGCCGACGGCGACGGCGACGCCCATGATGGACAGATCCCACCACGTGAGGTTGCGCTTGAGCGTGCGACCCTCCTCGCCGGTTTCGGCGATGGTCTGCTCGACGGATTTGGTTCGGAATAGTTGCATGTTGGTTATGGCCTTCTGCTCTCCAGAATTTGTTCGAGTAGAGAGTATAGGCCGAAAACCGCTCATTACGGAAGACAACGTTACGAGAATGTGTCAAGCCTTCCGGATGCTGGACGACGGCGATCGTCCGTGAGCGTCCACGGAGCGTTCGCGGACGATCCACGGACGATCACGATGTCACGGGCGCAGATCGATGCCCACGCACACCGGCTCCGGAACCAGCGCGACGCCGAAACGCTCCCTGACGCCCGCCTGCACGGCCTTGGCGAGGGCGACAATGTCATCCGAGGAGGCGTCGCCACGATTGGTCAGCGCCAGCGTGTGCCGCGTGGACAGGCTGGCGGGGACGCCGTCCCTCCCGGATGCGCCGGCGAGCGCGAATCCCTTGTGGAATCCGGCGTGATCAATGAGCCACGCGGCGGAGGTCTTGACGCCTTCGCCCCCGTCGGGCAGCGTCGCCGCGAACCGCGGCGCGTCCTCGGGCAGCTTCGCGGCCTCCTCGGGCGTCAGTATCGGATTCATGAAGAACGAGCCGCAGCTGTGGCGGTCGTAGTCGGCCGCGGGCAGTCCGGAGTGGTCCCGGCCGGCATGGCCGTCTGACGCGGCGCCGTCAGCGAGACGCCTCAGGTCGGCGATGATGTTCTCCTCGCGCTTGGTGCCGATCATGGCCGTCTCGACATATCGGGTCGGATCCTCGAGCATGCCCTTGGAGGCGCGCACGGCGAGCACGGCGTCGCGGATCGCGGTCGTCCTCATCCGCGCCCCCACGTCGACGCCGAGCGCCTTGGCGAGCTGTCCGAAACCGACCGTGCCGTTCGCCGAATGCCTGAGCGCGAACGTGACGGACAGCACCACGTAGCGTGGCGTGGGGAAGAACCGGTCGGCGGGCGTCGCCGGCGCGGCATACATGCTCGTCTTGAGCGCCGAGGAGCGGTATCCGAAGTGAAGGTTCTCAGGCGTGAGCTCGCAGGTGGTCTTGGTCTCGCGGTCCCACACCTCGACCGATTCGACGCAGGTCGCGACCTCCTGACCGTATGCGCCGATGTTCTGCACCACGCAGGCGCCGACCGTGCCGGGGATGCCGGACAGGCCCTCGACGCCCTCGAGGCCGAGCGAAACGGTGAACGCCACGAAATCGTCCCAGTTGGCACCGGCCTCCGCGTTGACATGGACGGTGCGGTCCTCCCCCTCGACGGGCGCGGCCTCGTCAGGCACGGTGATGCGCCGGCGAGCGTCGCGCACGACGACGCCTTCGAACGGCTCATCGGAAACGAGCATGTTGGAGCCACCGCCGATGACGCACAGCGGCAGTCCCTTGGAATCGGTCTCCTCAACGGCCTCGATGACGCCGACGCGGGTGGTCGGCTCTACGAAACGGGCGATGTGCCCGCCCACTCCGATCGTGGTGATCTCTGCAAAGCTGGTCATAACTGACTATCGTACTTATGGTTTCGTGAACACGCGGGGCGGCTTGGGAATCACGGACAACCCCGCGGACCGTGGAAGGGGCGGTCCATGCGACTCGACACACTCAAGGCCGTTCGGCCAAGCCTACGGTCGCGCGCATGGACCGCCCCTTCCACTCGTTGGTTGCGAACGTGAATGAGACGACCGCCCATACAACGCAAGGAACCCGGCCTGTTGGGGCCGGGTTCCTTGGGAAAGCCTTAGCGTGCTCAGCGGGTCTCGCGGTGCACGGTCTGCTTGCCGCAGCGCGGGCAGAACTTCTTCAGCTCGAGGCGATCGGGCGTGTTACGACGGTTCTTCGTCGTGATGTAGTTACGCTCCTTGCACTCGGTGCATGCCAGCGTGATGCCGGGACGGATGTCGGCGCTCTTAGCCATGTTCATTCACCTCTGTAGTCTAAAAGGAACGCCCGTCAGCCGACGGGCGCATTTGTAGCGAGGAAGAGGCTCGAACTCTTGACCTTACGATTATGAGTCGTACGCTCTAGCCAGCTGAGCTACCCCGCCAGAGAGCCCCGAGTGAGAATTGGACTCACGACCTCTTCCTTACCAAGGAAGTGCTCTACCACTGAGCTATCGGGGCGTGGCGGGTATAGGATTCGAACCTATGAAGCACGAAGCGGCTGATTTACAGTCAGCTCCCTTTGACCGCTTGGGAAACCCGCCAGTCGTCACTCTCGGAGGTCTTGTTTGTTTTGACCTCGTCAGGCAACTCGAACATCATGCCATGGGATTTCCGGGCGCGCAAGTCGGTGTCGGCAAATCAGGTTCAAAAACATCATTTTGACATCCTCAAATCGTTGGAATTCCAACGAAAGATGAATTTTCGGCGAAAAGCGTCCATCGGCGTGTCGCGAGGCCTTAAAACAGGGTTTCGAGGCCTCATGCGCGCCTCATGAGCAGCTGAAATCGGACCGGGAATCATCGCCCATCGGCGTGTCGCGGCGCCGTGAACAGGCGTCGGAGATCATGCGGGAGCCTCCCGACGTGTTCGGTCTCACCGCCGAAAGCGGCCGCGGCGGCGTTTCGGGATACGCGAAGGACGGTCTTCGGCGTGTCGTCTGAGACGCCGGCCGGCGCATCACCGGCCACGCCTACGGAGGTGCCGCCATTCGCACTGCCATCCGGCCGTCGCTCACTGGACCGCTGCCCATACGCATCGGCGATGCGGGCGGCGATCGCCATGTCCGTGTCGGACGGGGACCAGCGCACGCCACGGCGCCGCCCCTCGCGTTTGAGCTGCTCCCACGCCGCACGCCACGCGCGGGCGCGCAACGCCGCGTCATCCGGCTGCTCAGCGGACGCGCGCGTCAAAGCGATGCACCGCCGGCGCCGCCACCAGCGCACGCCACGGGGCGCGAACACAAGCAGCATGATCAGCGCCACGGCGCCTCCCGTGCCGAACAACGCACGCCCCCACATCGGCAGGGAGCCGAACCACGCGGACGCCCGCGACCATATGGACTTCTCGGCGGCTGAGGAAGAGGAGGCCTTCCCCCGCGTGCCCGTCTGCTCTCCCGTCTGATCATCGACCTCCTGCGAGGAATCGGACGAGGCGGAATCGGAGGACGACTGGGAGGAGGAATCGTTCGCATCACTCTGATCGGACTGCGTGTCGGTGGTGGCCTGATCGGAGGAATCGGTGGACTGAGACTGCTGCGTGGTCGCGGACGCCGCATCACCGAGCGTGCCGTTCTGCTCGCTGGCGGGAGTCACATCGAACGGAACCCAGCCGACGCCGTCAAGGTAGGCCTCGACCCACGCGTGCAGCTGGCGGGACTTGACCGCAATATAGCCGTCGGCGTCCTTCTCGTCGTCGGAACCGGAGTTGTAGCCGAGGACGATGCGGGTGGGCACGCCCATCGCACGCGCCAGCACCGCAAGCGCGGAGGCGTAGTGCTGGCAGTAGCCGGCATGGCCGGAGTCCGGGTCGAGGAAATCGTTGATGACCTCCATGTTCGACCGGCCGTCGCCGTCGGGCGCGTCGAGCGAGTAGGTGAAGTGGTTGTCGGCGCTGGTGAAGTAGTCGACGAGCCAGCGCATGACGCGAATCTGGTTGTCGTAGCCGGAGCCCTTGATCGGGATTCCGGCGGCCTGCGCCTGAGCGATGATCGCCTTCACATTGGCGGGCAGACTCTTCGGCAACGAAGTGTACTGGGAGGAGTGCGCCCGCTCATCGGACTCTTTGACGGCGTCGCGAATCCACCTGAGCATGCGGTTGGTGGCGTCGGCACGGCCGCTCTCCGAGCGGCCGTTGATGTTGTTCAGACCCATCGACGCCAGCAGCTGGGAGGTCTCCCCCATCCACTGGGACAGCCCGTCCTCGCCCGAGGAATAGTATTCGCTGGTTTCGTCGCTCCATATCGTGCCGATATCGAGCGGCTTGATCGGCATGGCGATGGTCACGCTCCTGCCGTCGTCGGAGAAACCGAGCATGACGCCGTCCTCGCCGATGCCCAGCTGTTCGATGACGGTGGAGTTGAAGGTGATGTCACTGGGACGGCCGGCGCCGCCGATGACGGTGTGGCCGTCGCCGTCCTGACCGTCCTGACCGCTTTGACCGTCCTGACCGTTCGGGCCCGCATCGGCGCCCCAAACTATGTCGTAGGTGCTCACCCTGCCGAGCTCCCAGTCGTTCGGCCCACGCACCACGCCATCGGAGCCGATGGTGGCGTGGATGAGCACGCTGTCCTGCCGGATCTCGCCCAGACCGGCTCCCGGCAGGGCGCTGCGCGCCTGAAGCCACTGCTGCGTATTGGCCTCCTCGTTCGCGTTCTGGCTGTTCAGCTTGGCGACGGTGTCGTCGATGACGTTGAGCTCGCTGAACCCGGAGGACGAGCGGATCGGGTCGATATAGGAGCCGGATGCGGTGTACGCGGTGTCCGAGGAGGTGGATCCGGACCGGTTGTAGACGCTGCCGTCCTGATACTTGAGCCAGTCGGAGCCGAGTCCGTCGACGTCGGTGGTCAATCCCGGCATCGGTAGGAACCGGGATCTGAGCGTGTCGACACGCACCCGCGCATACCCCATGAACCGTTCGAGCGTGTCCTGGCTGACGCCGGCCACGTCGTAGCCGAAGTAGCCGAGCAGCTGCATGTATGCGGCCAGCGGTGAGTTCACCCGGCGCTGCTCGATGCGCAGATCGTCCGACGCGTTCCGCCCGAGCTGGATGCCGGCGCCGTAGAGTCCCGCGTCGAGGGCGAGATCCTTGTTGTAGCCCCACGTGTCGCCGTCGAACTGGTCGAGCGTGGTCATGCGCAGGTACATGCGCCGGTAGGAGCGGTAGCGCAGCACGGTGGTGTCGGAGCCGGCCGCGATATTGCGTTTGAGGTCGATCATCGGGCTGACGGTGTTCGACGTGAACATGCCGCCGCCTTCGCCGATCGACAATGGCACGTCATAGGCGAGCGTCTCGGCGCTCGGTCCGCCGGCCAAGGTGATGGCGACGACCACGATGGATGCGACGATCGCCGCAGGCGGACGCATCCGGCGCGGGCGAAGCGCCCACACGCCCATCGCAAACGCCATGACGAGCACGGCGATCTGCCACCATGGCGTCACGTGTCCGACGATCGCATAGTCGGCGGCGAGCGCCGTGACGGCCAGCAGGCCCATCGCCGGCATGAGGGCTCTGACGGTCAGCAGGCAGCGGATGACGATGGCCGAGATGGCCACGACGAGGATGAGGAATATGTCGCCGAGGATGCTGACCTTGAGCGGCGGCAGCTGCAGGTTCAGTTCGTTGAATCCTCCGAGGACGGAGTATTTGACCATCGCCCAGCTGCCGCCGATACCCTGCTCCCGACTGAACGGCCATTCGCCGGTGAGATCGTGCAGACGGACGACGAGCAGGATCGCGGTGACCAGCGCCGTCAGCAGCGTGTACGCACCTATACGGATCAGCTCGAGACGGAGGCGGCTGCGCCATGTGCCGTCCCGCGCGCTCCGCGCCCGCAATACGCTCCATGGGATGCTTGCCTCGATGGATGCGACGGCCAGCAGCGCGCCCGCGAACCAGATCCATGCTCCGCTCGGCGAGACGAGACCGCTCAGGCCTTTGAGGGTGAGGGCGAAGACGGTGAGCAGCATCAGCGCGCAGATTGCGATCGGCAGTATCGGGCCGGCCTCCATCGAGCGCACCTTGTCTGTCAGACGCCCGATCCGGGCGAATGTCTGCGCGATCCGAACCGGCGTTTGCACGGTTCGCGGTGCCGCCTGCGCAGTCGATGAGGGCATCTGTGCACTGCTGGAAAGCACTGTTTGCGCGAATCGTTCCGTCGCCTGACGCATGGGGGTCAGTATCCGGAGCCGATCGGCGAACGGCGTGGATTCCAGCGCATGCTCAAAACCCTTGGAATCACTGGCATCGCAGATCACGACCGTGACGGGGCCGCTCTGATTCTGGGCGAATCTACTGACCCCTGCCGCACAAGCGGTATCGGTGGGTGCGCAAGCGGCATCGCCATCTACGCATACAGCGGCAAGAAACCGTCTTGCCGCGGATTCCCCCTCATGGAAGGTGACGCCGTCGGTGACGACCACGCGCATGCCGGCACCGGACACGGCACCCGGCACCATACCCGGTCCCATACCTGCAAGGAACGGCACCAATGCCGCGACCTCACTGTCCATGCGCTCGGCGTCCAGACCGTCGGCACCGCGCGTGTTCACGGCCAGTAGCAACGTGGCACGCTCATCCCGGCCGGTCTCACGGGTCATCAGTTTGCCGCGTCGTGCGGTGTGCTTCCAGGAGATGAGCTTGATCGGATCTCCGGGCGTATAGCCACGCACGCTGCCCATCTGTTCGGATTGCGCCAACCCCGCCACGCGTCTGCCGATCGCCCGTGCCGCGTCCGCGGGAACGGACCGTTCGTCATCGGGCAGGATCAGGGTCTCTCCCGCCGCCTTTTCCACCTTGCTTGCGGCGAACAGGCCGAACGGCGAGTACCAGCGCACGACGACGCTGTGCGTGCGGTAGAGACCGCGCCGGTCGGGAAGCTCGCCGATCACATGAGAGACCACATTGCCGTGATGATCAAGACGCTCGTACTGCGCGGTGACGGTTCGCTCGCCGGCGGGGAATCCCCATAGCCATTGCGCGAGCGCGCCGATCAGGGACACGACGGTCATGGCGCACAACGCGACGGCAGCCGCCATCAGGGTCCGTTCGTCGAGCAGCATCCCCATGTAGCACAGGACACCGCCGATCAGGACCAGCCACAGCATGGGCAGGGCAGGGCGGATCAGCCCGTGCCTGCGCAATCGGGGTGACGGCGACGCGGAGGCCGACGCCGTCGCGGACGCCGCCGTCGATTGAGACCTCGTCGCCGACATCTTCGTCGACATCCCCGTTGCACCGGCCATGCGTCTACACCCTGGGCACGGGAACGGTACGCACGAGTTCGGCGATCATCGCACGGGCCGTGGCAAGCGTCTCGCTGCCATAGCCTGCATCGTCGAGGACGAGACGGTGCGCGAGTACGGGCACTGCCAGCTGCTGCACATCGTCCGGCAGCACGTAGGAGCGCCCATCGAACATCGCGCGGGCACGCGCCATGGCCCCAAGGAACAGACTGGCTCGCGGGGATGCGCCGTACCTCACGCCGTCATGCTCGCGCGTGGCACGAGTCAGGGCGACGATATAGTCGGCGACCGGCTCGGCGATGGTGACGCGCCGCGCCGCGCTACGGATGCGGATGGCGATGTCCGGGCTGCAGACCTGCTCGACGCGGCCCAACGGGTGCGACCAGTCCGCCGCGGTGAGCATGTGGGACTCGGCCTCGGCACTGGGGTATCCGAAGCTCGTGCACGCCATGAAACGGTCCAGCTGTGCTTCAGGCAGCGGATACGTGCCCTCCAGTTCGATCGGGTTCTGCGTGGCTACGACAAAATACGGGTCGGGCAGGTCGTAGGAGACGCCGTCGACGCTGACGCTGCCCTCACCCATCGCCTCCAGCATGGCGGATTGGGTCTTGGGGTTCGCGCGATTGATCTCGTCGGCGATGACGACGTTGGCGAACAGCGGACCGTGATGGAAGACGAAGCGGTTCTCGGCCTGAGACCAGACGTTCACGCCGGTCAGGTCGCTGGGCAGCATGTCCGGAGTGAACTGGATGCGGCGCACCTGTCCGCCGACGGCCTGGGCGAGGGCGCGCGCCAGCGTGGTCTTGCCGACTCCGGGCACGTCCTCGAGCAGCAGATGTCCGCCGGCCGCGAACGTGGTGACGGCGAGGTCGACGACCTCTCGGGAACATGACAGCGCCCGTTCCAGTTCATCGGCGATGCGGGCGGGGACGCGCGCGATCTCATCGATGCCTGCGGACTCGGGTGCGATCGCCATGATGCCTCACTTCAACGAATGTGATGAGTTCCCTCTACGCGCACAGTCTAGCGGAAAAGACGGGAAACCCCGTACGCTGATGGCGTACGGGGTTTCCCGATATGTCCGTGAGGCTTGGATCTCAGCCGAGGATGGCGAGGACATCGCGAGCACCGATGATGAGGTAGTCCTCACCCTCGTAGTGCACCTCGGTGCCGCCGTACTTGGAGTACAGCACCTTGTCGCCGACCTTGACGTCGACCGGGATGCGCTCGCCCTTGTCGTCACGACGGCCCGGGCCGACGGCCAGGACTTCGCCCTGCTGCGGCTTCTCCTTGGCGTTGTCCGGGATGTACAGACCGGACGCGGTCTGGGTCTCGGCCTCGGCCTGCTTGACGATGATCTTGTCTTCCAGCGGTGTGAGCTTAATCGACACTGTGGGTCACCTCGTATTTCTCGTAGTTCGATGTCTCTGCGCCAGGACTGCCCAAGAGGCTGACGATCACTTGCGCGATCCCAAGCACTGGTTCACATGGTAGCGCGCTTTTTAGCACTCTGCCAACTCGAGTGCTAACGCTGTGAGAGAAAAGACCGCGACCGGTCCAGCCGGTTCACCGACGCCATCCTCACGCTCCACGACGCGCGAGGATGGCGGCAAGGTTGTTACCCAGCGAATCGGAGGTGGCCGCGGGCACCGCGACCTTCGCCTGCTCCTCGGACTCGTGGAACGCCTCGACATCGCTCATGCCGGCATCGGACTCGTTCGCGCCGACGCCGTTCGTCTCGGCGACCGGTTCGGCCGACTGAGTCGCCTCAGCCGGCTGCTGGCCCTCATGCTCAACATGGGCATCGGCCTGACGCGCCGGCGCGGTCTCGACCTTGGCCTCCTCGGCGAGCTCGCGCTCGCGCTCGGCGTCGACCGGCTCGGCCTTGGCGACCTGGCGCATCGACTTGATCTCGCGGCTCTCCGGAGCCACCGACTCGGCCTCGACGTTACGCGCCTCGCCCAGCGAGAAGGAGATGAGGTCCTGACTCGTGGCCATGTCATAGGCGTCCAGCGCACGGGCGGGATGCACCTCGGCAAGTTCGGTGGTGTGGTCGGAGGCATCCGACTGCGAGGCAGCCGCATCCTTCGTCTTCGACGTGTTCTTCGAGACGACCGGGGAACCGGTGGCACCGGAGACCGCCTGCTGAGGTGCGACCATGACGGGAGCACCGACATTGGACGCGGACTGCGTCTGCGGGGCGGAGGATTCCGGCGATGCAGCCGGCGCGGCGGACGTCTGCTGGTCCTGGGCGGCCTGCGCAACCTGAGCGGCCTGAGCCTGCGCAACAGCCTGAGCCTGCGCGGCCGCGCGGGCCTCGGCCTCGGCCTGCGCCGCGGCCAGACGGGCCTGCTCGGCCTCCACACGCGCCTGCGCCTCGGCGATCTTGCGGGCGCGTTCGGCCAGCGCGCGCTTCTGCTCGATCTGCGCCTGACGCAACGCCCTGCGGATCTCAAGGCTGGTCATCTCGTCGGTCGGAGCGGCATCCCCCGCGGACTCGCCCCTCGGCGAAGACCCGACCTGGGCCGCCTGCGCCTGGGCAGCCTTCCGGGCCTTGGCGCGCGCGGCCTTCGACTTGCGTTCCCGGGCCTTCGCCTCGGCCACCTTGCGCTCCCATGCGCGGGCCTGACTTGCGGCATGCGCGCCCAACGCCAGCACAACGGCGGTCAGGGCGGCGGGAATCAATGCGAACAGCGTGCTGAAATGCAGCGTGACGGCGAGCACCAGCACGACAACGGTGATCACCAGCAACGCGGCTACGATCATCTGACGACGACGGACAGCGGCATGACGCAAGCGCCGCACCTCGGCTATACGTTCCGGGGTGAGCTTGCTCGCGCGCCTCTCACTCGGCTGCATCTGTACCCCTTTCGCAAAGGTCGTGTCGTCACTGAATCGAGTCCCGCTGTGCTCGTCGACCAGATGCAGCGACGTCGAATACCGATCATCCCGGTGTTCCTCCACGTGCCGCATGCTGTTGGACGTACGAATGGGCAGCCAGACCACGACTCCTATGAGTACGATGATCAGCACGATGACGGTGCTCAACTGCTCGTAACCCATATGCACATACAATAGGAGACGCCCGTCACATTCACCAGATTGAAATTCGGCGTGTCGGTCGACGCGACGCCGCGACTCGCCTCGCATCGAATCCTCGGCCCCGCCGAACGGACATCACACGATCATCACCAAATCCACCCAAACTTGTCCATTATCCGACCACCATCGGACGAATCAGGGACGAATCAGGGACGAATCAGGCCGCTTTGCGGGAGAAGCGAGAGACCAGTCGCGCGGCGAACCCCTCACCCACATCCTCGGCCAGCAGACAGAACGTCTCATGCGTGCGCCACCGTCCGGCCACGTACATGTAGTTCGGCCGCAATCCCTCATGCCGGGCGCCGACCTTGCGCACGACGGCGAGCGACCGTTCGTTCTCCGGCAGGATCGCAATCTCCAGACGGTGCAGACGCGGCCCGGTGGGGTCGGCGAGCGCCCAGTCGGCCAGCATCGCGAGCGCGGTGGGGGCGATCCCGCGGCCCGCGTGATCCTGCGACACCCAGTAGCCGACGACGCCGGTGCGCATCGCCCCGTAGTTGATGGCGCCGAGGGAGATCTGCCCGACGACGCGCATGTTGAGCTCGATGAGGAATACGATGCCGACGCCGCGCTGCTCGTTGCGCCGCTGGCCCGCTATCCACTGGTTGAAGGTGATGCCCGGGCCATGCATCGGATCGCCCGATTCCCATGGTCGCAGCCAGCCGTCGTTGCTCCAGCGCACCTCGTTCCATGCGTCCGCATCGTCCTGGCTCATCGTGCGCAGCGTGATCGGCACCGCTCCCATCGGTGCGCTGAGCGTGATCGGGGTGCGGATCGCGTGCGGGTCCTCCGGGGCGAAGACTTCACGGAGCGTTTGGAATACTGACACGGATCCATTGTGCCACCGCACGGGGGTAACGCGCGTTCAGTGACGCGCGTTCCGACATCGATGGGCAACGACGGATGCGTATGCTGTGACGCATGAATGAGGAGAGCAAACGGACGTTGCGTCGCGAGGCGATCGCGCGTCGCAAGCTGGTGGATCCCGCCGCACGCATGACGGCGGGCGAACGGCTCGCCGCACTGGCCGATCGGCTGCCGCTGCCGGCACCTGCGGGGCCGGATACGAGCGTGACGGTGGCCGCATACGTGTCGATGGGGTCGGAGATCGAGACGAGGCCGCTGCTCGACGCGCTGCTCTCGGCCGGATACCGCGTGCTCGTGCCGCGACTGGGCGCGGGGCTCGACGTAGGCTGGGGCGAGCTCGCCGCCACCGGGCTGCTCGCCCGTATGGACGCGCCGGGTTCGCCGACGCATCATCGCCCCGACGAGCCCGAGGGGGAGACGCTGCCGCCGCAGTCGTTGGAAGACGCCTCGCTGGTGCTGGTGCCGGCGCTGGCGGTGGATCGCTGCGGCACCCGGCTGGGCCGCGGCGGAGGCTGGTACGACCGGGCGCTCGGATACCGCTCCCCCGGTTGCCCTGTGCTTGCGGTGTGCTGGGATTGGGAGGTGCGCGCCCTCGACGCGGATCCGCTGCCCTGTGAGGCGCATGATCTGCCGGTGGACGGAGCGCTCACTCCGGGCGGGATCATGCTGTTCGATTGAGGTACTACGAGTGATGCAAATGCACTACCCCTCAGCCCCGCCTCGCAGACCAGCTCGCCTGGCAAGGGGAGCCGGAGGAAAATCGGTTCACTGCATGTGAAACCGTACGCCCATGCGCGTCCGGACGGCGATTAGGATATGTACGGTTGCCATCGCACGCGACGGACGCCATCCGCGCCGTCATGCCAGACGCTGCTATTTCAGTTATTCAGGAGGATCACGTTGCCTACCTATCATTACCGTTGCAAGAACTGCGGATACGATTTCACCGAGCACCAGTCGTTCGATGACGCACCGATCACCGTGTGCCCCCAATGCCATGAGGAGCAGGTGCGCAAGATCTTCTCCGCCGTGCCGATCGAATTCAAGGGCAGCGGCTTCTACCGCACCGACTCGGGCAAGAAGTGATCGCCGCCTCGCTTCGCCTGTCGCGAAGCCTTGTGTGAAGACTCCGAGGGGTTTCGTCCACATCGTCCGTTCGGCTTGACGGGGAGTCGACGCCGCTCGGACGATGGCGGGTATGACGAAGAACACCCCGCCCTGGGCGCGGCTTATGCGCCCCACTCTGTACGGACGCCGCATTCGCGTGCGTCTGGTGCGGCTCGCCGCGGCGCTGTGCGTCGGGCTTGCCGTGTTCGTCACGCTGTCCGCGTTCAAGGCCGTCACCGCCACCGTCTCCGTGGTCGTGGCGTCCCGCTCGATCGAACGCGGCAGCGTCATCGGCCGCAAGGACGTGACCATACTCGAAGTGCCCGCGTCCCAGGCCTTCGCCGAAGCGATGACAAGAACCGACGATGCGGTCGGTCTGGTCGCTCAGGTCGATATCGGCACCAATCAGCCGCTGTATGCCCCGCTTGTCCGCGACGCCCCGGTGATTCCCCGAGGCCGCAGCGCCCTTGAGGTGGAGGTCTCCAATGACGTGTCGATGCTGCTGCCGGGAGACGTGGTCTCATTGGTGTCCGCGGTCGGCTGTGCCGCCGGGCAGTCGGACATCCTCGATTCGCCCGATGATCAGCCGGAACTGTGCACGCTGACGAATCAGGCGCTGATAATGGGACGGGCCGTCACCGAGGATTCCGGCGTCACGACGATCGAGGTGGCGGTGGAACCGGATGCGGCGCTGCGCATCATGGAATCGGCCGAGGCCGGTGCCATCGTCGCGGTGGAGCAGTGAAGCGGCGAAAGACGGGCCCCTCACTGCCGCCTCACTGGTTGGTGTTGAACACCGCCCAGTGAGGCGGCAGCTCCCCGAGGATCCGCTTGTCGTCGTCGGCGTCACGCTGGCCCTCGGTCATCATGTCCGAGGGCTCCAGCTTGACGCCGTCGGCGTCGAAGCGCTCGGTGCCCTCCCGCACGACGCGCCTATGCTTGCGCGGTGTGCGTCGCTGCGCGGAATATTCGGCCATCACTTGATCTCCCGGTAGATCTCGCCGAGCTTGGCGACGATGCGATCGACTTCCTTCTCCGGGTTGACGAACGCGCCGACGCTCCACACGGTGGTAACCGACCAGCCGAGGGTCATGAGGTCGGCCGCGAGCATGCGGTGACGCTCCCTCGTGGATTGGATGGACATGTATCCGGCGTCGTCGGTCAGCACGGCCAGCGCATACGGCTGGTCCTTCAATCCCACGACCATCGGGATCTTGAGGCCCTTGTCGAAGCCATAGTCGATGGCCACCTTGAGACCACGCGAGCGGATGCGATCGGCCAGATCGTTGAACAGCGTGTTGTTGCCGCTCTGGGTCTCGCTCGGACGCACGTTGTCGTCGGTGAGCTGCTCGGCCCATTTGAGCATGGTCTTGAGCAGCTGCGGACCGGCCGAGTGGATGCGCTCGTCGAGCATCTCGTCCGAGGTGAACGCGGAGACGATGTCGACGTTGCGATCAGCGAGGGCCAGCGCGTCGAGCAGCAGGTTCCTGCCGCCCGGCTCCTCGATGGCGCCGAACTGCTGCAGCAGCTTGCCGTACGCGGTCTTCGCATAGCACATCGAGAAGATCACATCGGTGGCCTGCGCTCCGGCGACCTCACGGATGCCGACGATGCGCACGTGGCGCAGGAAGCTGCCCATCGACTTGTTCCTGCCGGCCAGGGCCTTCAGCTCGGAGCCGAGACGGACGCGGAATCCCTCGGTCATCGTCACGACGGTGAGCATGTAGCCCGCCGGCACGATCGTGAAGCTGGCGGCGCGCTCGGTGATGAGTCGCACCACCTCGTCGATCTCCGTCTGGCTGGATTCGACCAGACCACTGGCGAAGACCGGGGTGCCGCTGGCCTCGACCTTGTGGTAGGCCACGCGTCCGACCGCACCTTCGGTCGTCACGTCGTAGCGCACGGCGCCGTAGCCCTCGGTCTCGAGGAACGCGGTCAGACGCGGCGCGCGACGCACCGGATGCGAGCCGACCTCAACGGCGGGCAGCATGTCGATGAGCTGCTTCAGGCTCGGGCAGGTGACGGTGCCGCGATGCGCGATGACGACGACCTGCTTGACGCGCACCAGCACGCTCAGCAGCTGGATCGCGGGAATGTGCGCGCAGGCGTCGACGATGGCGACGTCGGCGAGCAGATGCGGATGCGTGAGCGAGGCGAGCGTGTCCGGAGTCGCCATGAGGATCGGCTTGGCGGCCGCCAGAATCGCCGGATGGTCACGACGGATGTGGTCGAGCGTGACGTGTCCGCGGCCGGCGAGCTGCGTGTGCAGCAGATTCGCCTCCTGCGTGCGGGCGAACAGCATGTCGCACAGCCTACGCATCGACTCCTGGGCGACCATCGGGCCGACGGAGCGCACATGCTCGACGTCGACCTGCTCGAACCGCTCGGTGGCGTTGGCCAGCACGGAGCCATCCTGGTTCGAGATGATCGGCGAGGAGCGCACGATGTCCTCGAACACGGTGGTCCACCAGGCCAGCTGCAGTTCGGCGCCGACGGCCTCGCCGGAGATATGACGGTTCGTGAAGTCGGCGACCAGATCGTTGAGCCCCGCGGACTGGAACTCGTTCTCGAGACGGCAGCGCTCCGGCAGCGTGTCCAAAGCCTTGCGATCGTCGAGCAGCGCCTTGAGTCTCGTCTCGACGTCGTTGAAGTTGCGGGTCTCGAGTTCGCCGCCGGCCGGCGTGGTGCTCAGCACGGCGTCGAGCGCGACCATGTCCTGCGCCATGGTCTCCTGCGCGGCGATCATCTGGTCGAGCTTGGGCGGCAGCACCGGCCATCCGCCGTGCGGCACCAGGGAATGCCACTGCTCGGCCTGCTTCTTGACGATGACGAGCGCGGCGTGCATGTCCTCGACCTGGGCTCCGACGCGCAGCAGGGACTTGGCCTCGCGCGCATGGCGGCGGCGCTCCCAGAAGCCCATCGTGGTGCCTTCGGCCTTGCGGTCGGCCTTCGACTTGGTGGCCTCGATCATCGAATCGACGTCACGCTCGAAGATCTCCGGCTGGAACACGTCGAGCACGCGGCGCAGGTTTTTCAGGACGATGATCTGCAGCCCCCAGTCGCGGGCGGTCTCGGGCACCGGGAATCCGCAGGTCTGCACCGTGGAGGCGACATGCTCGCGCACGGCCGGCAGCACCTTCTGCAGCAGATCCATGACGCGCTGGTAGGTGGCGACGGCATCCTTCTCGCTGGTGAGGGACGCCTTGTACCAGGCGGTGTCGTCCGGTCCGATCGTGTACTCGCCGACTTCGCCGGCGCGCTGCAGCTTGGCGGTCCACTCATCCAGATGGCCGCTGATGCCGCGCGCGGCCGCCTCGGTCAGGCGCACGCGCGTGGCCGGATGGGTCGGTGCGATGGAGATCGCGGCGAGGTTCTGAATGGTCTGGTAGGCGGAGACGCCCCACTTGTCGCTCACGCCGTGCAGGTCGCCCAGATAGCGGGTCAGGCGGGATCGCACGCCGACCAGCTCGTCTGCCAGCTGGTCGAAATGCTGGGTGGCGACGCCCTCCTGGAATCCGACGGCGGTGATGAGCTGACGGTCGATGCTCGCGTTCGCGTTCTCGTCGGCGATGTCGAGCAGCATGCCCTGCATCTCGTTCGATCGGATCACCTGCGTGAAGCGGCGCTTCTGCTCGGCGACGCCCGGCACGTACAGCACGGAGCGTCCGTTCATCACGCAACGGGAGGCGATGGCGGCCGCCTGCTCGGCGGTGTCGCGCCCGAGCGCGCCATCCACGCTGATCGAATGGCCGGATGCGGCCAATTGCGCGGCATAGCGCACGGTGTTGTCGACGTCGCCGATCTCGTATTCGGTGTGCGGATCGGCATCGAACGGACTGTATTCGGGGATGGCGGCATTGCGCAGCGTCTTGGCGGCGTCCTCATCGCCGGCGATCGCGTCGAGCAGCGTATTGCCGCTGGGGCCGTCGCCGAGATCGTCGATGATGTGCTGGGTCTCGGTGAGGATCTGCGCGGCGGGCTCCATGAAGCAGCCGAGGATGATGTGGCGTTCGATCGAGAAGTCGGCGATACGCGACTTGATCTGGCTGGTGATCGCGGCGAACACGGCCGATGTCTCCGGCGTGCCGGACGCGTAGTGGGAGCCGTCGAACAGATAGTCCTCGTCGAGATCGACGCCGATCGAATGCATGACGGAGACGAACGACGCGTTGAGCGCGACGTTGCCTGTGAAGGTGATCGACGAATGGCCGAGCGTATCGCTGGCCTCGGCGGAGACCGGGTAGAGCAGCACGGGCAGGGCATTGCCCTTCCACGTGGCCACGCCGACGACGAGCGAGAGTTCGGCGACGCCGCTGACGCGCTTCTTCGCGGCGCGATCGTCGAGCACGCGGCCGAGACGACGCTCGGCGGCGCGCAGCATGCCGTTGTCGCGGAACAGCGATTCGAGCGTGACGTGTCCGGACGCGAACAGCTGCGCGATGCCGGAGGGATGCGCATGGGTCAGGTCGAGCTGCGCCGCGAGCTGGTTGATGTTTTCCAGCGGGGAGGGCACCAGGGAGGCACGGTATTTGTCGTGCCACTCCTGCAGACGGTCAAGCGTCAGCTGTGTGCTCATCGTGCGCTCACTTTCCTACCGCTTCACGGTAATCCTGATAGCCCGCGTTGTGTGCGAGTGCCTCGTCGATATCGCTGTTGCCCTGCGCCGCAAGCCATGCGTACAGGTCGTCGTAGAGGGCGGGGTTCATCGCAAGGAACGGCAGCAGTTCACGGTGACGGGCCATCTCGAACTGCTTGGTCATGTCGGTGGTGTGCCGGGCGTCCTCGGAGGTGTATCCACCGGCCTCGATGATGCGCGGCTGCGGGCGGTCGAAGTCTCCGTTGGAGACCTTTTCGAACACGGAGCCCGGCTCCGGCTCGAAGGTGGAGGCGTTGTCAGCGACGACGTTCTGGTTCACCACCTGATTGACCACCTGGCTTGCCACCTGATTCTCCAGCGGCATCGTATTGTCCTGCGTGGGGAAGGTCTCCGGAGCATCCGCAGGCTGTTCCACGGCATGTTCCACGCCGCGGGCATCGGCGAAGAGATCGCGGGGCGCGGATCCGCCGTGTGCGTCGCCCAACCGCAGCGGCATCGAATCGGAGGCATGGTCGTCGTCCTGATCGGACAGGGAAGGCGTCTCGGGCGTGGAGGCGGACGCGACGCCGCTCTCGGCCGTGGGCGCGGCGGCATCCCGGCGTCACTGGCGTCGCCGTCACCGGATGCGGGTGCGATCACCGGACCGGACGCGATCGTCGGAAAATCGATATCGATATGGAAATCGGACGCAGGCTCGTCATCGGAGGCTGACGAGGAGGACGCATCGGACGGAGCATGCTGAACAGGCTCGTCATGCTCCGGACCGACACCGGCCAACGACTTGAGCGGCGTCAGCGGCGCGGCCGGACGCGCGGACTGCGCATCGAACACCGCGGTCGGCTCGCCGGCACGCAGATCAAGAATGTCCGCAACGGACATATCGGCCGCATCAGGCTCCTGATGCGTGGCCGTCGGCGACGAATAGTCGAACAGATTCGGCACATGCGGCGTGAACGGCTTGACCGCAGGTTCGGGCTTGTCGACGCGCACGAAATCGACCGGCACGTCACCGAACTGCAGACGGATCGGAGACGTCGGCAGCGGGAAGTCGCGCCCCGCAGGAAGACGCATCAGCTCGCCATCGGGGTTGACGACATAGGAGCCGTTCGTGGAATTGAGATCACGCAGCAGCGCGTCACCCTCGGCGGTGACGGTGAGCAGCGCGTGCCGCTTCGACATGGACTTGGCCGAATCCTCCACCTCAAGGCGCGCGACGCCGGTATCCGGCAACGGACGCAACGGCTTACGGCCGATTTCCAGGCTCTCTCCCGGGCGGACGCCGACCTGGGTGCCGCCACTGACCTTCACCCGCCACTGGCTCGTCGTATGGTCACTCACGGTGTCGGCCTTCCTTTCCTCTTGCATCTTCACGGCACATGCGTTGGCGCACACGCCTAAATCACGTCCACAGGCACGCTCGTGCAGGCACGTACGGGTATGCGCAGGCATGGACTGCATCCACACACTATTTCTTATTGTGTCATGCCGCACCGGCATTTGCCGCATTTGATGCAGTATCCACCCATGAATCAACTAAAAACCCCGCATCGGCACGAAGCGGATGCGGGGTTTCCTGCGCTAGGTAGAGCGATGATGTGCGGCTTCAAGCCGCGACAATCACTTGAGCTCGACGGTGGCGCCAGCCTCTTCCAGCTGGGACTTCGCCTTCTCGGCGTCTTCCTTCTTGGCCTTCTCGAGGATGGTGGTCGGAGCACCGTCAACCATGCCCTTGGCGTCAGCCAGGCCGGCACCGGTGATGGCCTTGACGGCCTTGATGACCTGGATCTTCTTGTCACCGACGGCGGAGAGGACGACGTCGAACTCGGTCTTCTCCTCTTCCTCGGCAGCAGCGCCGGCGGCCGGGGCGGCGATGACGGCGGCGGCCGGGGCGGCAGCCTCAACGTCGAACTTCTCCTCGAAGGCCTTCACGAACTCGGAGAGCTCGACGAGGGTCATCTCACCGAAGGCTTCCAGCAGCTCATCCTGGGTGAACTTAGCCATAATGGCTTCCTTTCAATCATGGCGACGGGTTGGGGTTGAAGAGGTTGCCCGTCACCTAAAAAATTTTTCTCTTTATGGTTCCGACTGTGCGATCGGGCGCCGGCCACGCGGACCGGCAGGATGATCAGGCAGCCTTCTCCTGCTTCTCGCGCAGCGCATCGATCGTACGCACGGCCTTGGTCGGCAGGGCGTTGAACAGGTACGCGGCCTTGGACATCGTAGCCTTGATGTCGCCGGCGAACTCGGCGAGCAGCTGCGGGCGGGACTTGAGATCCGCCAGCTTGGTAGCGCCCTCGGCATCGTACACGGTGCCGTCGGCGTAACCACCCTTGATGACAAGGGCCTTGTTGGTCTTGGCGAAGTCACGGATGGTCTTCGCAGCCTCGATGAAGTCGCCCTTCACGAAGGTGATGGCGGTCGGGCCGGAAAGGATCTCGTCGAGACCCTCGATGCCCGCTTCCTTGGCGGCGATGCGTGCCAGCGTGTTCTTTGCCACGGTGTAGGAAGTATCGCGGCCTAGCTTTTCGCGCAGATCACTGACCTGCGGAACGGTAAGCCCGCGGTACTCGGTGAGGTAGATCGCGTCAGCAGCACGGAACTGAGCCGTAAGCTGGGCAACCACCGCTTCCTTTTCGGGCCTCTTCATGGCGTTCCTTCCTAGATCGGCCGTTGATCTGTTCCGGTCCGGCACGCCATTCGGGCATGAAAAAAGCCCTGCACGCAGGCAGAGCAACATAAGGCCGTTTCCGGCTGCCCGTAACGGGCTTACATCTCTCAACCTGCGCTGGCTTGGCGAACCAAACTTCGGGAGCGCATGCACGCTCCAACCAACGGTCTGTGGTTTACGAAGGGATAAATTACGACTTGGCTGCGACAACGACAAGCTTCGGCGTGTCGCGTCTATAAAGTGGCGGCGTATTGGGAGACGGAGGCGGAGACCTCCTTCAAGTAGTCGAGGGAGCGACGCCAGTGGCCGGGGACCTCGATCGAGTGATTGGCGTCGGGGTATTCATGGACGTGCGGAGTCAACGCGTTGGCGCGAGCATGATCATAGAAAGGATCCGCAGTGCCGGCGCACACCAGCGGAGCGGGGCCCGGGTAACGCGAATCGGCATTGGACTCGCCGGAAACCAGAGCCCTGGCGACCTCCACGGACGGCGCGTCCGACTCGGACACGATGTCGTCGCCGACGCGCGGGACCGGGATCACCCGGGCGGACGGGTCGAAATCGGCGTGATGCAGGACCGGGGTCAACAGCACGAACGGCAGACCATAGCGCGTGGCGACGTGCGGGTAGGTCATCGTCGTCAGCGACTTGCCGATCAGCAGGAGCCTGACATCGGGCGACTCCGCACGCACCGAGGCCACCCACTCGTCGATCGCCCGATTGATGACGGGGATCACGGTGGACAGATCGTCGGACGCATGCGCCACGTTCATACGGTCGATGCGCCACCCGCCCTCGACGAGCGCCTGCGCCGACCAGTACAGCAGCGGGCGATCGCAGTTATAGCCGGTGCCGGGCATAAGCAGCACGCGACCGTGCTCCTGCCCCGGCTTGACCGTGTTCTTCTTCCACGCGCGAATCGACACCTCGACCGGCTGCTTGGCCATATGCCACTCCCCTCGTCGTGCTTCCGGCATATCCGAGATCCAAGTCTAGTTGTCATGTTGACCATGCTGGCCACCTCTCGACCCGCGGATTTCGCGCAATGGGTCCGCGCTATAATCACCTTCGGTTCCGACCGAAGACGGTTTGTCAATATGCTTCTCGCATATCGACACGCCGCAAGCAGGGCCGGGGCGAGTCGCAATTCTCGCCGGGATCCCCACCCATCGCGACAGCGCGAACGTGACCGTGGCGGACGGAGATCCCGCACAACCCAAGGAAAAGAAAGAAAACATGGAGAAGTTCTTCCATTTGAAGGAGAGCGGAACGACGGTCTCGACCGAGGTGCTGGCCGGTCTGACCACGTTCTTCGCGATGGCGTACATCATCGTCGTCAACCCGCAGATCCTGTCGTCCACCGGCATGCCGTGGGGTGGCGTCTTCCTCGCCACGATCATCGCGGCGATCATCGGCACGCTCATCATGGGCCTGTTCGCCAACGTGCCGTACGCCCAGGCCGCCGGCATGGGTCTCAACGCGTTCTTCACCTACACGGTCTGCTTCGGCCTCGGCTTCCCGTGGCAGCAGACGATGTGCATGGTGTTCCTGTGCGGTCTGATCAACATCGTGATCACCGTCACCAAGATCCGCAAGATGATCATCATGGCCATCCCCGAATCGCTGCAGCAGGCGATCGGCGGCGGCATCGGCCTGTTCGTCGCCTACGTCGGCATGCTCAACGTCGGCCTGATCAAGTTCACGCCGGGCGACCCGAAGGCCGCCGCCAAGGGCGGTGCCGTCGCCGCCACCCCGGGGCTTGCGAACTTCAACGACAAGGTCCTGTGGGTCTTCCTCATCGGCCTCGTGCTCGCGATCGTCTTCACCGTGCTCAAGGTCAAGGGCGGCATGCTGCTGGCCATCGTCATCACCACGATCGTCGGCATCCCGTTCGGCGTGACCAACTTCGGCTCCTCCCAGTCGCTGTCGCAGACCTTCTCCGAGCTGCCGGTCACGTTCGGCGCGATCTTCAGCGCCGAGGGCTTCCCGGCGCTGTTCTCCGATCCGGCCAAGCTGCCGCTCGTGATCGTCACGATCTTCGCGTTCTCGATGTCCGACACGTTCGACACGCTCGGCACGTTCCTCGGCACCGGACGCCGCACCGGCATCTTCTCCCTCGAGGATGAGAAGGCTCTGGAGAACGGCTCCGGTTTCTCCTCCAAGATGGACAAGGCCCTGTTCGCCGACTCGATCGCCACCTCCATCGGCGCGATCTTCGGCACCTCGAACACGACCACGTACGTCGAGTCCTCCGCGGGCATCGCGGCGGGCGGCCGTACCGGTCTGACCTCCGTGGTCGTCTCCATCTGCTTCGCATTGTCCATCTTCTTCGCCCCGGTCATCTCCGCCGTGCCGTCCGCCGCGACCGCCGGCGTGCTGGTGATCGTCGGCTGCATGATGGCCGCCTCCCTCAAGGAGATCGACTGGGCCGACATCTCCGAGGCGATTCCGGCGTTCTTCGCCACCGCCTTCATGGCGTACTCCTACTCCATCTCCTACGGCATCGCCGGCGGCTTCATCATGTACTGCATCGTGAAGACCTGCAAGGGCAAGGCCAAGGAGGTCCACCCACTCATCTGGGTCGTCGCCACGCTGTTCATCATCGACTTCGTGTGCATGGCGGTGCTCTGATAGTCGGTTAGTCCGATCGACACAGTTTCTTCAAGCCCCCTGTATGGCCATGAGCCACACGGGGGGCTTTGCAGTACGCACGACGGATCCTACAGGATCGGACGCTGAAATGGCCTGTCAAACGTGCAAAACGTTCGAACCTACAGGATCGGAGACAATCCCGGACGGACATGGTTGCCAACCAGTTGAAGCCCACCGGCAACGTACTCTGAGACGACACAGGTGTACGGCGATAGTGGCTATTGCAACCCAATCACCCGATTTCGTACGCTTACAGTCACTATTCGTACGAAAACGGGTGACTACCGGCCTACAACCACAAAGGCCGTACGGATGGAGGAAGTCAGCATACGTTGCTTGTGGGAGTGAAGTAATTAGCCTCGAAGAACGCACATTACCTTCTGGCGACATGGATCACTCGCACAGGGAAGACCGGGGAGCCCCCCAACAAACGGGAAAGCCCCCGCACCGGTGAGGACCGGTACGGGGGCTTTCCGTTGAGGGGACGGCTTAGTCGCGTCGCGCGATCAGCCGAAGCGGCCGGAGATGTAACGCTCGGCCTCTTCGTTCTGCGGGTTGTTGAACATCGTGGTGGTGTCCGCGAAGTACTCGAGGTGACCCGGCTGGCCGACGGCCTTCAGGTTGAAGAAGGCGGTGTAGTCGGCGATACGGGCGGCCTGCTGCATGTTGTGGGTCACGATCACGATCGTGTAGTCGTTCTTGATCTCGTTGATCAGGTCCTCGACGGCGAGCGTGGAGATCGGGTCCAGAGCGGAGCAGGGCTCGTCCATGAGAATCACCTTCGGGTGGACGGCGACGGCGCGCGCGATGCACAGACGCTGCTGCTGACCACCGGACAGGCCGATGCCCGGATTGTCAAGACGATCCTTGACCTCGTTCCACAGGTTGGCGCCACGCAGGGCCCACTCGACGAGATCGTCGGCGTCGGACTTGGAGATGTGGCGGTTGTTCAGGCGAACACCGGCGAGCACGTTCTCACGAATGGACATCGTCGGGAACGGGTTCGGGCGCTGGAAGACCATGCCGACGTCACGACGGATGGCGACCGGGTCCATGTCCTTGTCGTAGATGTTCTTGCCCTCGAGCAGCACCTCGCCCTCGACGTGAGCGCCGTTGATGAGCTCGTGCATGCGGTCGAGCGTGCGGAGCACGGTGGACTTGCCGCAGCCGGACGGGCCGATGAAGGCGGTGACCTTGTTGGCCTCGATGTTGATGTTCACATCCTCGACGGCGAGGAAGTCGCCGTAGTAGATGTTCTCGTGGTTGACGTCAATACGTTGTCCCATGATATTTTCCTTGATTCCTTGAAATTCGAAGCGATTCGAACGGGTTAACCGATCAGCGCTCGGTCTTGACGGCGAAGATCTTGGCGACCAGACGACCGATCAGGTTGAGCACCAGAACGATCACGATCAGGACGAGGGCGGCGGCCCACGAGCGTTCCATCGGGATGTCGGCCACGCAGGAGGAGGTGGCGGCAGCCGGGCAGTTCGCGTGCAGCTTGCTGTACTCCTGGTAGACGTACACAGGCAGGGTGGTCATCTGGCCGGAGAACAGGTTGACGTTCGTAGAGGAGATGTAGCCTGCGGTCATGAGCAGAGGCGCGGTCTCGCCGATGACACGGGCGATGGCGAGGATGCAGCCGGAGACGATGCCCGGCAGAGCCGTGCGCAGCACGATCTTGGTGATCGTGCGCTGCTTGGTGACGCCAAGCGCCAGAGAGGCCTCACGAAGATCGTTCGGAACGATCTTGAGCATTTCCTCGCAGGACTTGACGACGGTCGGCAGCATCAGCAGGGACAATGCCACGGAGCCTTCGAAGCCGTTGATCGTACCGGGACCGAAGACGATGGTGAACATCGAGAATGCGAACAAACCGGCGACGATGGACGGGATACCGCTCATGACGTCGACGAGCATGGAGACCGTCATCGCCAGCTTGCTGCCCTTCGCGTACTCCACCAGGTAGACGGCGCACATGATGCCGATCGGGATGGAGATGACCATTGCACCACCGGTGATCTCCAGCGTACCGATGATGGCGTGAAGAACACCACCGTAGCCGCCGGACGGGGTCGGGTTGCCGCCGACCACACCGGTCATGTTGAAGGACAGGAAGTTGAGGTTCAGACGCTTGAGACCGTTGACGATCGTCGTCCACAGGACGGAGACCAGCGGGATGCAGGCGATGACGAAGGCGAGGACGATGAGCCCCGTCATGAAGTAGTCCTTGTACTTGCGGTAGTTGGAGTACGAGGTCTTCGGAGCGAACTTGTCGAAGTCGATGACGGGAGCGCCGTCGAGGTTCTTCTGCTTGGTTTCTTCAGCCATCATGCGCTCGCTTTCTCAGTGATCTTACGCGCGGCGTAGTTGACCACGAAGGTGATGAGGAACAGGATCAAACCGGTTCCGATCAGGACGGAGACGCCCAGATCGTTGGCTTCCGGGTACTGCGCGGCGATGTTGGCGGCGATGGTCTGGTTCTGGGAAGCCTGCAGCAGCTTGATGGAGTAGGTGAGGCCAGGGGACAGGATCATCAAGACGGCCATCGTCTCACCGAGTGCACGACCGAGTGCCAGCATGGAGGCGGACACGATACCGGACTTGCCGAACGGGATGACGGCGAGCTTGATCATCTCCCACTTGGTGGCACCCAGACCGTAGGCGGCCTCCTGCTGGAGGGTCGGGGTCTGCAGGAAGATGTCACGCGACATGGAGGTGATGATCGGCAGGATCATGACGGCCAGCACCACCGAGACAGTGCCGATGGTGCGCTGCGGATTCGCCGCGGGGCCCTGGAACAGTGGGATCCATCCGAGGTAGGTGGCCACCCAGTTCCAGAACGGGTAGATGGCCGGGACCAAGATCAGACCGCCCCACAGACCGTAGATAACGGAAGGAATTGCAGCGAGCAGGTCGACCACGTAGCTCAGGCCGGTGGCGACCTTCTTGGACGCGTAGTGAGAGATGAACAGTGCGATGCCGATTGCAACGAAGAAGGCGATGATCAGTGCCAGCACGGAGACGAGCACGGTACCGAACAGCAGCGGGAGCACATAGCCCCAGAAGTTGCTGGTGGCACCGCCGGTGAAGTTGGCGACGGTCTCGGAATTCGCCTTCTGGTCGCCGCCGATAAGCGGCCACGCGCGGAAGAACAGGAAGAGGAACACGGCGGCGAGCACGACGAGGATCAGGATGCCACAGGCGTAGGCCACACCCTTGAAGACCTTGTCGGCAGTCTTGCCGGTAACCGGTTCAACAACCGGTTTGTCTTGCGAAGTCACGAAATCTCCTTACGGAAATGGAATTGCGTGTGGAGGAAATGGGATTGAAAAGACGTGTGCAATGAGTTGGGAACCTTCGACCGACCGCAAGCCGCAACCGTTAGAACGACTGCGGCTTGCTTGGTGGTTGCTATTTGATTATGTGGTCTGTCGAAGATTCGTACGTTCCGGCCTTGCGGCCGGAAGTCTCATCACTTGGTCTTGATGGCCTCGATGGACTTCGAGATCTGGGAGGTCAGGCTGGCCGGCAGCGGAGCGGAGCCAGCGGCATCCTGAGCGGTCTTCTGGCCCTCATCGGAGGTGATGTAGGTCAGCCAGGCCTTGACGAACTCGCCCTGCTTGGCGTCCTTGTAGGCCGGGCAGGCGATCGCGTAGGAGACGAGGACGATCGGGTAGGCGCCCTCGGCGGTGGTCTCGTGGTTGATCTTGATCACAACACGGTTGTCACCCTTGGCGGTGTCGTCCTGCTTGGAGTCCTCGATGACCTTGGAGCCACCCTCAGCGGAGATCTCGTTGTAGGAGTCGCCGACCTTGACGGCGACGGTGCCGAGCTTGCCGACCTGAGAGAAGTCGGCGTAGCCGATGGTGCCATCAGCCTGCTGGACGGTGGAGACGACACCCGAAGTGCCCTTGGCGCCCTGGCCGACGTTGTTCGGCCAGTTCTCGGACAGGTCGTAGGTCCAGGCGTCCGGAGCGGCATCCTTGAAGTAGGAGACGAAGTTCTGGGTGGTGCCGGACTTATCGGAGCGGTGCACGACGGTGATCGCGGTGTCAGGGAGCTTGAGGTCCTTGTTCTGATCGGCGATGGCCGGGTCGTTCCACTTGGTGATCTTGCCGTCGAAGACCTTGGCGATAGTGGCAGCGTCCATGTTGACGTGCTTGCCGGCGTCGGAGATGCCCTTGAGGTTGAAGATGACAGCGATCGGGGAGATGTAGACCGGGACGTCGAAGGCGGCACCGGAGGCGCACACGGTCTCGGACTTGGTGACCTCGTCGTCGGACAGGGCCTTGTCGGAGCCGGCCCACGCGGTGGCGCCGGTCAGGAAGGTGGAGACACCAGCGCCGGAACCGGTCGGGTTGTAGGCGATCTTGGCGTCCGGGTTGGTGCCCTGGAAGCCGGCGATCCAAGCCTCAACGGCGGCCTGCTGGGAGGAGGCGCCAGCACCCTGGAAGTCGCCGGAGATCGGCTCGGTCTTGGAGGAGCTGTCGGAAGAGCTGGAGCTGCTGGTGCTGGCGGTCGTGTTGTCGCCGCAGGCGGCAAGACCAGCGAGCATAGCAATGCCGGAAATCGCGGCAATAGTACGCACGAAGATGTTCTTACGCATTTCTTTCCCTCATTCAACTAACTTGACGGCCATGAGAGGGCCGCCCGTCAATTCTTGACATCTACAAGCCTATTGGCGTTGGGAAGTCGTGAGGGCCGAAACCGGTGAACGGATGATGAACAATCCGAGATATGTGCCTACGTCGTTTTCAGGGGCACCGGCGTAGTTTGCGCCCTTAGCGCCGTCTTAGCGCCAAGGGCGCGGTCAGAAGCATCTTTAAGAAGAAGCGCCTCAGGCGACCGGCTGATCGATCTTGTAGCCGAGGCCACGCACGGTGGTCAGGTACTTCGGATGGCTCGGGTCCTCCTCGATCTTGGCGCGCACTCGCTTGACATGCACGTCGAGGGTCTTGGTGTCGCCGACGTAATCGGAGCCCCAGATGCGATCGATGAGCTGGTGACGGGTCATCACGCGCCCCTTGTTCTGCAGCAGGTATTCGAGCAGCTCGAACTCCTTCAGGGGGAAGAACACGTTCTCGCCACGCACGGTGACCTGATGCTGTCCGACCTGCATCGAGATGTCGCCGCAGGTCAGCGGCACGTCGTCGCCGGCGGCGGAGCCGTCCGCGGCACCGCCCGCCTGCTGGTTGCGACGCATGACCGCGCGGATGCGGGCGAGCAGCTCGCGGAAGGAGTACGGTTTCGTGACGTAATCGTCGGCACCGATCTCAAGGCCGACGACCTTATCGATCTCGGCGCTCTTGGCGGTGAGCATGATGATCGGAACCCGGCTCTGCTCGCGGATGCGACGGCACAGCGCGGTGCCATCGATACCGGGAAGCATGAGATCGAGCAGCACGAAGTCGATGCCGCCCTTGGTGAACAGCTCGAGGCCCTCCTCGCCGGTGGCCGCGGCGGACACGTCATACCCCTCGCGTGTGAGCTGATAGACCAGCGGTTCCCTGTAGGATTCCTCGTCTTCCACGATGAGAATGCGCGTCATGATCACCTTTCATTGCCAGTGGTACCAGTGAAAATCCTGTGAGCTTACCTAAGCCATCCTAGCCGTTCGCCGCATGTTCATCCGCTCTTCGTCTTGAGATACGTAACTTCTGAGAGCGTATTGGCAAGCCGCGAACCTTCGGTACAGGAATTTCAGCCGGTTGTGCGCCGTTCTTCGTCGTCGTCCAGAAATGACGACTACGTTCCTTTTGATGCCTATTCGGCCGATTGTGCAGTACCTGGTGCAGCATCCAATGAGGCATCCAGGGTTTCGGATGCTCCGGATGCATCGTCCGCGCCATCCGCGTCCTGCGCATCGTCCGCGCCTGTCTGCGCCTGCGCGTCCACGTCCTCGGCCAGCGGCAGTTCGATCGTGAACGTGGATCCCTCGCCCTCACGCGACCAGACGGACACCGTGCCGCCGCAATCGGCCACGCAGTGCTTGACGATCGCCAATCCGAGCCCCGTGCCTCCGGTCTGGCGGGAACGGGCCGGATCGACCCGGTAGAAGCGTTCGAAGACACGGTCAATCGATTCGGCCGGAATGCCGATGCCCTGATCGATGACGCGGATCTTGACCTTGCCGTCATGCGCCGAGATGGCGATGCGCACCGTGGTGTGCTCGGGCGAATAGTGGATCGCGTTCTCGATGAGATTCTTCACCGAAGTGGTGATCGACTCCTCATCGCAGGAGATCGTCGCATCCGGCTCGCCCTTGGCGTGTTCGAGCGGAACCGGTTCCCCGCCGAACGACAGATCGAGCTCGATATGGCTGGCATCGGCCTGCACCTGGTTCTCGGCGATCGCGTGACGCACGACGGAAAGCACGGACAGGCGTTTCGCGTCAAGCACGCCGCCGGCGTCCTGAGCCTTCTGCAGATCGATCAGACGGTGGACGAGTTCGGTCAGTCGCGTCGACTCCTTGGCGATGCGCCCGGAGAAGTAGCGCACGGCGTCCGGATCGTCGGCGGCGTCGCCGATCGTCTCGGCCAGCAGGGAGATCGCGCCCGCCGGGGTCTTGAGCTCATGCGAGACGTTGGTCATGAAGTCGCGGCGCATCGCCTCGAATCGACGCTGCTCGCTCATGTCGCTGACGAAGATCGCGTACCGGTCGTCACCGATCGCCGCGACGCGAAGCTTCAGATACCGCGTGTTCGAGGGGATCCGCTCCCCCGCCTGCACGCCATGACCGGAATTGCCCGGAACGACCGGCGCGCCGGCGTGCACCGGATCGATCGGCAGTTCGATCTCACGCTCGCGCGGCTGGCCGTCGGACGCGACTCGGGCGAGGATACCGGCGGCGTCCTCGTCGGAAAGCTTCCCTGATTCGGTCAAGCCGAGACCCATGCATCGCTTGCCCATATAGACGACGTCGCCCTTGCCGCTGACGAGAATCACCGCTTCGGGCATCGCATGGACGAACGACTCCTCGGCGACGCGAACGGACGGTACGACGCCGAACAGCACATCATTCTCGGACAGCTCGGCCTGGGCGCGAGAACGGGTCTCGAGCCCCAGACGCTCTCCCCGCTCAAGACCGGTGGAATAGGCGATCGCTGCGGCGATGCCGCCGACGATGACCGCAACGATCAGAATCTGCCACCACACCATGCTCCACCCCACTCGTAGGACGCCCGGAACCCGCTATATCTGTTGTGTTCGGGTAACCACGATAGCCGCCGAAGCGTTATGCGATACGGCAAACTACGTAAGTTCAGCAGAAGTTCATGCACTCGTCGCAGGCGGTATACGCAATCGAGGACATGAACGGGGGTGACCCTACGACTTGGTTGGCTACAGGCGCTTGAGAATGTCGACCGCCAGCGTGGCCGCCGTGTCGGCGTACTCGCTGATATCGAACTCCTTGAAGACCTCGTAATCGGTATCCGCGTTGTCCGACAGGGCACGGATGACCAGCGCCGGCACCTCGTTGCGCGCCGCGACCTGCGCGACGGCCGCACCCTCCATCTCGACCGCGTCGGCGCCCGTGTCATGCACGACCTTGCGCACCTGCGCATCGGTATCGACGAAATAGTTGCCCGAGGCGATGATGCCGGTGATGTGCGTGATGCCGGCCGCGGTGAGCGCCTCGTCGGCCAACTCGAGCAGATGGTCGTCGGAATGGAACTCGTCGACCGGAGCGTCGGGCGTGCCGGGCTTCCACTGGCCGACCAGACGCATGTCGGTGTCGAGGAAGCGCAGCGTGCCGCCGAGCACGACGTCGTTGATGTGCAGATTCGTGTTGAGATTGCCCGCGATGCCGGAGAAGATCACGGCCTGCGGATGGTAGACGCTGATCAGATGCTGCGTGGTCGCGGCGGCGGCGACCAGACCCATGCCGCCGACGGTGGCGACGACGGTCACGCGCTCGCCCGCGTTCGTGGTGATGGTGCCGCGCGCCACGTCGAGACTGGCGGCCCTGTCATGCTCGACATCGTCGAGGGCTCGCGCGATCAGCGCGACCTCCTCGTCCAGCGCTCCGATGATGGCGATCGTCCTGCCCATAACAAAAACTCCCCTATGCTCGGATTCAATGTCATTTCCGAGCTTAGGGGAGCTTCTGGTCAAACGGCGATCGCGTGTAGGTGATCGATCAATCGATCACCGATCACTCCTCGTAATCCTTGTCCTTGCTCTCCTTGATGAGGAAGAGGGCGATGAGGGCGAGGGCGGCCATGATGGCCATGTACCAGCCGACGGACACCACGGAACCGGTGGACTGCACCAGAGCGGTGGCGATGGTCGGGGCGAAGGCGCCACCGAGGATGGCGGCGAGGTTGTAGCTCAGGCCGGCGCCGGAGTAGCGCACGTTGGTCGGGAACAGCTCGGGCAGGTAGGCGCCGCACGGTCCGAACAGGCCACCCATGAGGGCGAAGCCGACGCACAGGAAGATCATCACGGTGACGACGTTGTGCTGGAGCAGGTGCATCGCGAACAGCGAGAAGACCAGCGTCAGAGCGGTGGTGGTGATGAGGACCTTCTTGCGGCCGATCCTATCGGAGTAGATGCAGGAGATGAGGATGAAGATCGCGAAGAACACGACTGACGTCATCTGCATGGCGAGGTACTCGTTCTGCGTGAACGCGGGCTTCATGACCTTGACGCCGTAGCTCAGGGACCAAGTGCCGAGCACGTAGAACAGGGTGTAGGTGATGCCCATGGCGAAGGTGCCGAGGAGCACTTCCTTCCAGTACGGCACGAGGGCGCGCAGCGGGTGCTTGACGACACGGTCGTTCTCGACGGCCTTGCGGAAGATCGGGGTCTCGGTCATGCGCAGACGCACGTACAGGCCGATGGCGACGAGGACCGCGGAGCACAGGAACGGGATACGCCAGCCCCAGGCCTGCATCTTGTCGGGGCCGAGGGTGGAGTCGAGCAGGAGGTTCAGGCCGTAGGCGCAGAAGAAGCCGATCGGGGCGCCGAGGTTCGGGAAGGAACCGTACAGGGCGCGCTTGTTGGCCGGTGCGTTCTCGGTGGCGACAAGGGCTGCGCCGGACCATTCGCCGGCGAGGCCGACGCCCTGGCAGGCACGGCAGATGCACAGGATGATGATGGCGAGGATGCCGAGCTGGTCGTAGCTCGGCAGGCAGCCGACGAGGAACGTGGAGATGCCCATGGTCATCAGGGCGACGACCAGCGTGGTCTTGCGGCCGATCTTGTCGCCGAAGTGGCCGAAGAGCATCGAGCCGAACGGGCGGGCCAGGAACGACACGGCGAACGTCAGGAACGCGAGCATCGTGCCGATGGCCGGGTTGGCCTTGGTGGCGGCCGGGAAGAAGATCGCGCCGAAGTAGCTGGCGGATGCGATGGAATAGCAGTAGTTGTCGTAGAACTCGATGGCGGTGCCCACCATCGACGCGGCGATGATCTCGGGAACCGAATCCTTCTTCTCGGACGTGGCCGCTGCGACTGCAGTTGCGGACATGATTGGAAATACCCCTTATGTGATAACAGCTTCTCTCACGCGGGGAGCGCACCCGGGGTAACGGGGCGTCCCACGTCAATGGCGGGATGCGGTCCGACCGACTGGAGCTTGTGGCTTGCAGCGGCGTCCGCACACCGCTGTGCTGAGGTATAGGTCTACTCGCACTCCGAGGTCGATGGTGATATCGCTCACATTGTGGAATGCGATCTCATATTTTCACGCTTGCCGTGGAATCGTCCGGCTCGCGGACGCAGGAGAAAACGCGCGATTCAGCGCCAACGGCGCGTGGCGACGGCTTCGGCGAGCGTGCGCAGCAGCTGCTCGGTAACGGGCCAGCTCAGGCACTTGTCGGTGATCGACTTGCCGTAGACGAGCTGGCTTAGGGGCGCCGCGGGCTGGTTGCCGCCCTCGAGGAAGCTCTCCATCATCACGCCGGTGATGCCGCGCTCGCCGTCGGCGATGCGGGCGGCGATCTCGCGCACGACCTCGGCCTGACGATGCTCGTCCTTGCCGGAGTTGCCGTGCGAGCAGTCGACGATCAGGCCATGCGAGGCGGCGGAATCGGCCGGCATGCGCTCCCGGATCGTCTCAAGCGCGGCGGCGACGTCCTCCTTGGAGTAGTTCGGCCCGGAGCTGGATCCGCGCAGCACGACATGGCAGTCGGGGTTGCCGAGCGTCTTGACGACGGCGGCACGGCCCCTGTGGTCGATGCCGAAGAACGTGTGCTGCTGCGCGGCGGCGAAACAGGAGTCGGACGCGGCCTTGACCGAACCGTCGGTCGCGTTCTTGAATCCGATCGGCATCGACAGGCCGCTCGCCAGCTGGCGATGCACCTGGCTTTCGGTGTTGCGCGCGCCGATCGCGCCCCAGCTGACGGCGTCGGCGATGAACTGCGGGCTGGTCGGCTCGAGGAACTCGGTGGCGGCGGCGAGTCCCTCCCCCAGCACGCCGAGCAGCGTGCGGCGGGCGAGCAGCAGGCCCTTCTTGATGTTGCACGATCCGTCGATGTCCGGATCGTTGATCAGGCCCTTCCACCCGACGGTGGTGCGGGGCTTTTCGAAGTAGACGCGCATGACGATGAGCAGCTGCTCGTCGAGCTCATCCTTGAGCTTGGCGAGACGACGCGCGTAGTCGAGCGCGGCGGCGGGATCGTGCACCGAGCACGGGCCGACGATGACGAGCAATCGATCATCCTGACCGTAGAGGCACGCACGGATCTCATCGCGCGAGTAGGCGACGATCTCCTGCGCGGCATCGGTCAGCGGGAGATCGGCGAGCACCTGAGCCGGGGTGGGCAGCACCTCGAACTCGAGTACGCGGCGGTTGACGATGCGGCTGATGCCGACCTGATCCTCCCAACGAGGCACGTCGGTGGCGATCAGCGGATTCTTGCCCGCGTCCATCGCCTCCTGGATCGCCCTGAGGTCCTCCGGCTTGTTGAGCGGCTGCTGCTGCATGGTCTTCTCTCCCTTTATCCGATATTCCCCTTATAGGATAGTGGATGACTTACAGCGAATCGTTCTCAATTAGAAAAGTGTGAGCCCAACGCACACGATCGCACAAACGAACATCGCCCGAAACGGCGGGAAATAGCCATTCCGGGCGATGTTATGGGCGATTGACGATCTGTCAACCCTCACACTTTTCTTATTGAGAACGATTCGCTGCAACCGTTAGAGGGCGCGCCTGGCCGAAACGGCGTCAGCCAAACAACGCAGCAGCTCCTCGGTGCGATCCCACGGCACGCAGGAGTCGGTCACGGACTGTCCGTAGACCAGCTGGTCGAGCGGAGCCGGCTTCTGATGGCCCGCGACGAGGAAGCTCTCCATCATCACACCGAGAATGCCCGGCTCACCATGAGCGACACGCTCGGCGATCTCCTCGACGACCTCGGCCTCACGCACCTCGTCCTTGCCGCAGTTGCCGTGCGCGGCATCGATGATCAGACCATGCTCGCTCGGCCCCGACGCCTTGGACTTCTTGAGGTCCGCCAGCGCCTGCGCGACGGAATCACGGTCATAGTTCGGACCATGGTTGGAACCGCGCAGCACCAGATGGCAATCGGGATTGCCCTTCGTCTCGGCGGAGATCACGCGACCATCCAGATTGATGGACAGGAAATGATGCTCGAACGCGGCGGCATAGCAGGAATCGGCGGCCGGCTTGATCGAACCGTCGGTCGCGTTCTTGAAGCCGACCGGCATCGACAGGCCGCTCGCCAGCTCGCGGTGCACCTGGCTTTCGGTGTTGCGAGCGCCGATCGCGCCCCAGCTGATCAGATCGCAGATGTACTGCGGGGTGATCGGATCGAGCCACTCGGTGGCGGTGGGCAGACCGAGATTCAGCACGTCGGTCAGCACCTTGCGCGCCAGCCACATGCCCTTGCGAATGTTGAAACGCCCATCCAGATCCGGATCGTTGATCAGGCCCTTCCAGCCGATCGTCGTACGCGGCTTCTCGAAGTAGACGCGCATGACGATGAGCAGCCGGTCATCCAGCTGCCTGGAGACGGCGGCCAGCTTGGTCGCATACTCGTGCGCGGCCTTCGGATCATGGATCGAACAGGGACCGACGATGACCAGCAGACGGTCATCGCGACCATGCAGGATATCGCGGATCTCCTGACGGGAGGTGAGGACCAGATCGCTCATCGACTTGGTGAGCGGCAGTTCCTTCAGAAACGCGCGGGGCGCGGGGATCGGGTCAAGCTGACGGATGTTGACGTCGACGGTCTCAGGAAAGACGGCCTGCTCCCCCAAACGCTGAACGTCCTCGGAACTATCCGGGCCACGAAGTGCTGCCATGCCGACTCTCCTTTCTCATCGGTGTACGTACATCGGCCTGCATCGATACTTGCTATGCAACAAGGACCTTACTGTAGCGATCATGCCACGAAAACGGCATCTGCCGACCGTTCTGTGGAACGATCGGCAGATTAGTGAAGGTTATTGGCAGAAGCCGTCCGCCACACGGCGTGTCGACTCAGGCAAGAGCTCCCATCGGATCCCATGCGGGCAGGGAGATGGCGGGCTCTTCGAGGGCCTTGAGGTATTCCTCGGGCAGGAGCGCCTTCGGGACGGCGACCTCGTAGACGTACTCGGTGAACCAGTCGTCGCTCATCGTGAAGTAGCCCTTGTCGGCGATCTTGGTGCCCCAGGAGTTCTCGACGCGCCAACGGCGGGTGGAGCCGTCATCGGCGACATCCACGCCGGCGAAGGCCATCGCGTGGTTCATCGCGGAATCGGCGAAGCGCACGCGAGCCTCCTTGTCGAGATCGAAGTCGACGTCGTAGATCGAACCGTACTCGAACAGGTCGGTCGCCCACGCGCCGGACTCGCGGTCCATGAACGGACCGCAGTCAGCGCCGAACCACACCGGGATGCCCTGCTCGACGAGGATCTGCTTGACGCAGTCCTTCATGAACTGGTTCGGCACGTTGAGGTACTCGGTCGCGTCGCCGCCGGCGACGTTGCCCAGATGCTCGATGGCGATCTTCCTGCCCTTCGGGTGCTCCTGACGCGGATCGTCGACCAGGCACACGTAGCTCTCCAGATCGGCGGAGCCGACGTACTTCGCCCAGAACTCCTGCGGGGTGATCTCGCCATCGCGGTGGAACTCGCCGTCCTTGTCCGTCCACTCCCAGTCGAAGGAGACCGGCGGCTCGCCGAGGTGGATGGTCAGCATGCGGTGACCGGCGGCGCGGGCGTCGGCGATGGTCTCGTCGATGCCGGCGTCCTCACCGGCGGTGTGCGCGGCGAACATGTGCGCGACGGCGGTGTGCAGCATGTGACGCAGCTGCGTGTTCATCGGGCCGGTGTTCTTCGAGGACTCGGTCTCCGGGAACAGGTCCTTCGGCACCGCACCGTACTTCTTGTACACGTTCATCGCCATCGTCCACTGGCCGCCGTCGCCCATCACGTCGGCGAGCAGGTGCTGGATCAGACGGGAATCAGCCGGTTCGCCGGCGCGCACGAGGGCCGCGACGTCCTGCAGGAAGTAGTTGATGCGCTCGAGCTTGTCGTAGTACATCGCGTAGTTCTGCGAGAACTCGAACTCCTTGACGTTCAGGTTCTTCTTTGCGACGAAGCGGGCGACGTTCAGCGAGCTGAACAGCCAGCAGCGGCCGGAGTGATCCTGATGCGTGGCCTCGCCGTTGTCGATGACGGTGGAGAAGCGACGCTGCAGCAGGCGGGCGCGATCGTAGTTCTTGGCGACGGTGTTGATGCCGGCGGCGGTCACCGCGTTCATCGCCATGCGGTTGGTGCCGTCCGCGTCGAATTCCTCGCGCAGGGCGGACAGGGCCTCGCTGCTCAACGGCTGCAGGGTGGTCATAGCTTTGTGCTCCTTTTACTGACCTTGTGGGTTGGTTTCGGGGCACTACCTTACAATCCGGTCAACCCCAAGGGAAGCAGTAAACGCGTGACTAACTGCGACTGGCTGTTACTTCTGCGCCTCCGGGGATTCCTGAGTGGTGGCCGGGTTGGTGGGGAGGGCTACCGTTTCGTCAGACTCGGCCTCAGGCTCGGCCTCGGGGCCGGCCTCGGAGGTGGGCTGCTCCGCTTCGGCGACAGCAGCAGGCTCGCCGGAGGCGCCGGGGACCGGGGCGTTGACCGGAACGTCGGGGGCGGGGGTCTCCTCGCCGCCGACGAAGCCGGCGAAGGCGTTGGAGAACATGGCACGCAGCTCGCTGACACGCTGGGTGATCTGCGCCTCGCGCTGCTGCAGGGCGGCGATGTGGTGCTTGAGACCATCGAGCTCCTGCTGGGCGGCGGTGCGACGCTCCTCGATCTGACGTTCGGCGTCCTCGCTGGCCTTGCGCAGGGTGGCGGTGGCCTGTTCGTCTGCGGCGGCGCGCTTCGCGGCGGCGTAGGCATCGGCCTCCTCGCGGGCGGTCTTGGCCTGGCCGACCAGCTCGTCGGCCTCCTTCTTGGCGGCGGTACGACGCTCCTCGAGGTTGTCGAGCAGCTCGGAGACCTTCTTCGTGGCCTCGTCCTGCTGGGCGGCGATATCGGTGCGGATCTGCTCGACCTCCGCGTTGACCTGGCTCATCGTCTTGGTGCGCTTGACCTCGGCCTCGTCGTTGATCTCCTGCGCCTTGGACTTGGCGTCGTCGACGATCTCGCCGGCGCGGCGCTGCGCGTCGGTCATCATCTTGGAGACCTGCTCGCGCACGTCGGCGAGCTTCTTGTTCGCCTCGGCGAGCGCGGCCTCGATCTGGTCATTCGCCTCGGACTTGAGACGGGCCAGCTCCTCATTGGTGCTCTTGCGCTGGGCGGCGATCTGCGCGGTGGCCTCGGCCTTGAGATCGGAGAGCTCGCGCTCCTGCTTGGCCTTCTCGGAGGCGAGCTGCTTGTCGTGCGCCTCACGGGAGTTGCTCAGCTCCAGTTCGACGGTCTGACGCTGCTCGGTGACGTTCTTCGCGGTTTCCGCGCGCAGCTGGGCGGCGTTGTTCTTCGCGGAGGTGGTGATGGTGTCCGCTTCGGTGTTGGCCTGGGCGAGGATCGTGGACGCCTTCTGGGAGGCGTCGTCGACGATGTGCTTGGCGTCGAGCTTGGCGTTGTTGATCAGGGTCTGGGCCTGCGCCTGCGCGGCCTTGCGGGTTGCCGCGGCGTCGGACTTGGCGCGCTCGAGCAGCTCGGAGCTGGTCTGTTCGGCGGAGGCGAGCATCTGCTGTGCGTTGGCGCCGAGCGAGGCGAAGCTGCTCGACTTCGGCTTGCGCTTCTTCTCCTCCTCGAGCTGCGCCTGCAGCTTGAGAATGCGGGCGTCGCTCGCGGCGATCTGCTCGCGCATGCCCGCGAGGGTCTGCTGCGCCTGACGCACGCTGGCCTGCGCGGTGGCGAATGCTTCGTCGACCTTGTCCTTGTCGTATCCCCTCAACACAATCGGGAACTGATCCATGTCCCTCATTCCTTTCGCCTGATCGGGCTCAGCACATCACTCGTTGTCCCGTCCGAGACGGGCCCCGTACGCTTTCAGCATCGTAGCCCAAACACGCCGGAGACGAGCAGCGATTATCTGCGATTCACACAGCTTCATCCATTTTCGTTCGACCGGAGGCGAAAGGCCGAAATCAGGCGATGAGGATGTCGCCCGACGTGGGTCTGCGATAGTAGCGCACGCTGTCGCGCACGACGTCGGCACCGGCGGTCACCAGATGGCGCAGCGGCAGACCGTGCTGCGGGTGGCGCGATTCGTTGATCAGCGGGAAGCTCACGAATCCGGCGAGCACCTTGTCCTGACCCGACGCCCAGTTGAGCAGGTTGTAGAACAGCGAATTGCACACGAAGGTGCCGGCGTCGGAGCTTAGGGTGGCGGGAATGCCGTCACGCGTGAAATCGGCAAGGATCGAACGCAGCGGCAGACGCGTCCAGTACGCGGCCGGACCGTTCGGATCGATCGGAGCGCGGCGGGGCGTCATGTTGTCGACGTCCGGCTTGGCGGCGTCCATCAGGTTCGTGGCGCACCGTTCGAGCATCACGCCGCGGGCCGCGTGCTTGAGACCCGTGGCGATGACGATGTTCGGATGCGCGGCCTCGATGGTCTCGCGCAGGGTCGGCCATGCCTTCGCGAAGCTCACGGGCAGGCTCACCGCGCTGATGGCGAGCTCCACGTCATCAAGCCCGTCCACACCCTTTTCGGCCAATGCCTTGGGCACCTCGTAGGACGGGTTGACGCGGACGTCATCGTAATGATCGAAGCCGGAGATCACGACACTGAGCTGCTGCATGACACCAAGTCTACCCGCGCCGAGCCGCTACCTGCGTGCCATCTGGGCCGCGGCGCCGCTCAGCAGCGCGTGCATGCGGGCCTTGGCCTCCTCCTTGGTCATGTGGTGCGTCAGATCGGCGGCGATGCGCTCGGCGACGGGGATGTCGGCCATCGTCGTGATCTTCAGGTTCGTCTCGGCACCGGCGACGATCGCGACCGGCTCGTCGGGCAGATAGTCGACGACGACGCGCGTGTCGTCGGTCGGATGGAAGTCGGGGTCGGCGGACGCCAGTTCGTACGCGTGGCGGATCGTCGCGAAACGGAACGACTGCGGCGTCTGCGCTCGGAACGTGTTCGGACGATCGGGCACGGCCTTGACGACCTTGCGATCGCCCAGATCCTCGGTCAGGAGGATCGTGTCGGTGGAGGCGAACGCGACGGTGGCGGCGTTGAACTGGTCGAGCGCGTCGATCGACCCGTCGATCGCGGACGGCGCGACGAACGGGCGGACCGCGTCGTGGATGAGGATCTTCGCGTTGTCGGGGATGCCCGCCTGCGCGAGCATGTCGAGCGCGGCCGCGGTGCTGTCGACGCGTTCGGCGCCGCCGTCGATGACGACGCGGACCTTGCCGTATCCGGCCTCCTCGATCAGCTCCTCGACGGTGGCACGCACCTTCTCGTTGACGACCACGACGATGTCGGTGACGCGTTCGCAGCGCTCGAACGCCTCGATGCTCCAGCACACGATCGGTTTGCCGCCCACGGAGACGAGCTGCTTGGGGTTGTCGGGGTCGAATCGCGTGCCGAATCCGGCGGCGAGAACCACGGCGACGACGGGCGCCGGGGCAGACTGGACGGGGGTATTCTGTTCTCTCTCGGTCATAATGACTCCAACCGTAGAACGAGGGGCGGGCGAGTGTGAGTCGGCTCACGGTGTCTGCACGGAATGTGTACGCGCACGGGGGCCTACTGGCGTCGTTCGTTGTTGAATTGACTGCCTCTCAGGTCTGCGTCACGCAGGTGTCGCACAGGCCTGCGTCAACTATCCGCCCGCCAAACAAATCCAGCCCGAGCGTCCAGTCCGGTCCGAGCCCATTGCGCCCGACCCCATAGGATCCGCCGCAGCAACCCACATTCCCCGCCCCATTGTGCCCGATCCCGCAGGATCCGACGTTATGGGAGCTTGCAAGGTCGGGGGAAAACGTCCGATCCTGTAGAATCCGTTGCAATAACCCGCATTTCTTGTTCCGTTACGTCTGATCCCGTAGGAACCGGCGTTGAGAGGGGTAGGGGAAATGACGAAAACGTCCGATCACGTGGGGGCCGATACGGTGTCCGGGGCGGATCAGGGATGAACGCGTGACAAGTCTGCCACTCAGCGCACGTCAATCGGTTGATGTTCGTTGAGTGGCAGAAAACCGTGCCGCTCAACGCGATTTCGGCGGTTTTTCACGTTCAACGGCAGACGCATCGGCGGCAGGGGCAGTTCTTGGAATACTGGCCATTGCAGAATCGTTGGAAAATAGCCATTTTGACAATGTGTCAAAAAGGCGGTGAGGCGGTAATGATGTATCGTCGTGCCGCTCAACGCCAAAAACACCGAAAAATGCGTTGAGCGGCACAGATGGAGGCATAGATGGAGGCACAGCCGGGCAGCACAGCAGGGGGTGCGACCGGGAGGCACAATTGGACGGCACAGCAGGGGCACAGACGGTCGGCATGTGGTCGGGCGGCGCGGCTGGGCGGCACAATTGAGTCAGCCTGTAATGGCGCGGCCGAGTGTCTGGCACCTCGCGTCGGAAGCGCATTTGGCCTCATTCCCAGCTCCCCTTGTCAGGACGTTGCTGTTGGCCAGGGCGTTACCCCACCCCTGTCGGGACGTTGCCATGGAGCAAACGGAGAAGCTGCTTGCAGGCAACATGCGAACCGACAAGACACGCGCGCAGCGCGTCCGTAATTGCATGACGAGCCGGCCCGCGAAGCAGGTCTGAGAGGCAGTCGATTCATCAATGAATTCACAACGGAAGCTACTGGCGACGGCGGGGGGATGACTCCAGTTCGCCCATGTCGTCGAACAGGCGATTGATCGCGCTGATGCGGGCGGCCGACTCCTCGGCCGGCAGACAGTCGGAGACGGCATCGACCAGCAGGGCGGCGAGCGCGAAGGCGGCCGTGTAGCTGGAGAGCACGTGCGAACTCAGGTCGGCCTCGAGGACGGTGATCGGCGGGGCGGACGCGGGCAGTGACGAGCGCACGGTGGCGTCGCCGATGACGATCATCGGCACCCGGGCGTCGGCGAGCGCGGCGACGAGGGCGGGGAACGTCGCTGGGCGGCGGCGCACGCCGATGACGATCGCGACGTCGGCGGGTCCGTAGTCGACGATCTCCTCGGCGATGGACTGGCCGGGCTGCGGCAGGACGCGCACGTCGGCGCGCAGCTGGATGAGCTGTTCGCGCAGATGCAGGGCGATCGGATATCCGTTTCTCAGTCCGATGACGCATACGCGGCGGGCGTTGACGATCGCCTTGGCCGCCTGACGTATGGACGTCTCGTCGAGTCTGGAGAAGGTGCGGCGCACGGCGGTGAGCTCGCGGTCCATATGCGAGGCGACGAGCCCGCCGGCTTCGTCGTCCTCGCCGACGCTGGCGAGTTCGGGCGATCCGGGCTGGTGGAAGCGACGCACGTCACGGCGGAACTCACCGGCGTTGGCGTAGCCGAGCTTGCGGTACAGGCGGCTCATCGTCGGCTGGGAGACGCCGCTCAGTTCGGCGAGTTCGGCCGAATTGCACACGAGCACGTCGGTCAGGTGGCCGAGGATGAATCGCGCGGCCTCCTGCTCGGTGGCGGTGAGCTCGTCGAAGGTCCGCCGGATGCGGTCGACGGCGGACACGTCGTTCGACGCGCCGGACGTGGCGCCGGACGTGGCATCGGGGTCTGAAAGATGGATTTCAGCGGTCATGAATCACACTGTTTCGGATGATTGTTTCCCCGGGGTAAACGGATGGGGCGGTTTCGAGTCCTGAATCGGGCTTCTCGGGACGGTATGTGTCATGCGGGTTTCCAAATCGGGCATGCGGAAAAGAAAACGAAATTTTCGGATCGGCGGAAGTGAAATATTAATTTCCGTTAATGATGGCAGGTCGAAAACCACAGCCGACCACAGAACGTAAGGAGCACGCGATGACCGCCATCACCATCGGACAAGTCAAGGAGCCGCCGGTACCGGAACCCGCAGAACCGGACGACGCCACCATCATCAAGGACGGATACGATCCGAGGCTGGCCAACGCCGACCTCGCGCCGCTCAAGCACCAGACGTGGTCGTGGTACAACATCTTCGCGTTCTGGATGTCCGACGTGCACTCCGTCGGCGGCTACGTGACCGCCGGCAGCCTGTTCGCGCTCGGCATCGCCAGCTGGCAGGTGTTCATCGCCCTGATCGTCGGCATCGTCATCGTCCAGGCGCTCGTCAACCTGATCGCCAAGCCCAGCCAGCGCGCCGGCGTGCCGTTCCCGGTGACGATGCGCTTCGTGTTCGGCGTCAAGGGCGCGAACATCCCGGCGATCATCCGCGGCATCATCGCGGTCGCCTGGTACGGCGTGCAGACCTACCTGGCCAGCGAGTCGCTCAACATCATCTTCCTCAAGTTCATTCCGGCGGCCCAGCCGCTCGCCACCGACTACTCGTTCCTCGGCCTGTCGGCGCTCGGCTGGATCTCGTACGGCATTCTGTGGGTGGCGCAGGCATGCGTGTTCTGGACCGGCATGGACACGATCCGCAAGTTCATCGACTGGGCCGGCCCGCTGGTCTACGCGGTCATGTTCGTCCTCGCGATCTACCTCGTGGCGCGCGCCGGCGGTCTCGGCGCCATCGACCTGAACCTCTCCAGCGGCAGGCCGATGGGCTTCATGGAGTCCATTCCGGTGATGATCACCGCCATCGCGCTCGTCGTCTCCTACTTCTCCGGCCCGATGCTCAACTTCGGCGACTTCTCCCGCTACGGCAAGACCTACGGCGCGGTCAAGCGCGGCAACTTCTGGGGCCTGCCGGTCAACTTCCTCGTCTTCTCCCTGCTGACCGTGGTGTGCGCCTCCGCCACCGTGCCGGTGTTCGGCGAGCTCATCACCGACCCGATCAAGACCGTCGAGCGCATCGACACCCCGTTCGCGATCCTTCTGGGCGGACTCACGTTCGTGGTGGCGACCGTCGGCATCAACATCGTGGCGAACTTCGTCTCCCCCGCCTTCGACTTCTCGCACGTCAACCCGCGCAAGATCAGCTGGCGCACCGGCGGCATGATCGCCGCGGTCGGCTCCGTGATCATCACCCCGTGGAACTGGTACTCGAACGATCAGGCCATCCACTACACGCTCGATCTGCTCGGATCGCTCATCGGACCGCTGTTCGGTATCCTCGTGGCCGGCTACTTCGTGGTCTCCCACCAGCGCATCGCCGTCGATGACATGTTCACGATGGATCCTCGCGGACGCTACTGGTACCGCAACGGATTCAACCCGAACGCGGTGCTCGCGATCGTGCTGGCCGGCGTGCCGTCCATCGTCTGCGCCGTGCTGCCCTCGCCTCTGAAGCAGATGGGCGTCATCGACGTGACCTGGCTGTCCAACTTCAGCTGGTTCATCGGCGCCGGTCTCGGATTCCTGTTCTTCGCGCTGCTCGAGGCCAAGCGCCCGCAGATGGTGCCGCTGGCCGCAGACGATCCGAGCGTCAACGACGGCGCGGCGATCAAGGACTGACCGGGGGCATCCCATGAGGATCAAGGTCATCAATCCGAACACCACGTGGTCCATGACCCGCACGATCGAGGCGGCGGCACGCGCATCCGTCTCGTCGGACGTCGAGATCGAGGCGGTCAGTCCCACGATGGGACCGGTGTCGATCGAATCGCACGCGGACGAGGCGTTGGCCGCCGTCGGCGTCATGGACGAGATCCGCAAGGGCGAGGCCGACGGATGCGACGGATACGTGCTCGCATGCTTCGGCGATCCGGGCCTGCACGCGGCGCGCGAACTCGCCTCGGGCCCGGTGATCGGCATCGCCGAGGGCGCGTTCCACGCGGCGAGCTTCCTCGGACGGTCGTTCGCGATCGTCACCACGCTCGGACGCACGCTCGGGCGGGCGCGCGATCTGGTCGACGAATACGGCTTCACGCGCGCATGCGTCGCCTACCGCGCATGCGAGGTACCGGTGCTGGGACTCGACGAGGACCCCGAGAGCGCGTATGCGGCGCTCAGGGCCGAATGCGAGCGCACGATCGCCGACGCCTCGCCCGATGCGATCGTGCTCGGATGCGCCGGCATGGCCGGCATGTGCGCCCGACTGCAGTCGGAACTCGGCCTGCCGGTGATCGACGGCGTGGCCGCGGCCACCTCCCTCGTCGAGGCGATGGTCCGCATCGGCGCGAAAACCTCCAAACGCGACGAGTTCGCCACCCCGCCCGCCAAGGAGGTCGTCGGCCTCCTCTCCCCCTTCACCCGCGACTGAGGTCACCTCCAACATCTTCCAACATCTTCCAACATCTTCCACCATCACAGAGCCCGCAGAGAGCTCCCCCATACAGCCAAGGAGCGCACGATGACCGCCATCACCATCGGACAAGTCAAGGAATCCGCACCAATCGCACCACGCACTGCAACCGGCGGCCCCGGCGGGTCCGGCAACGGCTCCGGCCACCCGCGCGCCTCCATCGGCGCCACGATCAGGGCGATCGCCGGATCCCTGTTCTTCCAGCTCGTCGTCGCGATCGTCGCGGGCATCGTCGTCGGCATGCTCTGGCCGTCATTCGCCGCACAGGTGAAGCTGCTGGGCGACGCGTTCATCGTGCTCATCAAGATGGTGATCTCGCCGCTGATCCTGCTGGTCGTCATCACCGGCATCGCGCGCATGGGCGACATCAAGGCCGTGGGGCGCGTGGGCGGCAAGGCGCTGCTCTACTTCCTCGCCGTCTCCACGTTCGCGATCGTCTTCGGCATGATCACCGGCAACCTCGTCCAACCGGGAGCCGGACTCAACATCGATCCGAATTCTCTGGACACCTCCGCGCTTGACGCCAAGACCAACGGGGCGAGCGCCACGACGTCGTTCTCCGCGTTCGTGCTGAGCGCACTGCCGTCGAGCATCTTCGACGCTCTGGCCAACAACAACATTCTGCAGGTGCTGGTGTTCTCCGTGTTCGCCGGTCTTGCGGTCGTCGCCGTCGGCCAGGAGAAGGTCAGGCCGCTGCTCGACGTCATGGATGCCGGACTTACCGTGATCTTCACCATCATGCGCTGGATCATGCGCGTGGCGCCATTGGGCGCGTTCGGTGCGATGGCGTACATCATCGGCCAGTACGGCATCGGCACGCTCGGCCAGTACGCCAAGCTCATCGCCGCCTGCTACGGCGCCGCGGTCTGCTTCGCCGCGATCCTGTTCCTCATCGCATGGGTCTTCGCCCGCGTGCCGCTCGGCTCCTTCATCTCCTACGCGCGCTCCGAATTCGGCACGGCGCTCGGCACCGCATCCACCGAAGCGGTGATGCCGCAGATCATCGAAAAGCTCATCGATGCGGGCGCCCCACGCGGTGTGGCCGGTCTCGTGGTGCCGACCGGATACTCGTTCAACCTCGACGGTGCGGCGATCTACCTGTCCACCTCGCTGCTGTTCCTCGCGCAAGCGTTCGACGTGCATCTGAGCCTCGGCCAGCAGCTGGTCGCGATCGGCGTGCTGCTGCTCACCTCCAAGGGCATGGCCGGCGTACCCGGTTCGGCGTTCCTCGCCCTGTCCGCCACGGCGACCGCATTGGGCATCTTCCCGGTCTCGGGCGTGGCGCTGCTGCTCGGCGCGGATCGCATCATGGATTCGATGCGCGTGTTCATCAACCTGCTCGGCAACTGCGTGGCGACCTTCGTGGTGGCCAACTGGGAGGGCGATCTCGACCACGAGAAGATGACGCGAGTCTTCGCCGCCGACAAGGCCGCCCGCCGCGGGAAGGCCGCGTCCGTCCGCGATCAGGAGGTCTGCGAAACCGCCTGATCGCAGGACTTGACGCATCCGAATTCTTCATGTCGACCAATTGGACGCCATGCCCAAAGGTCGACGAGAGCGCCTTCTTGTGTTTCACCCATTCTACGGGTGAAACACAATGGCGTAATCCCGCCGGAAAGCAACTACATCAGTACTTGCTTCTGCAGAGCCACAAACCAGACACGATGCCGGCAATACCAGCAACCGGGAATCCCGCCAATGCGCCGGCGACGCATCCCTCTGTCGCCGTGCCGGCGCAACCCGCAACGGCACCAGCGATAGCTCCCGAGATCCCATGGTCGGACAAGCATTGATACCAACCCTTCCTCGGCCAGCGGAATCCAAGGGTAGAAACCGTCGATGAAGCATCCTTACTCGCAATGAAGAGAGACGCTTGACTCGGGGATTCCACCACCCACTTACCCACTATGAAGTCGGGATTCTGCTTTTCGATCATCTCGGCATCGGTAGGAAGATTAGTCACCAGATTGCCAGCAGAATCAAGAATGTTGACGGACCCGTCCGATACCGATGCAACAGAGTTGCCGGCACCAAGCGAAAGCGTCAACCTGATTGCGGTTGAGCTCTGATTAGTATCCACCGCCAGCGCATAGGTGTGCGGCTTCAGCCGTTCTCCCGAATTCGTCGATTGCGACATGACGTCCGTGGCATATGAACTGCCAGTCGTCATAGAGGCATTTGCCTGCGAAGCCGGAACGAGCAATGCGATCGCGGCCAGCGATGCTGCGATTACCTTCTTGGAGTGCATGAGATTCATGACTTTATCTTCTTTTCTGCTGTGGTCTTCTTGGCGCAGCACTACGCACGATAACACAAAGGGAATAGTTGCAAGTTTGTTTTGTGTTGTATTTTCGGCAACTCTTGACGTACAGCCAATTTTTACTATAATAATAAGCGGTCGCATAAGGAGGCCCCATAATGATTGACACAAAACCCAGCGATATGGCACGTCAGATCCTGCAGGAGTCGCGTCAAGCACAACAGCGTCTGGATCCATCGTTGTCCAAACGTTACGGACTGGTTGTTCTCGCAGGCAGCATCCTTCAGATGCTGCTGTTTCTTGTCAGTGGAGTCTTTCTGGCAAACGATTGGTCCTGGGCGACGATATTCCTGTTTGCGGGGTTTGCAGTCGCACTCTCATTCTTCTGGACCAGGGCGGAGGCGCATAGCCGGCAGCTTATTCCCCATGGCGGGAGGAACTTGGAGAACTTTGCAAAGCACTGGCGTAACGCGCTGTCGCTAGCAGGCATCATACTCTTGGGAGCAACGGCATCGAAGGCCGGAATGCCCGTCGCTTTGGGCACCCCAAACCAAGGACTTGGATGGGCGGCCATCGTCGCATGCCTGTTGCTTGCAACAGCAGCTGCTCCTACCGTCGTCTTTGCCGTACACCTGCTGAAGAAGGGGAATCACCTGTGACATTAGCCGAGGACCTATCGTCTTGGGATAAGACCGTACAGTCTCCCATACGTTTCGCGCTGATGTCAATACTGTCCGAAGTGGATTCCGCGAATTACCGCACGCTGCGATCGGCATTGCAAGTATCAGCGCCGACATTGAGCAAACAGATCACCGTTCTCGAGGATGCCGGTTATGTTGAGGTGTCCAAAATCGCGCGCGGAAGGCAGGTACTTACCGAAGTATCCCTCACCGACAAAGGCTCCGCCGCGTATCGAAAACAGTTGGACATTCTCCAACGCCTCGCGTCGCCGTACGCCGAAACGAATGGCGATATATCAAACACCAACCAATTTGTCCAGTAGACCCCTACCAGTCGATCTCTTTCGCCCACCCACACTCGCGACTGAAGGCAACGGCGACTGCCAAGTAATCCTGTATCACCCCATAGGCGTCCGTTTCCCACCAACAGCATCTGAACTCTGGCGGGGAACGGACGCCTATCGGTTTCTTTGCGCCCGTTTCCCACCAGGATCCGACCCAGCCCACGGCAAACGGACTCGAATCCGGCTTTCGGCGTCCGATTCCGTTGAGTGCGGAGGCGTTCCCAGCGGAGAACGGACGCTCCATCCGCGCCCCGTCATCCCGCATCGCGAAAACTCACGTTAACATGAATGAAAAATTTCAGAATTGAGGCAGTGCTGAAATAATTTTCATCACGACGGGGTCCGATGAATGGAAACCATGCACGGACCCGCCCCAAGGAACACGAACCGCATCCTCACCGAGGATTCCCGCCAAGGAGATGAGCGATATGTCAGTCACCACCGAAGAGACCATCGACACGTCCAAGATCAAGCCCGTCAACCCGCCGCACCGTCTGCTCATGGCGCCCGGCCCGGTCAACGTGGATCCGCGCGTCCTGACCGCGATGAGCAAGCCCACCGTCGGCCAGTTCGACCCGTACATGTTCAAGGTGATGGGCGAGGTGCAGGCGATGTTCCGCACCATCTTCAAGACCCGTAACCAGCAGACGATGGTCGTCGACGGCACCTCCCGCTCCGCCATCGAGGCGGCGCTGGTCTCCGTGCTCGCGCCCGGCGACCCTGTGCTCGTGTGCTGCGCCGGCCGATTCGGCATGCTGCTCAAGGAGATCGCCGAACGCGCCGGCGCCGACGTGCACGTCATCGAACGCCCGTGGGGCGAGGTGTTCACGCTCGCCGAGATCGAGGAGGCGATCAAGGAGGTCAGGCCGAAGCTCGTCGCCACGGTCCAGGGAGACACCTCCACGACGATGTGCCAGCCGCTCGAAGGCCTGGGCGACATCTGCCACAGGTACGGCGCACTGCTCTACACCGACGCCACCGCGAGCCTGGTCGGCAACGACATGCAGGCCGACGCGTGGGGACTCGACATCGTCACCACCGGCATGCAGAAGTGCCTCGGCGGCCCGTCCGGCTCCGCGCCGATCACGGTGTCCGACCGCGCGGTCGAGGTGATCAACGAGCGCCGCAGCATCGAGGCGGGCGTCGCCAACGCCGGCGAGATCGCCCCGGACGAGGATCGCATCCACAGCAACTACTTCGACATGGCGCAGATCTTCGACTACTGGGGTCCGCGCCACCTGAACCACCACACGGAGGCCACACATGCGCTGTACGCCGTGCACGAGGCCGCACGCATCGTGTGCGAGGAGGGCATCGACAACGCGATCGCCCGCCATGCGCTCAACGGCAGGGCGATGTCGGCCGCCATCGAGGGCATGGGCCTGAAGCTGTACGGCGACCAGTCCCACCGCATGAACGACGTGGTCGGCGTGGTCATCCCGGAAGGGGTGGACGATGCGGCCATCCGCGCGCAGCTGCTCAACGACTTCTCCGTCGAGATCGCCTCCTCGTTCGGCCCGCTCAAGGGCACGATCTGGCGCATCGGCGTGATGGGCGTCAACGCGCGCAAGGACGCGGTCCTGACCTGTGCGGCGGCGCTCGGCAACGTGCTCGAACGCAACGGCGTCAAGGTGAGCACCGACAAGGGCATCGAGGCGGCGCTCGAAGTCTACGGCGAGTAATCGAAACAACCACACATCACACGCAACTGAACCGAGGCAATCAAATGAGCGCAGCGCAGTGGGCCGAGGACGCGGCCCGGACGATCATGGACCGGTGCGATCAGCTGGCCACACTGACCAGCATGAAGGACGGCATCGAACGCACGTACCTGTCACCGCAGATGGCGAAGGCCTTCGAACTGGTCGGCGGCTGGATGAGGGACGCCGGACTCAAGGTGAGCATCGACCCGGCCGGCAACCTGCGCGGCCGCGCCGAAGGCGAGCGCGACGGACTGCCCGCGCTGGTGCTCGGCTCCCACCTCGATTCGGTGCCCGACGCCGGCAAGTACGACGGCATCCTCGGCGTGATCACGGCGCTGTCCGTGGCGGAACATCTGGTGAAGTCCGGCGAGACCGCGACGCTGCCGTTCGCCCTCGAGGTCGTCGGATTCGGCGACGAGGAGGGCGCGCGATTCGGCGCGACGCTGCTCGGCTCCTACGCGCTCGGCGGCGGCTGGAACGACGAGTGGCTCGATCTGAGAGACGCGGACGGCGTCACGATGCGACAGGCGTTCCGCGATTTCGGTCTCGACCCCGATCGCGTCGCCGAGGCGGCGCACACCACCGAGGACGCGATCGGCTATCTCGAGTTCCATATCGAGCAGGGGCCGATCCTCGAGCAGAGGGACCGCGCGCTCTCGTCCGTCAGTTCGATCGCCGCAGCCTCGCGCTACATGGTGACGATCCACGGCCTGAGCTGTCATATCGCCACCCCGTACGATCTGCGTCACGACGCGCTGACCGCGGCGGCCGAGATCATCACCGGCATCGACCGCATCAGCCGCGAGGCGGGCACGCGCGCGAACGTCGGCGAGATCAGCGCCGAGCCGGGCGGCGTCAACGTGATCGCCGGCAAGACAACGTTCAGCCTCGACCTGCGAGCCGGTACCGACGAGCTGCGCGACGAGACGTTCGCGAGGATCTGGGATATGGCCACCGACGTGTGCGAGCGCTATCACGTGACGATGGATCGCGAGTGCATCCACACCGCCGACAGCGCGCAGTGCGACCCGTTCCTGCGCTCCTGCATCGAGGAGGGCATCGAACAGTCGGAGGGCAAGGAGGCGTTCGGACTGATCAGCTATCCAGGCCATGACGGCATGGCCGTGGCCGGGCTGCTGCCGATCGCGATGCTGTACGTGCGATGCAAGGGCGGCATCAGCCACAGTCCGCTCGAATCGGTGCGCGAGGACGACGTAGCGTACGGTGCCGACGCGTTCGCGCATGCGATCGAGAACGTCGCGACGCGACTGCGTGCGGCGGCCGATGAGGCCGAAGCCCGGTCCGCGGCGCTGAACGCGGACGTCGTGCTGGCGATGGAGGCGTGAGATGAGCGGGATGAACGACGTCGACCTGAGGATCACCGGCCGGATGCTGCTCGGCGGAACCGTGGTGAACGGCACCGTGCTAGTGAACGACGGACGGATCATTTCGGTGACGCGCGGCCGTGGGCTGGACGACGAGGATGAGGCGCAATCGGCAGCCCCCGTCGCCGCCCGCGAGACGATCGCCCTGCACGACGACGAGGTGCTCATCCCCGGCATTGTGGACACGCACGTGCACATCAACGAGCCAGGTCGCACCGAATGGGAGGGCTTCGACCATGCGACCCGCGCGGCCGCGGCGGGCGGGGTGACGACCGTGCTCGACATGCCGCTCAACTCGAATCCGCCGACGCTGACCGTCGATGCATTGAACGTGAAGAAGGCCTGCGCCGAGCATAAGGCGCACACGCAGCTCGGCTTCTGGGGCGGCGTCGACGAGACGAATCTCGGCATCGGCATGTTGAAGCGCCTGTGGGATGAGGGCGTGTTCGGATTCAAATGCTTCCTCTCCCCCAGCGGCGTCGACGAGTACGGTTCGCTCGCCTACCCGAAGCTGGAGGCGGCGATGCGCGAGATCGCGTCCTTCGGTGGCCAGCTCATCATCCACGCCGAGGATCCGCGCGAGCTCGCCGCGCACGGCGGACATGTGACCGACTCGTATCGCAGCTTCGCCGACTCGCGTCCCGCCGAGTGCGAGGCGCACGCGGTGGCGCAGGTCGTCGAGGCGGTCGAACGCACCGGGTGCCGCACGCATCTGCTGCACATCTCCTGCGGCGCGTCCCTCGACGTGATCCGCGAGGCCAAGGCCAAGGGCCTGCCGATCACGGCCGAAACCTGTCCGCATTATCTGACGATCGACTGCGATCACATCCCCGACGGGAACACGGCGTTCAAATGCTGCCCGCCGATCCGCAGCCTCGACGAGCAGGATGCCCTGTGGACCGGGCTCGTCGACGGAACGCTCGATTTCATCGCGACCGACCATTCGCCTGCGACCGCCGCGATGAAGGCCGGAGGTCTTGCGAAGGCGTGGGGCGGTGTCTCCAGTCTGCAGGTCGGGTTCCGCGCGGTGCTGACCGAGGCGAAGCGTCGTGGATTGGGGCTGGCCGACGCGGTGCGTTGGATGAGCGAGAACACGGCCCGTTTCGCCGGATTCCATGATCGCGGTGCGATCGCGCCGGGCATGCGCGCCGATCTGGTCGTCATCAGGCCGGACGAGCGGTTCACCGTGCATGCGGACGAGCTGCTGAGCCGCAATCCGATCAGCGCGTTCGACGGCCGCGTGCTCGACGGCGTCATCAGCCGTACGATGATCGGCGGGGTGACGGTGCATGCGGATGACTTCAACGAGGCCGGCGATCCGGCGAATCTGATTCGTCGGCCGTACGCGACGGAGGAACCGGCACCGTCCGGTTCCGAACGGTCCTGAACGGTTCTGAACGGTTCCGAAAGGGCAAGGAGCGATATGACACGCATTCTGCAGACCGGCGTCGACGTGCCGGCGGACGCGAACTATGTGACGTCGACCCCCGACCACGTGCTGTGGGGACGTCTGCCCGCGAGCGGCGACATGGCATCCTCCGGTCGCGTGGTCGGCGAGGTCGAACCGGGCGGCAGCATCGTCATTGATACGGTGAGTCATGAGGGGCTGCTGCCGGACCAGGGCAGTGATCCGATCGCCTATTTCGGCTCGCACGGCGTGCCGGCCGACGAGGTGCTCGACGACGCGGCGGCGATCGTACGCGAGGCGCCGCGCGATCCTGACGCCGACGGCCCGCATGTGGTCACCGGCCCGATCCGCGTGCCCGGCGCGCATCCCGGCGATCTGCTGGCCGTCTCGATCGTCAAGCTCGAGCCGCGCGTGCCCTACGGCGTGATCTCGACCCGACACGCGCGCGGCGTGCTCGCGAACAGCACGGACTTCGACGGCGATTACGGCCAGTTCTGCCGTGCCGACGAGGAGACGGGCACCGCTTGGTTCCGCGTCTGCCCATCCGCCGCGGACGGCCCGGCCGTGCGATTCCCGATGCGGCCGTTCCTCGGCATCACGGGCGTGACGACGGCCTGCGAAACACGGCCGAGCTCGATCCCGCCGGCCGAGTTCGGCGGCAACATCGACCTGAACGACCTGACCGAGGGCGCGACGCTGTTCCTGCCGGTGCAGGTCGAGGGCGCGGGCCTGTACGTCGGCGACCCGCACTTCGCGCAAGGCAACGGCGAGGTGGCGCTGACGGCGCTTGAGGCCTCCCTGAGGGCCACGCTGCATGTCGAGGTCGTGCCAGTCTCGCGCGCGAAGTCGCTGTTCGGCCGCACCGATCTGCCGTTCGCGGTGGCGCACGGTGCGCTCATTCCGCTGGGGCTCGGCGACACGCTCGACGACGCGCTCAAACAGAGCGTCGAGCACACGATCGACATGGTTTCGACGCTGTTCGGCCTGCCGCGTCATCAGGCGTATCTGCTGCTGTCGGCGACGGTCGACTTCGACGTGACGCAGGCGGTCGACATCGTCAAGGGAGCGCACGGACTCGTGAATCTTACGATGTTCCGCGACTGCCCCGGATACGATGAGGCGATCGCCGCGATCGGATCGTTCACGGCTGAATCAGTACGCATCGACATGAGGAGACAGTGATGGCGATTTCGGCTTCCAAGGCCACGAGCGCGCCCGCATTCGACAATGCGGAGACGCTTGACCCGGCGCTGCGCACGGCGATCGAACGCTACGAGCGCGCGCTGATGGCGAACGACACGGATACGCTTTCCGAACTCTTCGCGGACAATCCCGACGACATTCCGGTCGTGCGCTCGGATGGTGCGGGCATGCGCGTGGGACACAATGCGATCACCGCGTTCCGCGCCAAGCGCGGCGGCGCTCCCGCCCGCAGACTGCACCGGCGCGTGGCGCGTCAGCTGGATGCGGACAATGCGGTCGTCGTCTCCGAGTTCGACAAGGTCGCCGGCGGCAAGGTGATCCAGACGCAGGTGTGGATGCGGATCCACGGCGAGGCCGCCGGGACGGCAGGTGCGCAGGACGCCCATCGAGGCGCGCGCGATGCGTCGGGCGTGCCGGGCGTGTGGCGGATCGTCGCCGCGCATCTGACCTACCCCGCTCCCGCGCTGGACCGGCGCGTGTGGCGCGTGGCGGGAACTCCGCTGATGCCCGCGGCCAAGCAGGGTCCGTTGAGCGGCATGGGCGTCGCGGTCAAGGATCTCTACGCCGTCGCCGGGCAGCGCATCGGCGCGGGCAATCCCGATTTCCTCGCCGACTCCCCCGTGTGCGAGACGAACGCCGACGCGGTGGATATGCTGCGCGACGCGGGCGCGTCGATCGTCGGCATCGCGCAGACGGACGAGTTCGCGTATTCGCTGGCCGGTGCGAACGTGCATTACGGCACGCCACCGAATCCGAAGGCCCCGGACCGCATCAGCGGCGGCTCGTCGTCCGGTCCGGCGTCGGCTGTGGCGCTTGGTCAGGCGCAGATCGGTCTCGGCACGGACACCGCCGGTTCGATCCGCATTCCCGCGTCGTATCAGGGGTTGTGGGGCATTCGCACGACGCATGACCGCATCAGCCGCAGGGGCATCCATCCGCTGTCCGACTCGTTCGACACGGTCGGTTGGATGACACGCGATGCGCAGACGCTGGGATTCGTGGCCCGCGCGCTGATGCCGGATCGCGAATCGGGAGACGCGATCGACGGGCTCGCGATCGCGACGGACCTCGATCCTCTCGCCGAGCACGATGTGCGCGAGGCGTTTGAGGCGTTCCGCGACACGGCGCTGCGCAAGAGCGGCAAACAGGTGGACAACGCCGGCATCACGCCGAACATGCTCGACGAGCTGCTCGCGATCTTCCAGGTCGTGCGCGGGTTCGAGGCGTGGCGTGCCAACGGCGCGTGGATCTCGAGGCATTGGGATTCGCCGGCTCCGGAGATCGCCGAGCGGTTCCGCCATGATGCGACGATCGGTGAGGACGACTACAGGCGCGGGTGCACGCGTCTCGAACAGGCGCGTACGCTGGTGCGCGGCATCATCGGACGGCATGCGCTGCTCATCCCGTCGGCGTCGTCGGTGGCGCCGTTCCTTGTCAACAACGGGGATGTGACGATGGTCGAGCATGCGCGCGCCCAGACGCTGCGGCTCACGTCGATCGCGGGCGTCGGCGGTCTGCCGGCGGTGAACATCCCGCTGGAGACCGCCGACGGCCTGCCGTGCGGCGCATGCCTCATCGGCCCCGCCGGTTCGGACAAGACGCTGATCGAACTGGCGAAGGAGCTGTACCGGTAGGGGCCGGCCGCGAGGGCAACCGGTGACTAGTGACGCACGATGAGGGCGAGGAGGCGCCCCTCGTGCGTCTTGCCGGCCTTGGAGGCGCGGCGGTGGGAGTACCACAGCGGGTTCTCGAGGGTGCACATCGAGTGGTTGATCGCGCCGATGCGTTCGGCGAGCTCGGCCGGCCCCTCGCCGTCGGTGCGGCACAGTTCGGCGAGCTCCGTATCCTCCTCGAGGTATTCGGTGGCGGCGTGGACGCGCGGCATCGAATCGACGACGTGGCTCACGCCGGCGAAGGCGAGGTCGATCATCGCGGCTTCGGCGATGTCGATGCCGGCGCCGCCGAATCGGGTCGTGGTCCGGGTCAGCGGGAAGCGCTTCTCGAACGTGTCGGCGATCTCGTCGCCGACCTCGTAGCAGTCGCCGCAGATGCGGGGGCCGAGCGTGGCGACGATGCGGTTCGGATCGGCGCCCTTGAGCTTCATCAGGTCGACGGTTGCGCCGATCACGCCCTTCTCGAGACCGCGGCGGCCGCAGTGGGCGGCGCCGATCACGCCGGCCTCGGGGTCGGCCATGAGCACGGGCAGGCAGTCGGCGGCGAACATGCCCAGGGCGATGCCGGTGCGCGTGGTCACCTGTCCGTCGGCCTCCTTGACCTGCGGCGCGGCGGAGTCGGCGGCATCGCCCGTATGATTCGTGCCGGAGACGTCGAAGCCGAACGGGGTGTTGATCTCGAAGGCGCTGTCCACGTCGACGGCGATGCCGGAGTGGACCTGCGAGACGAGCGAAAGTCGGGCGCCGATCGCCTCGGCGAGGGCCACGCGGTTGGACAGCACGGCCTCCGGGTCGTCGCCGGACTTGCCGCCCAGGTTGAGGTTGCCGTAGTCGCCGGTGCTCAGGCCGCCGAGTCGGGTGGTGTAGACGACGGTCACGCCGGGGGCGAGCGCGATCGGGATGGTCACCGGGATCGGACGGCCGTCGCGGTCGGTGGAGCTGATCTTGTTGGAGTCGATGATCGTATCGTCGTATTCGCTCATGTGGGTTCTCCTTACGGTCGAAGTCAGTCGAAGTCAGTCGAAGTCTTGGCGATGATGGATGCGGGGCTATTCGGCCTTGAGGGTCGGATGCTTCGTGCGCGAGCGGATGGCGGCGTTGTCCGGCACCTCGTGCGGGCATGGCAGCGAGAACACGTGCGCCGGATTGTTGATCGCCGAGACCGGCACGCCGTCGGCGTCCTCGAGTCCGCGGGCCGGCACGGTGTAGACGAGCGGAGGCTCGCCGGGCAGCACGAATTCGACGAGCTGGCCGGGTTCGATCTTGTTGCGGCTCATGATGGTGACTCGTCCGCCGCGCTCCGGGCTCCACGAGAGCACCTCGCCGACGACCATCCACGCGCGGAAGTAGGCGGAGCGGTTGGTGTTCTGCGTGACCTTGTGCTCCGGGTAGTAGAAGCCGGTGGAGTAGTCGCGGTGGGCGACCTTGTCCGGCTCGTCGAGCAGCCAGTCGGGCAGGGTGACGTGTTCGGCGGGGCGGACCTTCGCGTGATGCCAGCCTTCGGGCAGCACCTCCTCGCGCGTGTTCGACTTGCGGCGTGCGGAGCGGGCCTTGTAGCTCAGTTCGTCGAGTTCGGCGCCGCCGGCGGAACGGGCCGCGGCGTCCTCGGTCGGCACTGTCGGCGCGGTCGGCGCGGCATCGCCCGCGAACTCCAGCCCGATGTCGCCTCCGGGCACGCCGGCGAACGCCTTGTCGGCGTCGCGTTCGATCCGATCGGGCTTCTCGCCGATCGAGGCGGCGTAGTCGGGATCGCTCTCGCGGATCACGCGATCGCGGAACGGCTGCAGCACCGTGCCGTCGGCGGTTTCGAAGCCGCGCTGGACCATGTACTCGTTGACGGCGGTCTTGTACGCGTTGGTCATCGCCGCGATGTAGTAGGCGGACTTGGAGCGACCCTCGATCTTGAGGCTCGTCGCGCCGGAGTCGATGAGATCGTCGATGTGCTCGAGCATGCACATGTCCTGCGAGTTGAACAGGTATGCGCCTTCCTCGGTCTGTTCGATCGGGAAGTACTGTCCGGGGCGCTTCTCCTCGACGATCGAGTACTTCCAGCGGCAGGGCTGGGCGCATTCGCCGTGATTGCCGTCGCGGCCGGTCAGGTAGTTGGAGAACAGGCAGCGGCCGGAGAACGCCATGCACATCGCGCCGTGGACGAAGCATTCGATGTCCATGTCGTCGGGGATGCGGGCACGGATGTCGCGCACGGCCTCGAGATCCATCTCGCGCGCAAGCACGACGCGGCGCGCGCCGAACTCGTAGAGAGCCTGCGCGGCACCGTAGTTGGTGACGCCGGCCTGCGTGGAGACGTGCAGTTCGACATCGGGGGCGATCTGATGGGCCATCATCATCACGCCGATGTCGGTGACGATCATCGCGTCGATGCCGGTGTCCTTCAGCTGGCCGATGTAGTCGCGCATCGCCTCGACCTCGGCATTGCGGGGCAGTACGTTCAGAGTGACGTAGACGCGCGATCCGCGCTCGTGCGCATAGCGGGCACCCTCCTCGAAGTCCTCCAGGCTCAGGTTCTTCGGAGCGGAGCGCATGCCGAAGGCCTTGCCGCCGCAGTAGACGGCGTCGGCGCCATAGTCGACGGCGGTCTTGAGCCCGCGCAGATTGCCGGCCGGGGCAAGCACCTCGGGCTTGCGGCGCATATGCAGATTCCTACTCATGTCCTCGTTCATCACCCCAACAGTGTAGCGAGAACGGTGTAGCGGTGTATGCGTCGGCGTTGACATCTCACCGTTATGCACATATAATGGAAATGTGCTCAAAGGAGAACAAAATGCATCGTTATATTTCTTTTTTGTCACACTTTTTATGCTAGCAACCATCTGCACAGTGCCTACTTCAGCTAACGCTACAGAGTATTGCAACGACCAAATTCAGGCACAAGCGATAAGCAGCACTGATGGAATAATTCTACGACAGCAAAAATGACTTGGATCTACTCCACGACAGCCGGAGGAGGAGGCATGTTGTATTTGCAATGCGCCGTTGTCGGTTATGACAATATCTGTTCTTCAAGGTATCAATGAGGCATATTATGGGAGCTTTAATAGGAGAAGCCGTTATCGGCATAATGGCATTCAGCGTTATCGGCATAGTAGTTTACGCTTTTATAAAAGCATTTAAGAAGCATTAATAAAAAAGCGCCATACAGGATCGCAAGAAAAACAACGAAAGAATCTATCTTCACAGAAGATATGCCCTGTACGTGAGCCAGCATCTGCGCCGCCCTAGTGTCCTGCGCCGTAAATTCGTTGTTGAATTGACTGACTCTCAGACCTGCTTCGTGGGCCGGCTCGTTCCGCAATTACGGACGCGCTACGCGTGCGTCATGATGCCCGGCTGCGTCGCCTCGGCCATGCCCGCCCCTATCCGTGCCATTCAACGCAATTTCCACCGGTTTCGGCGTTGAGTGGCACGACGATGCGTCATTGCCGCCTCACCGCCTTGTTGACATGTTGTCAAAATGGCTGTTTCCCAACGATTCCGCGATAGTCGATATCGCAAGGACTGTCCCTGCCGCCGATGTGTCTGCCACTGAACGCGGAAAAACACCGAAATCGTGTTGAGCGGCACGGTTTTCTGCCACCCGACGAACATCAACCGATTGACCTGCGCTGAGTGGCAGACCCCTCACGCATCCGTCCCCGATCCGCCCCGATCGCCGTATCGGATCCTATGGGATCGGACGTTTCCACAACCCCGCAGGCCCCCATAACGTCGGATCCTATGGGATCGGACGTAATGGAACAAGGAATGGGGGCTTTCGCAGCGGATCCTATGGGGTCGAACGTTTTCCCAGCCTTGCAGGCCCCCATAGCGTCGGATCCTATGGGATCGGACGCGATGAGGCGAGAAATGGGGGTTCTCGTGGTGGATCCTATGGGATCGGACGCAATGGGCTCGGACCGGACCGGACGCTCGGGCCGGATTTGTTTGGCGAGCGGATGGTTGACGCAGGCCTAGTGTCGCACTTCAGAAATTCGTTGATCCCGTTCTCGGCTCCTCTCGTCGGGACGTTGCCGCGAAGCGAACGGCGGAGCTGTTTGCGGGCGACGTGCGAGCCGACAGGCAAGCCGGCACGACGCGCGCATAGCGCGTCCATAATTGCAGAACGAGCCGGACCGCGAAGCGAGTCTGAGAGGCAGTCAATTCAACAACGAATCTACGGCGCAGGATACTAGGAACTCCTTTGGGACGGCGCAGATGTTTGCGAAGCTAGTGCGACACGGATCGGTTCAGATCCTTCACAGGGGCTAGCCCGACAAGGCGCGAACAGACCCCGCGACGCGCGGGGATGCATCACAGGACGGCAAGCACGAAGTCGACGAGCAGCTTGATGCCGTAGAGGGTGATGACGCCGCCGCACACGCGGTTGAGCACGTCGATGACCTTCGGGCTGAACTTGTGCGCGAACGCGTTGACGACGAGGGTGACGCCGAGGAACCACAGCACGGAGGCGGTTTCGACGCCGGTGATGAACGGCGTGGTCTGGCCGGCGTTGAGCGTGGCGGCGAACGCGCCGAGCATCAGCGTGCCATCGATGATCGCCTGCGGGTTGAACCAGGTGACCGCGCAGGCGGTGCCGATGGTGTCGAGCAGGCCGCGCATGCCGAGATGCTTGGACGGAGCCGACTGGTCGGCCGGAGCGGCGGCCGAAACGGGTTCGGCCCCGGCCGCATCGCCCTGCCGCTTCCGCTTCGGCAGCACGAGCCCCATGCCGATGCGGATCACGACGAGGCCGCCAAGGCCGAGCACGATGGTCTCGAGCCACGGGTTCGCCTGCATCAGCGCACCGATGCCGAAGAAGCAGGACAGGCTCAACGCCATATCGAAGAAGATGACGATGAGCGCCGTGATGAGCGCGTTGCGGCGCGTGCGCGTCAGCGCCGAATTGATGACGAACAGATTCTGCATGCCGATCGGCGCGATGTACGCCAATCCCATCGTCAGTCCCTGAATGTACAGGCCCATCGTCCACTCTCCCCACGTCTTCATGTTTGGCTGGACCATACACACCCAGCCAAACCAGCCAAATGAACTTCAGCTGAACTCTTCCTTGCGGATGCCTCGAACGGAAATCCGCCATATTCCAATACCATTGCCATATCCTACGCAACGCATTACACTTGACAACCAGCCAAGAACACCACATGCGACCCAGCCAAAGGAGTATGGATGGCACGCAGCGCACCACTCGACATCGACTGGGCTCCGGATCGCACGTCCGGCAGGCCCGTCACCGAACAGATCGTCGACTTCATGTGTGAGCGCATTTCCTCGGGCGCCTGGCCGATCGGCTCGCGCCTGCCCAGTCAGCGCGCGATGGCGGAGCGTTTCGGCGTGAACCGGTCCACGGTCATCGCGGCCGTCGAGGAGCTCGCCGACTACGGCATCGTCGAGGGGCGGCGCGGCGGCGGCACGCGCATCGTGAGCAACACGTGGTCGCTGATGCTGCCGGGCGCGCCCGATTGGGCCGACTACGTCTCCTCCGGCTTTTTCAAGGCGAACAACACGACGATCCAGGCCATCAACCGTCTGGAATTCGACCATACGAAGACGCGCCTCGGCACCGGCGAACTCGACCCGCGGCTCTTCCCGCGTGACATGTGGCGGCGCGTGGCACGCGAGGCCGCCGACCGGATCGATTCGCTCGGCTACCCGCCGCCGGAGGGGTTGGACGTGCTGCGCGAGGCGATCGCCGCGCACATGCGCGAATGGGGCGTCGACTGCCGACCCGAGCGGATACTCGTCTCCTCGGGCGCGCTGCAGGGTCTGCAGATGATCTCGGTGAGCCTGCTGTCGGCAGGATCCACCGTGTACGCGGAGGCGCCGAGCTACATCAAGTCGCTGCAGGTGTTCCAGTCGGCCGGCATGCGGCTGACCGGCGTGCCGATGGACGGGCGGGGACTCGACGTGAACGCGCTGGGGAAGCTACTCGGAGATGACACGGCGACGGTCGCGCCGACGCTCAACCCGATCAGGGCCACCGACCACGGCGACGCGGTGCTGTACACGATTCCCACCAATCACAATCCCACGGGAATCACGATGCCCGAGGAGCGCAGACGCGCGCTTCTCGCCGCCTGCACGGAGCATCGTCTGCCGATCATCGAGGACTGCGCGTATCAGGACCTCGTCTTCGAGGGGCCGACGCCGCGCTCACTCGCCGCGTTGGACGACAACGGCATGGTGATCACGGTGGGCAGCGCGTCGAAGGCGCTGGCGCCGGGGCTGAGAATCGGCTGGGTGTGCGCCGACGAGCGCATCGTGCATCGTCTCGCCGACGTGAAGATGCAGATGGACTACGGCGCAAGCGCACTGAGCCAGTGGGTGTTCGCGCGATTCCTCGACTCCGGCCTGTACGCGGAGTATCTGGAGTCGCTGCGCACCGAACTGCGCCGGCGTCGCGACGCCGCGCTGGAGACGCTCGACCGCCTCTTCGCCGGCCGCGCCCACTGGAACGTGCCGCGCGGCGGTTTCTACATCTGGCTCACGTTCGACGAGCCGGTGCATATGGGACGCCTGTTCCAGCGGGCGATCGATCACGGCATACTGCTCAACCCCGGAGACATCTACGACTTCCGGAGCAACAACGCGCTGCGTCTGAGCTATGTCTACACCACCCCGGAGGAGTTCGCCGGGGCGGCGCAGGTGCTGGCGGGATTGGCGTAGTTATTCCGGACATCATTATCGTGCGAAAACCATGTCTTCATACCGTCATTTTCGTGATGCATAAGCACTTTCATATCTTCATTTTCGTGATACCATGCATGATAATCATTGAAATACGGCACGAAATCCCTTGACAAGTTCAAAAGCAAGTTCGGCTCTCGTGTCGGAGAACAGGTGATTCTGCATCCCAAGGAGCTCCGCACGGATGGGGACAGGATCTACCTACCGCTCTACATGGCGCATTGCCTATGATTTCGGCTGGGATTGGACGCCGGAAGTAGACGACCGGCTGACCGCATCACGCGAATGCCGATGGCGGTCAGCCGGTAAATGCAACGGCCGTGAAACGGAAATCAGCCGAGCTTGGCGAGCTCGTCCGGGGAGAGCTCGAGCTGGTCGGCCTTGAGGGAGTCGAGGATCGTCTCGGGGCGGTGGGCGCCGGGGATGACGAACATGTGATCGCCCTTGGCAAGCTCCCACGCGAGCACGACCTGCTGGTAGCTGACGCCGTGGGCGGCCGCGACCTCGCGGAACGGGTCGAACTTCGACTCGTCGTACGGGTGACGGTAGCCGCCGAGCGGGCTCCAGCACACGAACGCGAGACCGAGCTTGGCGCAGTAGTCAAGCGTGTCCTGCGTGTCGAGGTGGATCGGCGAGTACTGGTTCTGCACGGCGACGAGCTTGTCCCCCAGGATCGAACGGGCGATGTCGATCTGCTCGATCGAGGCGTTGGAGACGCCGGCCACGCGGGCAACGCCCTCGTCGACGAGCTGCTTGAGCGCCTCGATCGACTCGTTGTACGGCACCTCCGGATCGTGGCGGTGCAGGTAGAGCAGGTCGATCGTATCGACGCCGAGTGCGAGCGCGGACTGCTTGCCGTACTCGATGAGGTGCTCGGGCTTGCCGTCGCGCGGCCACAGCGGCTCGCCGTGCTCGCCCCAGACGCGGCGCAGGCCGATCTTCGTGGCGACGGTGACCTCGCTCTTCGGGCCCTTCCATGTGGCGAGCGCCTCACGCACCAGCTTCTCGCCGGTCTGCTCCTCCTCGCCCGGCGTGTAGTACGCCCACGCGGTGTCGATGTGGCGGCATCCGGCATCGAGCGAGGCGTGCAGCGTCTCGATGCCGACGTCATGTCCACGGTTGTTCTCGATGGTCAGCGGCATCTCGCCGTGGCCGATCGCGGTGGTGGAGAACGGTCCCAGATTACGATACAGCGCCATGGCTGCTCCCTTCATTCGTCGAAACGGTGACAGTGCCAAGCGTAGGCGTACCGCACGGTTTTCGCCACACGGACGTCCGATACGCATCCACTGACGCGTACCGGTGGAAGATGGTACGCAATAGTGTACATTCGTGTACTTTGGTACGCATTCGTGTAACTTGGTACGTATTCGCATATACTGAAGGAAGATGCAACGGCAATACGAAACCGCATCAGCAATGCTTCCAGGAAGGAATGAGACTCCGTCATGCCATCCATCAATCCGTTCAAACCGACTGCCGGCAAGATGCCGCCGATCCTCATCGGACGGCAGCCGATCATCGACGACTTCTCGGAGGCGCTTGACAACGGAGTCGGCGCTCCGGGACGCATCATGCTGATCACCGGGCAACGTGGCTTCGGCAAAACCGTCATGCTGACGGAATTCCGACGCATAGCCAAGGCACGACATTGGGAGGTCATCGCGGAAACCGCGTCCACAGGCCTCGTCGCACGACTTATAGCCACTCTCTCCCCCACCGGCATGCGACTGGATCAGGCCGACATCAGTCCGTCAATCGGAATCGCAGGCATCGCAACCGCGAGTCTCGGCCAGGCACGATTCTCCGCGGAATCCAATCCGCTCACCCTGCGCAATGCATTGAACAGACGCCTGAACTCCAGGAAGATCGGCAGAGGCATCCTCATCACCATCGACGAGACGCAGGCCGCCGCACACGAGGATCTGGTCGCGATCGCCACCGCCGTACAGCATGTCATCACCGATGCCGATGAAAGCGACGTCCCCGACGCCGACAAGAAGGGCGTCGCCATCGTATTCGCGGGATTGCCATACATGCTCAACGATCTGCTGGACAACGAAGTGACCACCTTCCTGCGCCGCGCACTCCGACGGGAACTGGAGAACGTGCCGTTGCCGGACGTCAGGAACGCCTTTCTGGAGACCGTTTTGGATTCGGGCAAGACTGTCAGCGAGCCCGACGCACGCGAAGCGGCGAGGCTTTCCGACGGATATCCGTATATGGTGCAGCTTGTCGGCTACTACATGTGGCAGTCCGCGCAGCGACGTCACTCCGACGTCATCACCGCTTCGGACATCGCGACCGGCGCGGCGGATGCCTTGCTCGCCTTCGACGACGCCGTCTGCGCTCCCGCCATGGACGGAACCACCAGTGCGGAGCGACTGTTCCTCAAGGCCATGGCGAAGGATGTCCCCGACCCCACGCAGGTCGGGGACATCGCGGAACGCACCAAACGCAGCCGCAGCTGGGTGAGCAAGTACCGCGCGGCACTCATCAAGGACCGACTCATCCGGTCTGCCGGACACGGGCAGCTTGAATTCGCCGTGCCGCATCTCGGGCAGTATCTCCAATCGCTGTAGCAGTCGACCAGTTGGTCGGCTGACCGGTCAGCGGCCGCCGGAGGTACCGCCGCCGGAACCACCGCCGCCTCCGTCGAAGCCGCCGCCGAAGCTCGAGGAACCGGACGACGACGAGGGGGCCGCGGCGCTGATCGTCGAGGAGATGTCGGCGAAACCGGCGCTGATCTGCGTGCCGAGATCGGATAGACCGGACGCGAACGAGTCGCCGCCAAACGCGAAATCACCCGTCGACCCGCCGCCCGATCGGTCCGAACCGGAATAACCGGCGTTCCAGAGGTACGGACGGTACGTCCAGTACCACAGCGAATCGGAGGCGTGCCCGTCGAGCCATTCGGAATCCCTGACCTGCGGATACGCCTTGGCAAGCTGCGCGATGGCCTCGCGCGAGATGCCGAACGCGGCCGCATACACCATGTACCAGTCCCACAGCGCCAGATCAGGCACGCCACGGTCGGTGAAGTCGGAGAAATCGACCATGTAGCGTCTCAGCCCCAGGCATCGGCCGCCGTACTCCTGACCGGCCGTTGTGGGGACATCCTCCACCCCGGCCAGAGCGCAGAACAGGCCGATCGCGAACGGCGGCAATCCGAAGCACAGGGCGGCCACGGCATTGCCGGCGACGGCGAGGTTGAAGATGAAGCACACCACCCCGAGCATCGTCTCGAGGACGGCAGGCAGAACGTAATACCCTGAGATCGATCTGGTCGCGCCGAGCAGGGCGAACTCGCTGCGCACGGTGGTGCGGAACCGTTCGAGCGACTGGTAGCCCGTCTTCCAGTCCTCGCATGCGTGCTTCATCTGCACGAAATCGAACACCGGTCCGCCGACCCGCCGCGAGATGTCGACGAGCAGATCGAGGCAGGCGGATTCCGACCGGCTCAGTTCCAGCGTCTTACGTCGCGGATCGTAGGGGACGGCGAGCGCCGCCGGCAGGATCACGACCGTGGTGGTCGATTGCGCGGCCCTGACTCGCCTCGTTTGCCGTCCGATCCGCTGCGCGATGGCGGCGGGGTCGGCGTGAGCCATGTCGAGGTCGCGGTACAGGTCGGACGGGCCGGGGTAGAGCGCGATCGCCTTCTTCACGGCGAGGGACATGACGGTGGCGGAGAGCGACCGGTCGTCCAGTTTGCCGGAGTGGTGGATGTTCGAGCCCGCGGCATCGAACACGTCGACGAGCCGTGCGGCGGAGTCGGGGCTGATGCCCGGTTTGTCACGCCAGTATTCGATGTCTCCCTTGTAGCGGGCGGCGCGGAGCGTGTAGAGCGCGCCAAGCACGCCCCATATGCCGAGCGCGATGGCGAGCACGACGCTGGCCGCCCATATCATGACCGTGACACGTGCGCTCTCGCGCTTGCGATCGGCGGCATAGCGCGCCTTCACATCCTCCTCGTCGTTGAGCGATTGCAGACGACCGCCGGCCGCCGTGCGCGCCACGTCGCCGGCGCGGGCGGAGTCGAAGGCGCCGATCACGTTGATGTACCCGCCGGCCTTGAGATCGTATATGGTGAATCGCATCGTGCCGTCCGACTCACGCGTGACCTCGTTCGTGTTGGCGGTATGCAGCCAGGTGTGCGAGACGGTGGGGTCGGAGGCATCCGGCGCACCGGACGAGCCCGCGCCCTCGGGGAATCGTACGACGCCGGTGACCTTGCCGGCCGGCACCTCGTTCTCCTTGGCGATCGGCTCCCACTGGAAGGTGGTCACGTCGTCGTATTTCGTGGCGACGCCGCGCATCGTGAACGATACGTCGATCTTGAGGCTCTTCGCATTGTCCGTGGCGGGGATGTTCCAGCCGATCTCGATGATCCGCTTCCCGGGCTGCGTGTTCGGCGCGAGGTTCGAACCGGGTTCGTACGGCTGCGGATTGGAGTCGCCGCCGGTGACGTCGACAATGTACCAGCGGTTCGCGTAGTCGCTGTCCCAACTGGTGTCGCCGACCTGGTTCGGGTTGCGGAACTCGGTCTGCGTGAACGCCTGCCCGGTGTCAGCGTTGCGCACCCGGATGTCGGTGATGTCGATGAGGTTCGACGGGTCGAGCGTGTACCGCCAGTACAGCTGCTTCCACGGCTTGGTATTGCCGTCCTCGTCATCACGGGATTGCAGCTTGTAGTCGAGACGCTGCGTGACCTTGAGGTCGCCGTCCTTCGTCGCCGTCGCCTCATAGTCGATGGAACGGTAGCTCAGGCTGGCGGAATCGTCATCGGCCACCGTGACGATGAAGGCGGCGCCGCCGACGATGAGTGCGACGATAAGCGTGATGAGCACCGACTGGAGAGCGGCGCGGACGATGCGGTTTCTCATGGCTTATGTCCTTCGCTTCATTGCGTACAGGGTGCGCCCGACTGAACCGTCTTCAGAACCGGACCTGAGGCACGGCGCGCTGCTTCAACTGCACGTCGATCTGCGCCCATCCGTTCCCCACGCGATTGCGCAGCGCAACCAGTCCGTTGTAGGCACCGATCGCCCACACGACCAACCCGACGACGATCAGCAGCAGCACAACCACCACTATCAACAACACCGTTCCCGTACCCATGACCATTCCCCTTCTTCGGAGCGTCCCCCTATTGGTCGCCCTTCCATTGTCTCACACAATCGGCGGGATCAGCGAATCACCTCACGATCAAGGGGAGTGGGGAGCCCGGCCATCCCGTATTCGTTTCTAACTATGAACGGCTATCAAACGCCGGAATCGCAACGTTTTCGGGCTACCGAGACAAGGTGCGCAACGAGAGCACGGCTGGCAGACTTGAGACATGACTTCAGATCTTGTGCATCATGGCGAATCCTTCGACGGCACGCCGCTCGGCTTCGCGACCAAATCCATCCACCTCGGCAACGGGGTCGACGCCGAAACCGGCGCGATCCGCCGCCCGATCACCCTGGCGAATGCCTACGCGCTGCCCTACGACCCGTCCGACATCAACTGGTCGAGCTCCGACGTGAACCTGTACACGCGCAACGGCCACCCGAACCAGCGCTATCTCGAGGCGAAGCTCGCCAATCTCGAGGGCGCCGAGGACGCGGTCGTGCTCGCCTCCGGCGTCGCGGCGCTTGCGGCGACCTTCACCACGGTGCTGAACCGCGGCGACCACGCGATCTTCTCCGACACGACGTACATCGCCGCCTACCGTCTGCTCAACCAGATCCTGCCCGAGAAGTACGGCATCGAGACGTCGATCGTCGACACGTCGGATCCGAGGAACATCGCCGACGCGATCCGTCCGAACACGAAGCTCGTCCACATCGAGACGCCCGCGAACCCGACGCTCAAAGTCACGGACATCGAGGCGGCGGCGAAGCTCGCGCACGATGCGGGGGCACTGCTGTCGGTCGACAACACGTTCAACTCCCCGTTCAACGTGCGACCGATCGACCTCGGCGCGGACATCGTCATCGAAAGCCTCACCAAGTACATCAACGGCCACGGCGACGCCTTGGGCGGCGCGATCGCCACACGCAAGGAGCTTACCGACCAGATCCGCTTCACGTATCAGGTGAACTACGGCGGCATCATCTCGCCGTTCAACGCGTGGCTCATCAACCGCGGTTCGGTGACGCTCCCCTTACGCATGCGGCAGCACAACGCCTCCGCACTGGCCATCGCGAAGCACCTCGAATCGCTGCCGCAGGTGCGGTTCGTCGCCTATCCGGGACTCGAATCGCATCCGCACCATGATGTTGCGGCCCGTCAGCTCGCCCGCCCGGATTCAGGCTTCGGCGGCGTGCTCGCCTTCGGCCTCGACACCGATCACGACGGCCACAACCGCTTCGTCTCCAAGCTCAACGTGATCACCTCGGCCGTCTCGCTCGGCCATGACGAGAGCCTGATCGTGTTCCTCGGCGAGGATGACGAACGCCAGTACCTCTACCCGCCGGAGTTCCACCGCGGATTCTTCCGTCTCGCCGTCGGTCTCGAGGACACCGACGACCTGATCCGCGACATCGACCACGCGCTGGCCGAAGCGGAGTTGTAAGGGGGCAAGTCCGGATCATATCGGTTGTGCATGTCTGCTAGCGGCAACCGGACGCAGAAGGGGTCTGTCACCGGAAATCAACCGGTGACAGACCCCTTTCATCACTCAGCGGCTATGCCGCGAGGGATCCGTAAGAGGACGATCAGTCCTCGAATGCCGAACCGCCAAGCGGAAAGCCCAGCGGGCTTTCCGTAGGTGAAGCGAGCGGCTATGCCGCGAGGGATCCGTGAGAGGACGATCAGTCCTCGAACGGATCAAAGTCGCGACGCACGCGGCGGCGCGGACGCTCGGTGCGCTCGATGCGGTCGGCGTGGTACTCGTCGTAGTTCTCGTCGGTGGCGTAGCGCGGGTTGCGATCGTAGCCGCCACGGCCACCACGCGAGGAACGACGGTCGTCGTCACGGTCGGAGGAGCGACGGCGACGCGGACGGTCGTCATCGCGGGAGACACGGGAGGCGCGACGGTCATCGCGATCGTAGCCGTGGTCGTCATCGCGGTCGGCGGGACGGCGGCGACGCGGACGATCATCGTAATCGTCATCGCGGTCGTCACGATCATAGCCGCGGGAGGCGCGACGATCGTCGTCACGGGAGTCGAGATCGTCACGATCGGCGGCACGGCGGCGACGCGGACGATCATCGTAATCGCGATCGTCATCATCGGCCGGACGGCGGCGACGCGGACGGTCATCGAAGTCACGGTCGTCACCACGACGGCCACGGCCGGCGGAACGGCGATCGTCACGGCCACCGCGGCGATCATCGCGATCGCCACCGCGAGAGCCACGGTCGGCGCCGGATTCCTGATCCTCGAAGCCCGGGATCGCAAGGCTGATCTTGCCGCGATCGTCGACGCCCTGAACGACGACCTCGACGGTGTCACCCTCCTTCAACACATCCTCGACCTGATCGATGCGCTCGCCGTTGGCGAGGTTGCGGATCTGGGAGATGTGCAGCAGGCCGTCGGTGCCCGGCGTGAGGTTCACGAACGCGCCGAAGCTCGTGGTCTTGACGACCTTGCCGTTGTACACCTCGCCGGCCTCCGGCACGTGCGGGTTGGCGATGGAGTCGATGATCTGCTTCGCCTTCTCGGCGGCCTCGCCGCCCTCGGAGGAGATGAAGACGGTGCCGTCGTCCTCGATCGCGATCTCGGCGCCGGTGTCTTCCTGGATCTGGTTGATCATCTTGCCCTTCGGGCCGATGACCTCGCCGATCTTCTCGACCGGGATCGTGGTGGTGATGATGCGCGGAGCGAACTCGCTCATCTCGGCCGGGCCATCGATGCACTCGTTGATGACCTCGAGGATCGTCGTACGGGCGTCCTTGGCCTGCTGCAGGGCGGCGGCCAGGATATCGGCGGGGATGCCGTCGAGCTTGGTATCGAGCTGCAGGGCGGTGATGAACTCGGAGGTGCCGGCGACCTTGAAGTCCATGTCGCCGAACGCGTCCTCGGCACCCAGGATGTCGGTGAGGGTCTTGTAGACGTGCTTGCCGTCCACGTCACCGGAGACCAGACCCATCGCGATGCCCGCGACCGGGGCCTTCAGCGGCACGCCGGCGGCCAGCAGGGACAGGGTGGAGGCGCACACGGAGCCCATCGACGTGGAACCGTTGGAGCCGATGGCCTCGGAGACCTGACGGATGGCGTAGGGGAACTCCTCGCGATCCGGCAGCACCGGAACGAGAGCCTTCTCGGCGAGGGCGCCGTGGCCGATCTCGCGGCGCTTCGGAGAGCCGACGCGGCCGGTCTCGCCGGTGGAGTACGGCGGCATCTCGTAGTTGTGCATGTAGCGCTTCGACTGCGGGCCGGACAGGGAGTCGAGCTGCTGCTCCATCTTGAGCATGTTCAGCGTGGTGATGCCCAGGATCTGGGTCTCGCCGCGCTGGAAGAGGGCGGAACCGTGGACGCGCGGCACGATGTCCACCTCGGCGGACAGGGTGCGGATGTCCTTCAGGCCACGGCCGTCGATGCGGTAGTCCTCGGTGAGGATGCGACGACGCACGATCTGGCGCTGCAGCTCCTTGAACGCGTTGGACAGCTCCTTGTCCTTCTCGTCGTCCGCCATGTCGGTGAACTCGTTGGCGAGGATGGCGCGCACGTGCTCCTTGATCTCGTGGATGCGATCCTGACGCGGCAGCTTCTCCGCGATGGTCAGGGCCTCATCGAGATCCTTGTGGGCGATCTCGTCGATGCGGGCGTACAGCTCGTCGGTGTACTCCGGGAAGAGCGGGAACTCCTTGGTCTCCTTGGAGGCCTTCTCCTTGAGCTCGTTCTGCGCCACGCAGATGGTCTTGATGAACGGCTTGGCGGCCTCGAGGCCCTCGGCCACGACGGCCTCGTCCGGCTTGATCTGGCCCTCGTCGTAGATCAGGTGCCAGGCGTTCTTGCCGGCCCCCGCCTCGATCATGGCGATGGCGACGTCACCGTTGTCGATCACGCGGCCGGCGACCACGATCTCGAAGACGGCGCGCTCGCGCTCGCTCCACTTCGGGAAGGCGACCCACTGGCCGTCGATCAGAGCCAGACGCACGCCGGAGACCGGGCCGGAGAACGGCAGACCGGAGATCATGGTGGAGGCGGAGGCGGCGTTCAGGGCGAGCACATCGTACGCGTCGTCCGGGTTGACGGCGAGCACGGTCTCGACGACCTGCACCTCGTTGCGCAGCGTGTGCGGGAACAGCGGGCGCAGCGGACGGTCGATGATGCGGCAGGCCAGGATCGCGTCGTTGGACGGACGGCCTTCGCGGCGGAAGAACGAGCCCGGGATCTTGCCCGCGGCGTACATCTTCTCCTCGACGTCGACGGTCAGCGGGAAGAAGTCGTAGTTCTCCTTCGGGCTGGAGCCGGCGGTGGTGGTGCTCAGCACCATCGTGTCGTCGTCCAGATAGGCGGCGACGGCGCCGTCGGCCTGCTGGGCGAGGCGGCCGGTCTCGAAGCGCAGCGTGCGCTTACCGAATGAACCATTGTCGATCACGGCCTCGGTGGCCTTGATTTCGGGACCCTCCATAGGGTTCCTCCTTTTTCTGTTATCGTGTGTTCTTTTTCCTACGGACATGTGCCCATCTTCAGCTGGGCGGGCTCTTACATTCGCATGTGTTGCGGGCGTGTGCTTCGGCCTTGCGACCCCGCGGCCTTCTGTCATTGTCGTTTCCGGCCGCCTCTGGTTTCCTCCGTGACGTGCCTCGACCGCGTTTCCCTCGTGTCAACCCCGAGAGGTGAGTCCTCTTGTCGACCCCGACCGGTCCGGACCTTCCGGCCTGCGGAGCCTATCCTCCTGGCTCGTTCCTACTTCGTTCGTGTTGCCATTGTCAGGCGTATGTAAAACGCCCGAGTGCCATTGGCGCCCGGGCGGAAGTCTTCTATCGACGCAGACCAAGCTTCTCGATCAGCGCACGGTAGCGGTTGATGTCGTTACGCTTGAGGTAGTCAAGCAGGGAACGACGAGAACCGATCATCATCTGCATACCACGACGGGAGTGATGATCGTGCTTGTGCTCCTTCAGGTGCTCGGTCAGATCGGCGATGCGCTTGGACAGCAGAGCGACCTGGACCTCCGGGGAGCCGGTGTCGCCTTCGTGCGTCGCGAACTCGTTGATAATCTGGGACTTCTGTTCAGCCGTCAGTGCCACGGCGTCCTCCTTCAAGGTTGTTTGTTGCGCGGTGCCTCAGGCACGCTGCCTGAAGCGCTCTCTATCCGCGGGCGATTTACGCCAACTGGCAAGTATAGGGCACAGTGCGGACCAGCACAATGCGTACCGATCACACCGTGGTGAGCAGGCCGCCGAACATGACGACCAGAAGGGCGACGATCTCGATGATGAAGAAGAGGATGAACGAGGCCCAGCTGCGGGTCAGGACATTCAGGGGCGAATCCTTTTTGATGATGACGAGCAGGCCCACCCAGACCACGGCGAACACGGCCACGCCGAAGCCGGCGGCGATGATGCCGAGGTTCGTGGCGTTCGCAACGGCGGCGGAATCACCGTAGATGACGTACGTCGAATACCAGAAGTCGAATTTGAGCAGGCAGATGCCGGCCACGAACTGTTCGGCGGCAAGACCTATCGCGAACACGATGCGCCACAGCCACCGGCCCGAATCGACGACGGCGAGGCCCAGACTGGCGACGGCGACGAGGGTCACGGTCCACGAGACGAACGCGGCGCCCTGCGGCGTGAACATGCTCAGGCGCTCGGTCAGCCACGCGGTGCTGCCGACGGCGAGCGCGCGGCCCAGCCAGTACGGTCCGATGATCGCGGCGAGCACGGCGGTGAAGTACACGGCCCATTGCGCGGGGTGCGAGCGACGGCGTTCGATGTCGGCGAGGGAGAGCTCCGTCACTGGGATGGTGGCTTCGGGGTGCTTGGACACCTCGACCGTCTCGACCCTGCCGTTGACGATCTCGACGGCCTCGTTGTCCTCGCTGTCCTCGCTGGCGTGTGTCATAGCCCTCCCATCGACACGTCCGTTCCTGCATTGTCGGTTACATGGTACTCGGATGCGCGCACGGCGTCTCTCCCGCCCGGGCGGCCCCGGATACGCGAACAGGCCCCGGGATCGCGTGATTCCAAGGCCTGTCAGGTGGAGCGGATGACGGGAATCGAACCCGCGTAATCAGTTTGGAAGACTGAGGCTCTACCATTGAGCTACATCCGCGTGCCGCACCGTTCGCGCCGGGATGCACCCGGACGAACGAAACAACTCGAGCAATTATACACGAGGTGTGGGCAATACGCCGACGTCGGCGGTGCGCACCGTGTGTTCCGCGCCGTCGGCGGTACGCAGGATCAGCGAGGCGTCGGGGTTCAGGTCCTCGGCCACGCCCTCCAGCTCCGTGCCGTCGACGAAGTGCGCGACGGCGTGTCGTCCGAGCGTGTAGCTGCGTTCGCGCGTCTCGCGCAGCAGCACGGCCGCGCGTCGCCCCGGATCGGATACGAACGTGGCGAGGCGACGGCGCAGGGAGCGCACGACGCCGGCGGCGATCGCGTCGCGCAGACCGTCGGGCAAGGGCAGCGGCGCGTAATGCAGCTGCAGCGAGGTCGATTCGTCCGTCGGCAGTCGATCGGCCGGCACGTCGAGGTTCAGTCCGATGCCGAAGACGATGGCGACGGACGACGCGTCCGCGTCATCGCCCTGTTGCGGCAGCGGGACCATTTCGGCGAGTATGCCGCCGAGCTTGCGACCGGCGAGATATACGTCGTTCGGCCATTTGAGCCGCGGGGCGGCGGCCACGCCGGCCGTATCGGCCGCCAATGGGCGGGCACCGCTGACGGCGAGCGCGTCATCGATGGCGTCGAGCGCGGACAGCCCCGCGATCATCTGCAGCCAGCCGTTGACGGATTCGTCGACGACGACCGCGCGCGGCACGGCGACGACGAAGGTCACGGTGAACGACTCGCCCGGCCGGCTCGTCCACGTGTGGTCGAGGCGACCGCGGCCGGCGGACTGCGTGTCGGCCGCGACGACCGCGATCTTCATGGGATTGGCGGGATTGGACAGCCCGACCAGGTCGATTCGACCGTCCGCCACCATCTGACGGGCGAGCGTGTTGGTCGAACCGACCTCGTCGAGAAGCGTCACCTGATCGGCGGCGCGGCAGGTCGCCGGCATTCTCACGGACGCGGCCGACGTGCCATCCGTGGACATCGCATTGTTGAGCACCATGCCCTCCACGATAGGACGCGATCGGCGAAGTCCTCGCTGCCGTCTCGTTCCGGCGGCATCAGGATGTCTGGCGCGCGCGTCGGCCGGACGTCACTCGTGGGTGACGATCACCTTGTACTCGTACGGGGTGAGGGCGACCGGCTCGGCGGGCAGCGTCGCGTCGGCGGTGCTGTCCATCGTGGCGGTGGCGTCGCGGTCGGCGAAGTTGAACAGGCCGACGATCGTGCGCTCGCCCTGCTTGCGAACCACGGCGAGGACGCCGTCGTCGCGCGTGTCCCAGGTGGTGACCCACGCGTCGGGCGCGAAGCAGGGGTCGGAGCGCATCTCACGCAGCCCCTCCATGCCCTCCCACAGGCGGCTCTGCAGCGTGCCCTCGGTGTGGCGCTCGTCTGCCTTGTTCCAGTCGAACGGGCTGCGGTGCAGGTTGCGGCTGTCCTCGACGCGATCCGGATCCTCCTTGTACTCCCAGCCGTTGAGCTGGCCGATCTCGTCGCCGCAGTTGAGCATCGGGAAGCCGCGCAGGAACGCCATCGCGCGATGCATGAGCAGGTCGCGTCCGATGGCCTTCTCGTAGGCCGGCTTGTCGTGGGTGATGATCGCCTTCTCGACGCCGCACAGGGAGGCGGTGGTGCCGCAGCTGCGCGCGTCCCTGGACGCCTCGTCGTAGTTGTACAGTTCGCCCATCGCCCAGCTGCCGGGCTCCGCGCCCTCGTAGAAGTGGTAGAGGAACTCCTTGTGCTTGAGCGGGTCGATGGCGAGGCGCACCTCCTCGTCCTCGTCGAGGCCCCAGCCGATGTCGTCGTGGCAGCGCAGGTAGTTGACGAACCAGCAGTTCTCGGGCAGGGCGTCGAGCTTGTCGATCTGGGCCTTGAGCAGTCGGGTGTCGCCGTTGGCGAGCGCGCTCCACAGGTTCACCATGATCGAGACGTTGTACAGCATGTGGCATTCGGGTCGCTCGGGCGTGCCGAAGTAGGCGGCGAGCTCCTTGGGGGCCATGACGACCTCGCCCTTGAGGACGACGGCCGGGCAGACGATCTCAAGCATCATGCGCATCATGCGCACGATCGTGTGGACCTGCGGCAGGTTGCGGCAGTTGGTGCCGATCTGCTTCCAGATGTAGGGCACCGCGTCGAGTCGGAACACCTCGACGCCGAGGTTCGCCAGGTGCAGGACGGAGCTCATCATCGCGACGAACACCTTGGGATTGCGGTAGTTGAGGTCCCACTGGAACGGGTAGAACTGGGTCATCACCCACTTGCCCATCTTCTCGTTGTACGTGAAGTTGCCGGGTGCGGTGTTCGGGAAGACCTGCGGCACCTGCGCGTCGTACTGGTCGGGGACGGTGCGGTCGTCGTAGCAGAAGTAGTAGTCCTGATACTTCGGATCGCCCGCCTCGGCGGCCTTGGCCCAGCGATGGGAGGAGGCGGTGTGGTTCATCACGAAGTCGAGGCACAGGCTGATGCCGGCCTCGCGCAGCTTCCTGGTGAGCGCGGCGAGGTCCTCGTTGGTGCCGATGCGCGGGTCGACGGCGTCGAAGTCCTCGATGGCATAGCCGCCGTCGTTGTCCGGGTGGGGCATCTGGAGCAGGGGCATGAGGTGCAGGTAGGTGAGCTTCTGCTCCTTCAGGTAGTCGATTTTGCCCGCGAGCTTCTTCAGGTCGCCGGCGAACAGGTCGGTGTACATGGTCATGCCGAACATGTCGCCGCGCTTGTACCACTGCGGGTCCTGCTCGCGGGTGATGTCGAGGGCCTTCAGGTCGGCGGGTCGAGCGGCGTAGGCGTCGGCCATCGCGCGTTCGAACTCGTTGAGTTCGGCGGACTCGCCGTAGAGCATGCGGAAGAGCGATTCGAGCTCATCGCGGTGGCGGTCGAATCGGGCGGAGAAGATTCCGTCGTCGGACGCCGTGGCGGAAGCGGCGACGGCCGGCTCGACGGCCTCGGCCGGCTCGACAGGCTGCGACGGCTTGACGGACTTGGACTTCGCGGCGTGGGACTTGGCGGACATCATCGCTCCTTGACTGGTCGTGCTGGACTGCACTCAACTTCACTTCATTGTTCTGTCGTTCGATGCCGTTGTGCTGCATCGGCGTTGACCTCATGGTATACGCGCGCGCACGTAATATCAAACCGGTTCGATATCGGCGTGTCGAAACGGTTCGACACCGACCGTCATCGATGCTCCGTCGATACGGCACGGCAACCGTCCCACGCATGGGCAGACTCGGCTACGTTGACGATCAGTCGCCGTCGATGACCACCACGGCGGAGGCGACAGGGCCGTCGTGGCTCAAGGAGACGTGGATGCGCGCCGGCAGGTTGCCGGCGGCGCCCGATGCGGCGCCACGAGGCGATGCGCCGGAAGCGCCGCGCATCACGGCGTACGGCCCCATGGAGGGATCAACCGGTCGGGAGCCGCGCATCACGGCGTACGGGCTCGTCTCCGCTCCGCCGGCCCCCAAACCCGAAGTCGAGCCGATGCCCGACCGGCCGACGCCTTCGACGCCCGAGGCACCCGCACCACCGAGCACACCTCCGATCGAGTCACGGAACGCCTCGGCGAGCCGACCGGTCAGCGTTACGTGGGGTACGCCGCGCGAATCGTCGAGAATCTCGACGCCTGACCACGGGAAATCATCCAGCGTGAACGGGTAGTCGCCCTCCCCCAACGCCTCGCACCACGCCTTGAGGAACGCCTCCTTGCCGGCCCACTTGGCGGCGAGGTGCACGGCCTCGCCGTCGTTCTTCAGACGTGCGCGGGCCGAGGCCTGCCGCACCTCGCGCACCGAGAACAGGTTACGCATACGCGAGCCCGGCTCGGCCAGCTGCTCGCCGAACGCCGCGACGTCCACCACATCATGGCCCAGTCCATATACGCTCATTGCGGTTCCCTTTCACCTTGCGTCAACGGCACGCATGTCAACAGCACGCATGTCAACAGCATGCATGCGCCACTGCCATGTGCGTCATCGACATGCCCGACAAACATCAACTTCATGCGTCACAACAATATCCCCACAGACGCTATCTGCGTTACAAGGGGTACATTTCGTCGATTGCGGACATCTATCTCGCTTACGAGGGGTATCCACGCGAAGTATCAAAGCCCATATGTGGCTTGATTCCGTTGGAGTCAAGCCATTTTGATGCCTCTATACCCGCGGCAGGTACCCCTCATAAGCGAGATAGATGTCCGCAAAACCGCAGAAGTACCCCTTATAACGAAGAAAGGCTGGGGCAACGGGCACATAGCCCGTTACCCCAGCCTTGCCACGCCGGTTTTTCACACCGGCGCACCGGCCTTCACTCGCCCATCTCACATGACAGGCGCGGATGACCGGTTACCGGCTCACGCCTCGAAGTAGCCGGAGGCGCCGAGGCGGGCGTTCGGGTCGAGGAGCATGGCCTTCTCGACCTCGTGCGCGTCGTAGCGGCCGCCGGAGGCGAGACGCGTGCCGTCCTCGCGGAAGCGGCGGTTGTCGATCGGCTCGTAGAGCGCGGCGCGACCCATCATGCCCTCCTCGAGACGACGCTGACCGGCCGCGAGGCGCGCGTTGGCGCGCTTGCGCCACGACTCCAGCGCCTCCTCGCCGTCGGCCTTGGCGACGGCCGCCTCGAAGGCACCGGGGTGGACGAGCGCCACGAAGCCGGAGACGTGGCCGAAGCCGAGCGACGTGGCGAGTCCGGCCTTGACCGGTTTGCCGTCCGCGGCGCGGCCGAACGCGTCCTCACCGCCGCCGATGCGCAGCGGCTTCCTCAACCACACCATGTGGTCATCGCGTTCGAGCTTCGGGTCGACGCAGTCGAGCGAGGCGTTCGCCGGGATGACGCCGGAGGCGAACAGCTGCGTCAGGCCGTTGACCTGGAAGATGCAGGCGCCGCCCTTCGCGTGGCCGGTGAGGGTCTTCTGCGAGATGACGAACAGCGGGTTGCCGTCGGTGCGTCCGATCGCGCGGGCGAGCGTGTTGTGCAGCTCGGACTCGTTCGGATCGTTGGCGTTGGTGGACGTGTCGTGCTTGGAGACCACGGCGATGTCGTCCGGCGTGACGCCGAGCTTCGCAAGATCCTTCACGAGCTTCGCGTCGCGCCCGCCGAGGCCGGCGGCCAGAGCGCCGAGGCCCGGGGCCGGGATCGACGTGTGGGCGCCGTCCGCGTAGGAGTGGATGAAGCCGACGACGCCGGCGACCGGCAGGCCGAGCTTCAACGCGATGTCGCCACGGGTCAAGAGGATCGTGCCGCCGCCCTGGGATTCGAGGAAGCCGCCGCGGCGACGATCGTTCGCACGGGAGAAGAACCGCGCGTCGATGCCCTTGGCGTACATCTCCTCGGAGTTGGCGGTCGCGTTCATGTTGCCGAATCCGATCACGGATTCGACGCCGATGTCGTCGATCGCTCCGGTGACGACGAAGTCGGCCTTGCCAAGCGCGATCTTGTCGGCGCCCTCCTCGAGCGACACCGCGGCGGTGGCGCAGGCGGAGACCGGCTGGACCATGTTGCCGTAGCCGCCGATGTAGCTCTGCATCACATGCGCGGCGACGACGTTCGGCAGCGCCTCCTGCAGGATGTCGGTCGGGATCTCGTGGTTCAGGAAGCGGTCGAGGTAGAGCTTGCGCATCGACATCATGCCGCCGAAGCCGGTGCCCTGCGTGGACGCGACCATCGACGGGTGGATCGCCTCGAGGATCTCGGCCGGGTTGAATCCGGCGGACAGGTACGCGTCGACCGTGGTGACGATGTTCCACAGCGCGATCTCGTCGACGTCGCCGACCATGGAGGCGGGGATGCCCCACTTGATCGGGTCGAAGCCCTTCGGGAACTGGCCGCCGACCGTGCGCGTCATGGTGGCGCGGCGCGGCACGCGGATCATCGAGCCGGCGTGACGGGTCACGTTCCATTCTCCGGACTCGTCGTCCTTCGCGTAGGAGGTGTGGGCCTCGTCAAGCTTGACGTATTCGCGGGCGACGTCCTCGCTGGGCACGGAGAAGGTGACGTCGTGGTCGAGGTAGACTTCGCTTTCCTCCTCGTCGGAGCCATCCTTGTAGTCGTTGCCCATGCCCTCCTCGAACGGGCGGATGCCGGAGCGGGCCACGACCTCGTCGTGGTAGCGCTCGGCGATGTCCTCCTCGGGCACGAGGTTGCCGTCGGTGTCGTACCAGCCGGGCTTGGGGCTGTCGGCCCACGTGAGCAGGCCCATGTTCCATGCGAGCTCCAGCACGGCTCCCGCGTTGAGGTCGACGGAACCGTCGGAGTGGATGCCGAGTTCGGCCTGGGCGCGCGTGCGTCCGGAGCCCCACGGTCCGAGCTCGCCGATGGAGACGATGACGATCTCATCCTCAGGGCGGGCGGTCACGTTCGCCCAGTCGGCGAGGTCGACGTGCGGCTGGTGCGGAGTGTGAGGTGTGGGCAGCGCCTTGATTCGCTGTCCGACGACGGAGCCATCCGTTTCCTGCGCCTTCTCTGCCTCGTCGGAGGGAGCCGATGCCTTTGCCGCATCGGCTTCGGCCTCGGCGCGCAGGGCCTTGATGTCGATCGGCTCGGAGCCGAGTCCGCCGGTCAGGTCCACGTCGAGCGGCGCCTTCGCGGCGGCGGCACGCGATTCGGCGGTGCACAGGTCGAGCAGCTTGGCGGCGATCTGCGCGGTCGAGTACGTGTGGATGCCGTGGCGTTCGACGACGGCGACCAGCGGATCGTTGCCGCCCATGAGTCCGGTGCCGCGCACCCAGCCGATCTTCGGGTGGGCGAAGGTCACGCGGTCGGACCACACGCGCTCGGCGTGGGCGCGGTTGACGATCGCGTCGAAGGCCGACTTGACCTCGCCGTATGCGCCGTCGCCGCCGAACACGCCGCGGTTCGGGGAACCGGGCAGGACCACGTGCAGGCGATGCTGCACATCGGTGTCGGCGCCGATCCTCGACAGGCCGGCGATCGCACGCTCGACGCCCCAGAGCATGAGGCGCGCCTGCGATTCGAACAGTTCGCCGGAATCGGCGAGCGTGCCGTGCACCGGCGGGGCCGCGAACGGGAAGAACAGGGTCGGCTCGTACGCGGGCTTGAGGATCGTGGTGGTCGCGCCGGTCGTCTTCTTCTGGACGTTGCCGACCCAGTCGACGAGCGCGTCCACGTCGCGGAAGCTGGACAGGTTCGCGGGCACGAGCCACAGCCTGGCGCCTTCGGCCGCGTGGGTGCGGTAGGCGCGCTTGGCCCATTCCTTGATGGACGGCCTGAAGCTGTGCGACGTGGCGATCACGGTCGCGCCTCCCGCAAGCAGTCCCTCGACCACCTGCGCGGCGATCGAGTTCGGGCTGACCCCGGTGACCACGGCGATGTCACGCGCGAAGCGGGAGGCGGCCGGGTCCTCGCTGACGGGCTCCAGCGCCTCGGAGGCGATGCGCGCGAAGGCGGCCTTCAGCGCGGCATCGGCCGGATCGGTCTTCACCGCGAACCACTGCGCCTCGTCGGCGACCGGCTTGCCGAGGCCGACGAATCCGCCGGAGAGCAGGTCCGCGTCCTTCTCGTAGAAGGCGCGGGCGAGATCCTCGCGGGCCGACGCCCAACGATCGTCGAGGAGGATCGCCTTGTTCGCGTCGAAGCGCGGCTCGACCTGCTTGGGCCAGTCGGAGCCGAGCTCGGCTTCGACGGCCGCGACCACGGCCGCGTTCTCATCCTCGCCAGCCTCGGGGGCCGGGGCGGCCACGCCGAGCTCGTTCAGCACGAATCGGGCGGTGGCGGCGAGCACGCCGTTGGAGCCGGTCACCTTCTCGGCGAAGGCGTCGAGCGCGGCGGAGTCGACCACCGCTCCACCCGCGGCGCCTCCCGCGGATGGCTTGGAGACCGGCACGCCCTTGGTCTGGCCGACCAGCGCCACGGCGTCGTCGATGAGCTGATCGGCGGCGGCCTGGTTGGCGGCGGCGCCGGTGGGCAGCTTGGCGAGATCGCCGCCACGCGAGCTCGAACCCTCGCGGGTGTCGAGCAGGAGCGCGGCGGTCGTGGCCGCGACCCAGCCTTCGCTGAGGCCCCACACGCCGGTGACGCGCTCGCGGATGTGCGTGGGCTTGACGCCGGCCGCACCGAACAGGGCGCGCAGACGGTCGCGGATCGCCTCGGAGAGGACCGGTCCGAACGGCTTGTAGTTCGGTGCCACCTTGTTGACGATCTTGGCGAGCTGGTCGAGGGTCGCCTCGGCGGCGCCGTCGACGCTGGCCACGCCCAGCTCGGAGCTGATGTCCATGAGCAGCTGGTTGCGGCGCGAGGAGACGCCGTTGGTCAGGGTGTCGGTGGTGTCGGAGGTGCCGATCTGGTCGATGCGGATCTTGGTCGAGTAGGCCATGAGCACGCCGATCGCGTCGGACGCCTTGAAGGGGATGTCGGGCACGTCGGCGCCGGATGGACCGGCGGCCTGCCCTGATTGCAGGCCGCGCGAGGAGTCGGACAGTCCAATGGACTGTCCGGCGACGGAGCCATCCGCTTGACCAGCTGCGGCAGCCGCGGCGGGCTTCTCTCCCCCGTCGGCAGAGGCCGAGCCGAGCTTGGCGACGGCGGATCCGCCGGCGGGGGCGGCTTCGACGGGCGCCGGGGCCGACTCAGCCGACTCAGCCGACTCGTCCGGCACGAGCGAATCGGTGTCGGTCATGTACACGCGGCCTTCGTCGCGACCGACGTTGTACACGGTCACGTCGGTGCCGGAGAACTCGGGCAGACGCAGGGTCTTGGAACCGAGGTTCGCGAGGGTCGGGGCGTTGCCGAGACCGACCTCGACGTACTCCTCGACGCCCAGACCGCCCTGCGCCGCGTGGCGGAAGAGCAGCGACTGGGTTTCGATCCAGCGCACCGGGGAGGCGAACTGCCAGGAGAGCAGTTCGGTCAGCAGCAGTCGGCCGAGCTTCTGGTCGTCGGCGGCGTAGGAGTCCCACACGGCCGAATCGTCGAGCGCGGCCTTGATGCGCTCGGAGGGCACGACCTGAAGGATCTTCGCGGCGAACTCCTTGGTCATTTCGAACGGGCAGGCCACGAGGTTCGGAATGTAGCGGCCTACCAGTCGTCCGCGGTAGTCGATGTACTGCGGCAGCAGCGCGTCGAGCTTGTCGCGGAACTCCGGCACGCCCTTCCTGAGCAGCGTGGAGTGGAACGGCACGTCGATGCCCGGCACGAGCATGAACGCCGGCTTGCCGCCCGCCTCCCTGGCACGGCGGTTCGCATCCTCCTTGAGGAACTTCAATCCCGCGATGGTGCCGGCGACCGCGTACTGCGCGCCCGCGAGGTTGTAGTTGACGATCTGCAGGAACTCGCCGCACTGCTCGGCCACGGATTCGATGTACGCCTTGACGTGCGCGTCGTCGACGCCGAACTGGTTCGGACGCAGGGCTCCCATGCGGTAGTTGGAGCGGCCCTGCGCGTCGCGCGGGATCAGGTGGTGCATCGTCGAGCCGCGGTGGAAGACCAGCTCGAGCACGGTCTCCAGCGGGATCACGCCGGCGAACGCGGACAGCGCGTTGTATTCGCCGAGCGAGTGTCCGGCGAAGTAGGCGGGCCAGATGTCGGCGCCGGCCTCGCGCAGTCGCGCGGTCTGGGCGAACGCGACGGTGGCGAGCGCGACCTGCGTGAACTGCGTCAGGTTGAGCAGTCCCTCCGGGTGGCGGTAGGTGACGCCGTTGGCGGTGAGCTCCTTCGGGTTATCGCGCACGAGGGCGATGATCGAGAAGCCGAGCTTGGCGCGGGTGAGCTTGTCGGCGCGCTCCCACACGTCGCGGGCGGCGGGCGACTTGGCGCGCTCGTCGAGGACCATGCCCTGCTTCTGGATGCCCTGTCCGGGGTAGACGAACGCCGCACGCGGGGCGCGCACGAGCGCGGTGCCGCGGGAGACGAGCTGGCCGTCGATGCGGCAGGTGACCTCGAGGGCCATGCCGCCGTGTTCGACGCGGCCGACGCGTTCGATGGAGATCTCGACCTGGTCGTTCAGCTGGACCATGCCGTACATGTTGTACGTCCATCCGGCGATCTCGTAGTGGGCGCCCTTGTCGTCGAGCGCCTGCACCGCGTGCTGGGCGGTGGCGGACAGCCACATGCCGTGCACGAGCGGGGCGGCCAGTCCGGAGATCGCGGCGCCGCGCTTCGAGGTGTGGATCGGGTTGAAGTCGCCGGACGTGCGCGCGAACGCGGTCATATCGCCGGGCGCGGTGACCTTGACGCGGCGCAGCAGGCGCCTCTGCGTGGGCAGGATCCGGGTCTGCTCCTCGCCACGCTCGTCCGATTCGCTCGGATGCGCGGCGAGCCAGTCGCCGTATTCGGGCGCGTCCGCCGGCAGCACGTCGGAGTAGACGCGGCCGCGGATCGCGAAGCGTTCGGTCTCGCGCGCCAGCAGCGTGCCGTCGGCGGCGGTGTGCGTCACATGGATCGTGACGACGCGGCCGGAGGCGGATTCGAAGTAGTCCTCGGCCCACGACTTCAAGGTGACGGTCTCGCCGACGTGCTTCAGCAGCTCGTCCTCGGTCTGTTCAAGTTCGATGAGGTGGTCGAGGTGGACGGCGTTGAGCAGACCCTCGATGACCGGGTAGCCGTGGACGGACACCGAGCCGAGCGCCGCGTAGATCGCCGGCCACGCCGGGCCGACCAGCGCGTCGGGCGCGATGCGCGAGGCCCTGAGGCTGGCGGGCAGTGCGCCGCCGGTCGCGGCCTCGTGGTCGTAGCCGAGGTTCGCGGAGAACGTGTAGGCGGCGGTGGCGACGCCGAACACATGCTCCTTGTCACCATCCGTCTTCTCGATCTCGGGCATGGCGGCGAGCACGTCGCCGGTGATGGCGGTGTTGCCGATGCCGGCCGTGGCGGCGAGCATCGCATACACGTCCGGGATCAGACGCTCACGGTTGACGATCGGCATGCCGCCGGTCGCGTCGGCCGGCACGGTGAGCGGGATGACGATGTCGCGCACGGCGTGCTTCGAGGTGCCGCCGTCCGGATCGTTGTCCCAGTAGGTGTCGAGATGGATGTCGAGATCGTACTCGCCCTTCGCCTCGTCGACGGCGCGGATCTCGTAGTTCTTGTCGCCGAGCGGCGTGCCGTAGGCCGGGTTGTCGGTCACGTGGCCGACCCAGGAGACGTTCGGGGACTTGCGGATGAAGTCCTCGGCGCTGGCCGCCTCGCCGAGCGTCGCGTACAGCGGCGCGGCGGTCTCCGCCTCCGTCAGTTCCTTGGCGCGTTCGATCGCGGCCGTCTCGAAGCGGCCGAGGATGTCGGCCACCGGCTCGTCGACGGTCGTGATGCCGGCCACGGAGATCGGGCCCGGAATCACACGCACGGAATCGGCAGAATAACGCGGATCCTCGGACTGCCACAGCTGATCCTGACCCCACCAGCGCAGCAGATCGTTGTCGATCACCGGCACGAACGGCATCGGCTTGGGATACTCGCGAACCAGCACCGGGAACCACGCCTCGTCGGCGGGCGTCACCGTGATGCCGGCGGCCTGCGGATACTCGCGCTCCAACGCGGCGAGCGCCGGAGCCGGATCCTTGATCACATCATCGCGCGTCACGTCGAGCTTCGAGACGAACTCGCCGGAGTCGACGTCGGCGACACGCGCCTCGATGCGATGCAGCAGGTCGAGGAAACGGTCGGCGTACGTGTCATCCACCCACGGGTAGGCGAGTTCGGCGAAACGCTGCGCCCACTGCAAGTAGGTCATGGTCTTCAAATCACCGAAGTACGGCTTGGCGGTCCTGTCGAGCGCCTCGATGATCTCGGCGCGACGCGACTCCAGCTCCTCCGGGTGCTTCATCACGCGCACCAGCAGTCGACCGCACTCGGCGGAGGAATTCTCCACCTCGTAGATGTCGGCGTGCAGGTGGGACAGACCGGAGGCGACGCCGCCGATCGACTTGCCGGACGGCACCCAGCGCTCGCCGGCGGGGGCGAACGGGTCGGTGTCGGAGTCGGCCGCGGTGTCGGCGGTGATGCCGGGGGTCGCGACGAGCAGCTTCTTGACCTCGGGGCTGGTGTGCGCCTCCTTGGCAGTCATCACGGCGGTGCCGACGAGCACGCCGTCGACCGGCATGTCGGGCAGGCCATAGGCGCGCGACCACTGGCCGGACAGGTAGTCGGCCGCACGGTCGGGCGTGCCGATGCCGCCGCCGGCGACGAGCACGAGGTTGTCGCAGGCGCGCACCTCGGCGTAGGTGGAGGTCAGCAGGTCGTCGAGCGACTCCCAGCTGTGGTGGCCGCCCGCGGCGCCGCCTTCGACCTGCATGAGGATGACGGTCGGGGCCACGGCCTTGGCGATGCGGATCACCTGGCGGATCTGGTCGACGGTGCCGGGCTTGAAGCTCACGTACGGCAGGCCGTCCTTCCGCAGCTTGGCGATGAGTTCGACGGCCTCGTCGAGTTCGGGCACACCGGCGGAGATGACAACGCCGTCGATCGGGGCTCCGGACGCGCGCTTCTTCGGCACGATGCGGGTCGAGCCGAACTGGAGATTCCACAGGTAGCGGTCCATGAACATCGCGTTGAATTCGACGGTGCGACCCTCGTCGAGCAGCTCCTCGAGACGCGCGACGTGGCGGTCGAACACCTCTGCGGTGACCTGGCCGCCGCCGGCGAGCTCGGCCCAGTATCCGGCGTTCGCGGCGGCCGCGACGATCTCCGGATCGACGGTGGTGGGGGTCATGCCGGGCAGCAGCACCGGCGGCTTGCCGGTGAGCTCGGAGAACCTGGTGACGAGCCTGTCGCCGGCGGGCGTATGCGCCAGACGCGGGGCGAACACCTTCCAGTTCTGGGTGCGCGCGGGCTCGTCGGTCGCGGTGGACAGGGCGGCGCGCTCGGCGAGCGTGGTCGCCTCGACGATGCCGGCGCCGGTGCCTTCCGCGACGTGTCCGATAAGCTTGCCGAGCGTCGTGCCCGGGCCCAGGTCGACGATCCACAGCTTGGCCGGATCGGTGTCCTCGAGCGTGGCGCGCACGCGGGCGGCCCAGTCGACGTGGTTCAGGAGCACTTCTTCGGCGAGCGCGCGGGCGCGATCCTCGTCGAAGCCGCAGGCGCGCGCCCATTCGACGGTCCGGTCGACGGCCGGCTGCATGAGCGGCGAGTGGAACGGCAGGGTGACATCGAGGTATTCGAGGACGGGGGCGAACACGGCGCCGCCGCGCACCTTCTCCTCGCGCAGACGCGCCTGCTTCCTGTGCTCCTTGGCGGTTTCGACGCCGAATGCGGCCAGATCGTCCGGGAATCCGGAGAGCACGTGATGGTTGGCGGAGTTGGTCACGGCGATGGAGATGGGGCCGCGCGGGTTGTTGACGCGGGCGGCGAGCGCCTCGACCTGCGCGCGGGTGGCGCCGCGCACGGACAGCATCGGCGTGGCCTCGCCGGCGCGCGGGCTCAGCGCGAGTTCGCGGGCGGCGCGGGTGCCGGCGGCGCCGATCAGTGCGGCGGTGGCGAGGATCTCGTCGATCTGGTCGCGTGCGGCGTCGATCGATCCGGCCTCGCGGATGGCCTTGACCATGTGCACGGCGAGTACGCCCTGCGAGTGGCCGAGCACGGCGGTCGGGTTGGCGCGGGTGACGTCGTAGCCCAGGTGGTTCAGGTCGATGAGCGCGCCGAGCTGGGTCAGGGCGATGCCCTCGACCGAGGCGGTGGCGTCGGCCGCGGCGCCGAGTCGGGCCGGGTTCGGGGTGAAGCCGAACAGGTCGACCGGACGGCCGGTGGTGGCCAGCAGTTCGGCGTTGACGGGGGTGAGCTTGGCATAGGCGGCATCCACGTGGGCGTGGAGCGCGTCGGCCAGCTCGGGGTCGGCGGTCTGATCGGCGAGCGCGACCGGCCACGGCGTGGACTGGCCGGCGAAGGCGAGCGCGTGCGGTTCGCCTTCGGCCAGGCGGTTGAGGAAGAAGGTGGTCATGTGTGTTCCTATCTGTGTGTTTTTCTTACGTGCTGTTATGCGATGAGTCGATGAGTCAGAGCGGCTGGTTGCCGTGGTGCTTGGTCGTGTGCCGCACGCGCCGCTTGGTGGCGAGCGTCGCGAGCGATTCGACGATCGCCTCGCGCGTCTGCTCGGGGTCGATCATCGCGTCGATCTGCCCGAGTTCGAGCGAGAGGTTCGCGTTGACGGTGGTCTCCTCGTAGTCGGCGATGTACTGCGCACGCAGCGCCTCCACGTCCTTGCCGGCGGCCTTGGCCTTGGCGAGGTCGTGACGGTGGATGATGTTGACCGCGCCGGCCGCACCAAGGACGGCGATCTGCGAGGACGGCCACGCGAAGTTCATGTCGGCGCCGATCGCCTTGGATCCCATCACGATGTACGCGCCGCCGAACGCCTTGCGCAGCACGACGGTGACGAGCGGCACCTGCGCGTTGGCGTAGGCGTAGATCACCTTGGCGCCGCGGCGGATGATGCCGGCGTGCTCCTGTTCGGCGCCGGGCTTGTATCCGGGGGTGTCCACGAGGGTGATGACCGGCAGGTTGAACGCGTCGCACAGACGCACGAACCGGGCGATCTTCTCGGAGGCGTCGACGTCGAGGATGCCGGCGTTGACGTTCGGCTGGTTGGCGACCACGCCGACCGGATGCCCGTCGATGCAGGCGAAGCCGACGAGCGCGGACGCGGCGAAGCGTTCGTGCACCTGCACGAACTCGCCGTAGTCGACGATGCAGCGGATCACGTCGAGCATGTCGTAGGGCTGACGATCGTTGTCCGGCACGATCTCGGCGAGACGCTTGGCGGTGTCACGTTCGGCGCGCGTGGCGGCGTAGGCGTAGACCGGCGGTCGCTCGTCCGAATTGGACGGCAGGTAGGCGAGCACGGTGCGCGCGTAGTCGATCGCGTCGGACTCGTCCTCGCCGAGGTAGTGCGCGACGCCGGACTTGCGGCTGTGCACGTCGCCGCCGCCCAGATCGGCCATCGAGATGGTCTCGCCGGTCGCGGCCTTGACCACGTCCGGTCCGGTGACGAACATGTTCGAGTTCTCGCGCGTCATGATGATGAGGTCCGTCAGGGCCGGGCAGTAGACGGCGCCGCCGGCGCAGGGGCCGAGGATCAGGGAGATCTGGGGGATGAAGCCGCTCGCCTCGCACGTCTTGCGGAAGATGCGCCCGTACTGGGTGAGCGCGGCGACGCCCTCCTGGATGCGCGCGCCGCCGGAGTCGACGATCGCGACGACCGGCACCTTGAGGCTGATCGCCATGTCCATCAGATGGCAGATCTTCTCGCCCTCAGCGGTGCCGAGCGTGCCGCCGCGCACGGAGAAGTCCTGCGCGTAGACGGCGACCTTGCGCCCGTAGACGAGTCCGAAGCCGCAGATCACGGCCGATCCGGCGTTGCCCGCGTTGATGTTGCCGCCCTGGAAGCGGCCGATCTCCTCGAAGCTGCCGGTGTCGAACAGCAGGTCGAGGCGCTCGCGCGCGGTCTTCTTGTGCTTGGCGTGCTGCTTGTCGCGGGCGCGGCTTTCGGCGTCGCGGGCGAGCTGCGCCGCGCGGATCACGGCGGCGCGTAGCGGCTGGACGCTCTGTTCCACGGGTTGTTTCACGGCGTCACGCACGGCGGGGCTGTTCACGATGTCGGTCATTTCGCGGCCTCCTCACCCTTGGCCGGATCCTTGGCCGAGCCGGACGCCCCAACCACGTCCAGCGTGACCAACGTGTCACCGGCCTCCACGCCATCGGCGGGGCCGACGAAGATCTTCGTGACCGTGCCGGCGGCCGGCGCGTACACGTAGTTCTCCATCTTCATGGATTCGAGCACGACGAGCAGATCGCCCTTCGCGACCTGCTGTCCTTCGGCGACGTTGATGCGCGTGACGACCGCCTGCATCGGGGAGGCGATGATGCCGGACTTGGCGCCGTCGTCGACCGCGCCGCGGGCGGGGCCGGCGCTGTGCGAGCCGGAGCCACGCAACGGCTGCGTCGGGCGCTTCGCTCCGCGCGCACGCACGCCGCCGGTCAGGTTCTCGACGATGTCGATCGGCACGGTGAGCTTGACCCGCTTGTCGTTCATCTCGATGACGAACGTCTCGGTGGTCTCCTTCTTCTCGCCATTCGCATCCGCTCCCGCCGTCGCTCCGGCGAGGGATGCGGGCTGGCCCGCGTGCACCGTGTCCGGCTCGCGGTTGAGATACGTGCGTTCCAGCCACTTCGTGCTCACGTCGAAGGCGTGGCCGTGTTCGGCGGTGAACGCGTCGTCGCGGAAGATCCTCTTGAACAGCGGGATCGGCGTGGGCACGCCCTCGATCGTCATCTCGTCGAGCACGCGGCGCACGCGCGCGACCGCGTCGAGGCGGTTCTGCGCGGTGACGACGACCTTGCCCATCATCGAATCAAACTTCGGGGAGACGGTGTCGCCCTCGACCACGCCGGTGTCGATGCGCACGCCCGGGCCGGACGGCCAGACGATGCGCTCCAGCGTGCCGGCCGACGGGGTCAGGTTCGTGGCCGGGTCCTCGGAGGTGATGCGCAGCTCGAAGCTGTGGCCGCGAGGCTCGGGAGCGGGGGTCAGCTCGCCGCCGGAGGCGATGACGAGCTGCTCGCGCACGAGATCGAGGCCGGAGACCTCCTCGGAGACGGTGTGCTCGACCTGGAGTCGCGGATTGACCTCGAGGAAGTAGACCTTGCCGTACGGCGTCACCATGAACTCGCAGGTGCCGAGCCCGGTGTAGCCGACCGTCTCGAACAGGCGGCGCGAGTACTCCTTGAGGGTCTCGACGACCTTCTCGGACAGGAACGGCGCGGGCGCCTCCTCGACGAGCTTCTGATTGCGACGCTGCAGCGAGCAGTCACGCGTCGAATAGACGGTGAAGTTGCCGTGGGAGTCGCGTCCGGACTGGGTTTCGACGTGACGCGCCTTGTCGATGAACTTCTCGATGAAGTACTCGTCGAGGTCGCCGCCCTCGAGCGCGTCGTGATTGGTGTAGAAGCGGCGCAGCTCCTCGTCGTCGCGCACGACGGTGATGCCGTGTCCGCCGCCGCCGTCCGTGCGCTTCATCATGATCGGATAGCCGTGCGTGTGCGCGAAGTCGAGCAGCGTGCGGATGTCCTTGACCGATTCGGACAGGCCCGGCACCGGCGGCACCTTGGCGCGCAGGGCGACCCTGCGAGCGGTGATCTTGTCGCCGAGATCGACGAGCGCGGTGTGATGCGGACCGACCCAGATCGCGCCGGCCGCCTCGACCTTCTGCGCGAAGCTCGGCACTTCGGAGAGGAACCCGTAGCCCGGGTGCACCGCGTCGGCACCGGAACGGTGGATGATGTCGATCAGCAGATCCTCGTTGAGATACGTGTCCTGATAGGTGTCGCCGGGCAGGAGGTACGCCTCGTCCGCGAGACTGACGTATTGCGATCCGCGGTCCTGTTCGGCGTACACGGCCACCGTGGCGATGCCCATCTCGCGCGCGGTCCTCACCACGCGCAGGGCGATCTCACCACGATTGGCGATCAGCAGTTTCTTGACAATATGCCCCATAGCGTCAGATTCTTCTCCTGATTACTGACGCTTTCAATCGAAATGTCTACAAAACGACCGTGGAACTTTTGTCACGTTCCACAAACGTCACCGTAGCTTAACGGGATTATCGTCGGGGTCAATCACTCAAAAGAAGGGGAACATCATGTCCAATACGCCTGAAACCACCGCCCGGACCGCCGAGGCGACCGAATCCAAGACCGTCTCCACCGCGCGCCGTGTGGCCGCCGTTTCGTGGAAGCCGGTGCTGTTCGCCGTGCTCATGTGGGTCTCCGCCGCGGCCGGCCAGATCCCGGTTCCGGGGACCCCGGTGCCGATCACGCTGCAGACCTTCGTCGTCATGCTCGCGGGTCTCATGCTCACGTGGCGCCAGGCCGGCGCGGCCGTCGCCGCCTACCTCGCCGCGGGCGCGGCGGGCCTGCCGGTGTTCGCCGGCGGCGCCTCGACGATGGCGCTGGTCGGCCCGAGCGCCGGCTTCCTGCTCGGCTTCCTGCCGGGCGTCGTCGTGATTGCGCTGCTCAAGGGCTCCAAGGACTCCAAGGACTCCAAGGGCAAGCCCGCCACGATCCTGACCGCACTGCGCTACTTCGCCGCGGCGTTCGTCGGCGGCGTCGTGGTCGTCTACACGTTCGGCATCCTCATCCAGTCGACGCTGACCGGTCTGCCGGTCGCCGCCGTGACCGCCGCCTCGATGGCCTTCATCATCGGCGACATCGTCAAGGCGTTCGTCGCCTCCCTCGCCGCCGCCGGCCTCGCGCGCCTGCGCTGAATCGGCCGGCAGGCCCCTGTCCTTCCGGCTCCCCTTGTCAGGGGAGCCGGCCCGCAAAGCGGGACTGAGGGGTAGTCCAGACCGCGGGATGGCTACTGCAGCAACCCCACCTCGCTCGTCAACAGCGCTCGCGTCACGCCATCGGGCGTCTCGACGTTGATCGACGCGTCGTCGTTCAACGCGACGACCACGCCGCGCACGGCCGACCCGTCGATCAGCTGCGCTTCGATCTCGCGTCCCATCATCCAGCAGACGTGACGCATCTCCGAACGCAGCCGCCCGGCCTCGACCATCGGCGAGTCCGCGAACGTCTCCAGCCGCCTGCGCAGCGACTCGACGAACCGGGAGAGCACGCCGTCGCGCAGCTCCTCGATGCCGGGCAGGGGCCCCACGTTCATCTGCAGCGACGTGGCCTGCGGCGTGGGCAGGTGGTCGGCGGGCACCAGCAGATTCGCGCCGAAGCTGAACGCCACCACGCGCCACGCTCCGGACGCGGGGCCACCGGACGGCGACGGCATCACCTCGGTGACGGTGCCGCCGATCTTGAGCCCGTGGCAGTAGATGTCGTTCGGCCATTTCAGTTTGAACCCGCAGTCCTCGTCGTACGGGCGGGCGCCGCACGCGTCGATCTCGCCTTCGAGCGCGTCCAGCGCGGCGAGCTCGCCGATCATCGCCAGCCAGCCGTTGAACAGCTCGTCGTCGGCGACCCGTGTCGGCACCGGCACGACCGCCGTCGCAGTGAGCGATTTGCCCGGCACCGTGATCCACGGCCGGCCGAACCGCACCAGCGCGTTGCTCAGGTAGTCGGCGGCGATCACTGTGATCGGCAGGTGGCCCGAGGCCAGTTCCCCGGACTCGCCCACGTTCACGACGATCTCGCCACGCTCGACCATGCGTCGCGCCTCCGCATGAGTCGAATCCATGTCGGCCACCGAGACAACCATGTCCGCGACCGATCTCGTTCTTTCCAGTCGCGGCGCTGCGACCTTCAGCAATGACATCATGGTCTTCACCATACGCCCACATGTCCGACGAGTCAAAACCACTGGACGTAATCGGCCAGAAAACAACCCGTCAGCAGGGGAAGAGCGCGGTCATGGACCAGTTACCAGCGTCCTCCTCAATGGTGAGCGAGCCGCCGCGCCGCTCCGCGAAGTCCCGGTAGTAGGCGAGCCCTCGGCCGGTGGAAGCCCCCTCGGCCGGACGATCACGGTCGGCGCCGTGCGCGCCAGCCCGCTTCGGCGTATCCGCCAGTGACACGACGATGCCTTCCGCGCGCCCCGAAACGCCCAATGCATAGCCCCGTTCGGGATCGGCGTGCTTGGCGATGTTCGCGAAACACTCCTTGAGGAAGGACGCCGCCATCGTCAGATCCGCGCGCCCCAGACCGGTCGGCACACTCTGCGGCATCACCACGGTGCCATTGCATCCGATCCGCTCGAGCCGCGCGGATTCGGCCGTCACCAAGGCGCGCAACGCACCCCACGACGTTTCGTCACAGACGGACCCGCCGGACGCGCCAGACGGATCGGCCGGATCACCGACGCCGGGGCCCGCCGCATCCGCGCCCTCATTTCCCGAGAGCACATGCACCGCCCGCCGCGTACTGTCCAGTGCGTCACGCACGTCCTGAACCATCTCCTGATCGCGATCAGGCCGACCGCCATCACGACCGTCCCGATCATCGCGTTCGTCGCGCTGAAACCGGAGCAGCACGTAGCTCAACCGGTTCGCCACGTCGTCGTGCAGCTGATGAACGACCTGGTCGCGGCGCAACCGCTGATCGCGCTCCCACTGGTCACGCTCACGGCGACGGAGCGCGGACGCCGCCACGATCACCGCCATCACGGCGTTGAGGCACACCATGATGAAGGCACACAACACCACCATCAGGTAGTCGGGATGCACCACGTCCGCGATTGACCCAGTGACCAGCGGCGTCAGCACGCACAGATCAAACGCGATCTGTCCCGCCAGCACGTTCCCGTGCGCGGTCACGGCGATGGCGAGCAGCACGTTGAGCATCAGCGTCCACGACGACGTGAACAGCGACGCGGGAACGCAGCACATGACGAGCCATATCCCGCACACGACATGCGCCGCACGGTATGGCGTGCGGCCGATGAACGGCGTCGCGACCACAAGGCACGCCGTGCCCGCGAGGGAACAGACACCCATGAGCGCGTATCGGGGATCGTCGAGCGAAAACCACCCGTTCATGAGGAGGTTGCCCGTATCGACCAGATTGGCGACCGCGATCAGCACGGCCACCACCGTCAGCAACGGATGCGGACGGCCATCGGCCAGCCCACCCTCCGCCGCGGTTCTCGGCCGGAACAGCCTCATTAGCCCCGTCAACGATGTCATGAACGTCATATGCGATGCTGTACCTGACATATCCGTATTACCTCCTGTCGCGTGGCGACTCCCAGTTTCCTCATGGCGTGGTGCATGTGCACGTGGACGGTGGATTCGCTGATGCCGAGTGCCCGCGCGATCTCCCCGGTCGTCAGATGCCTGCCGTACAGTCTCGCGACCGCCAGCTCGCGTTCGCTGAGACGGCCGAGACGATCAGGACCCGCGGCCGGTTGACTGTGGCCGTCGGACGACTCCGGTCGACTCCAGCCCTGTGCCGCCTTGACTATCGCGGAACCGAGTACGCGCGGAATATCCTCTTTAGCGACGAGCGCCTGCCCGCCGGCCCGAGCCAGACTGTCGGCGAACGACTCCGGGTCGAGGGCTGTGATGCCGACGACACCGATCGTCGATCCGCCCCGGCGCAGGGCGGCGCACACCTCCGGCCCGGTCATGTCGGTGAGCGACATGTCGCTCACCAGCACGTCCGGCGGCTTCGGCGTGTGCAGACACCGGTGGATCGCCGCGGCCCCGGTGGAGACCGCCCAGATCATATGGAATCTCGGGTCGAGTCGTTCGATGGCCACGCGAAGGTACGCCAGGGCGTACGGATCGTTATCCACCAGCCCGATGGCGACGGCATGCGCGGACCTCACGGGTCCCGAGGACCCGTCGCGGGGAGATCCCGATGATTCCGATGCACGGCTGTTGTTGTTCATGAGGCCCATGCTAGGGAGCCGGCCGATGATCCCCTAATCGAAGTAAACGATCCCTTTACCGCGTCTTGGCGGGCGGGATCGGCCGGTTCACAATGGTGGTGACAGCACGGAATCGCGGCCACTCGCGAACGAGACGGGAGACGGCATCATGAACGCACGACACATGGCCAAGATCGCGGGATTCATCGTCCTGCTCATCGGCGGTCTCGCCGCCATGCCGATGCTCGACGGAATCCAGTACCTGCATTGGGAGATGCCCGTCTTCGCCGCGCACAGCAGCCGCTCCGAAGCGGGAACGACTGTAGAGCGGGCGATCGGACCGGGGTACGAGGTCACCGGACTGCGCACCGAGCACGACCGATACATGGACATCTCGCCGATATGGCGGACCGATACGGACTGCACCAAGCGCCCGGAGCCCATTCTCCGGGCGACGAGGAAGGCCGTATTCCACCGCCACAGCGCCGAGGTGACGGGTTACGACGACGGCATCGAAGGCGTCTGGGTAGCCAACTGCATGCCGCAGGAGGACGGCACGGTGGTCGTCTACGCCATAGCGGCCGAACGCAATGAATACGGATTGTCCCCGGACACCGTCAGCGCCGAATGTGTCACCCTGTCACCGCAGGATGACGGATATGTGGTCACCGACTACGCCGACGCCACCGACCCCGGACGGAACTTCCATTTCTCGCCGGAGAACGGCGGCTACCCGTTCCCCCAGTACATCTACGAGATGTGGACGGGGATGTCGGACCAATTCAACGACGCGGAAGGACGCCCGCGGGATCCGATGTTCTGATTCATCGATCCCTCACCGATCCGCCGGCACCCGAGCCGGCCTATGACCGGACGCGTCCGCGAAGGTGCGGCGCAGCCAGTCCTCCGCCAGGCGCGGCCAACATTGCACGCACGGGACGACGTTGGCGAATTTGCCGTCGCCCGCGGTCTCCTCGTCGCCCAATGACAACCCGTGGCTGCCCTCGGGGAAGAGGTGCGCCTCGACGCTCACGCCGGCGGCATGACAGGCTTGGACGAGCATGAGCGTGTTCTCCACCGGCACGGTGGCATCGGTCATCGTATGCCAGACGAACACCGGTGGGGTCTTCGCGTCGATGTGCCGTTCGATCGACAGGCGCTCCAGCATCGCCGCATCATCCGCCGCGTCGTCCAATAGGCAGCGGAAACTGCCGTGATGGGCCAGCGGCCCGGAGGTGATGACCGGATAGGCCAGCATCAGCACGTCCGGACGGACCTCGTCCGGGTCCAGACCGTGCGCGCGAAGGTCGTCGTCGCCGGCCGCGGTGGCGAGGTTCGCCGCCAGATGGCCGCCGGCCGAGAAGCCCAGCACCGCCACGCGCCGTGGGTCCACATGCCAGTCGTCGGCATGATCGCGAATGAGGCGCATCGCCTCACCCGCCTCGACCAACGCCACCGGATACCGGCTCGGACGGACCGAATACCGCAGGATGAACACATTGAATCCGCGGCCGAGGAACCTGAGCGCCACCGGCTCGGCCTCACGGTCCGAGGTCATTGCGTACCCGCCGCCGGGCAGGATCAGGATGGACGTGCGGCGCCGCACCGGGTCCATCTCCCGACTGTTGTCCGCCACGTATCCGACGAACCGTGCCTCACTGCCGTCGATGCCCTCGATCGTCCGCTCGATGTACTGCATATATGCCTCCTCACTCTCCATCGTAACCACCACTGGCCGGATCGTCCCAACGCGCGCCCGCCGAAATGCGGACCCCGCGCGTATACTGTTCGCGGCCTTTTCGCGGACACCCGCCGTTTCCGTTCCGGACAGCTCCGGGCAACCCCGGACGGCGACCGCATATGAGGAAGCAGCACACGACAACGACCATCATCGATCGAGAGAGAGCATGATCAAGACCGACACCGACATGAGGAAACGACCCGAACCCGCACCCCCGTCCAACGACGACGCGACGACCGCACATACCATGGCCGGCGGCAGCGAGGCCACCGACCGCAACAGCAATAGCAAGCACGCGCTGCACACCAACCTCAGGCGCGGCATGGAATCGCGACACCTGCAGATGATCTCGCTCGGCGGCGTGATCGGCACCGGCCTGTTCCTGAGCTCCGGCTACACGATCCAGCAGGCGGGCCCGATCGGCACGATCCTCGCGTACGGCATCGGAGCCGTCATCGTGTACCTGGTGATGCTCACGCTCGGCGAGCTGTCCGTGGCGATGCCGGTGACCGGCTCGTTCCACGTCTACGCCGAGAAGTTCATCGGACCGGGCACCGGCTTCGTCATCGCGATCCAGTACTGGCTCACCTGGACGGTGGCCTTGGGATCGGAGTTCACGGCCGCGGGTCTGCTCATGCAGCGATGGTTCCCGCACACGCCCACATGGATATGGTCGGCGGCGTGCATCGTATTGATCTTCGTCGCCAACGCCCTGTCGGTGCGATTCTTCGCCGAGGCGGAGTTCCTGTTCGCCTCGATCAAGGTGTTCGCGATCTGCGCGTTCATCCTCATCGGCCTATTGGCGATCTTCGGCGCGGTGCCGATCTCCGGCTACGATCACGCTCCTCTGTTCGGCAACCTCGTCAAGGACGGCATCTTCCCCAACGGCTTCATGCCGGTGTTCGCAACGATCCTCACCGTCAACTTCGCGTTCTCCGGCACCGAGCTGATCGGCGTGACCGCCGGCGAGACGCGCGATCCGGAGACCGCCGTGCCGAAGGCGATCCACACGACATTGTGGCGCCTCGTTCTGTTCTTCATCGGATCGATCACCGTGATGTGCGCGCTGATCCCATGGCGCGAGGCCGGCGTGGGCGAAAGCCCGTTCGTGCTCGTGTTCAATTCGATCGGCATCCCGTACGCGGCCGACATCATGAACTTCGTGGTGCTGACGGCCGTGCTGTCCGCATCGAACTCGGGCCTGTACGCCTCCACGCGCATGGTGTGGTCGATGGGCAACGAGGGCATGATCCCCCGCTGGTTCGCCAAGACGAACCGCCACGGTGTGCCGATGCTGGCCCTGTGCGCGGCGATGGCCGGCGGACTCCTTGCCCTGCTGAGTTCGGTGATCGCCGCCTCGACCGTGTACTTGGTATTGGTGGCTCTCTCCGGCCTGTCCGCGGTGGTGGTGTGGATCGCGATCGCCTACTGCCAGATCGTGTTCCGCAAGCGATGGATCGCCTCGGGACACACGGTCAAGGAGCTCAAGTACGCGACGCCGGGCTACCCGTACACCTCGTGGGGCGCGTTCATCCTGTGCACCGCCTCGTTCCTCCTGGTCTTCTTCGACAAGGAACAGCGGTTCGCTCTCGGCGCCGAGATCGTCTTCATCATCGTGTGCTACGCCGCCTACTTCGTCCAGCAGTGGTGGCGCAAGCGTCATCCGACCCCCGAGCTCGACCTGCACTGACACGCACTGATATGCGAAGAGCCTCTGCCGGATTCCGGTGGAGGCTCTTCATGTTCAGGTGGGCGATGTAGGAATCGAACCTACGACCCCTTCGGTGTGAACGAAGTGCGCTAGCCGCTGCGCCAATCGCCCGAATCTTCGATTATTGGCTTACGAAAAACAAAACCGGCAGTCACCTGCCGGCCGTTTTCGAGTGGGCGATACAAGATTCGAACTTGTGACCCCTTCCGTGTCAGGGAAGTGCGCTACCACTGCGCCAACCGCCCGGGTCATTCATCCAGCCGAAACCGGCTTTCCGAGAGCGGACAACGGGACTCGAACCCGCGGTCTCAACCTTGGCAAGGTTGCGCTTTACCAACTAAGCTATGTCCGCAGTGCAACGCTCGAAGCGAAGCAACAGGGGGATAATATACACGACATTCCGCCGTCGCGCATCCTCGGCGTGTCGCGCCGATTCGCAACCCATTCCCCAACCACACGATTCCCCGATATCCGCCGAATATCACACGAAATCCTCAGGTTTATCCAGCGGATACACCACCCCTCCCCGACTACTATTGAGGCGAAGCCCGAAAGGAGGCGCGTCCATGACCAACGTGTTCGATTACGTCATGACGGAACGGCGGCCTCTCACCGACCCTGACGCGCCGTTCAACGAGATCGACGCCCTCGTCTTCTCCTCGCTCTCCTACGAGGACGTGACCGCCTTCTCCCCCACGATTTCACTCGACGAGGATCGCGAGGTCTCCTTCCCGGCCCGACTGCGCGCCTTCGAGCCGGATCACCCGTGGGCGTGGCTCAAGGGCCTCGTGCGCGAGCCGTTCGATTCGGTGACGCTCGCCGAGGCGAAGGCGTCGCTGCATGACGGCGAAGGCACGGAGGCCGGGGATCTCGACACGCAGACGGTCGGACTGGTCGATCCGAACAAGACGCACGACTTCTTCGACGCCGTGGCCGATTCCCCGCGATTCGCCGAGGCCCGTCTCGGCGCGGTGGTCGAGCATGTGAACCCCGGCGAGCAGACGCAGTTCGCCGCGATGACGTTCATGCTCCCCGACGGCCGAGGCTGGAACGGCAAGCCGCGCGTCAAGGACCCGACGCGCGGCGGCACGCTGGTCCTCGCCTTCCGAGGCACCGATGATTCGCTCATCGGCTGGAAGGAGGACTTCAACATGGCCTTCCAGTACCCGGTGCCGGCGCAGCGGGCGGCGAGCGCGTACCTCGACATGGTGGCCCGTCTGTGGCGCGGCCCGATCGTGTTGACCGGCCATTCGAAGGGCGGCAATCTGGCCGTGTATGCGGCGATGAACGCGACCAAGGCCGTGCAGAAGCGCATACGCCACGTCTATTCGCTTGACGGCCCGGGATTCCCGCCGAACGTGGTCACGTCCCGTCAGTACATCGACATCCAGCCGAAGGTGACGAAGATCGTGCCGAGTTCGTCGATCGTCGGACAGATCTTCGAGACGCCGGAGCCGTGCCGCGTGGTGACGTCCGATTCGGACGGCATCATGCAGCATTTCACGTTCTCCTGGCAGGTGGAGGGCGATCATTTCGTCTCCGAGCCCGATCTGGCACCGAGTTCGCAGTTGTTCAACGAGTCGCTGAACAACTGGATGCAGGGGCTGACGGTCGAGCAGCGCGAGCGGGCGGTGGACGCCCTGTTCGCGGTGCTGCACGCGAACGGCGCGACGACGTTCTCCGAGGTGATCGCCGGATTCCCCGGTTCGATTCCGGCGATGATCGGGTCGATGCTGGGCCTGTCCGCGCAGGATCGCAAGCACCTTCTGGAGGCGGTGGCGATTCTGGTCAAGGCCACGATCGCCCGCAACAGCAAGCGGTAGTCCCATCTCTTCCGCCATGTCGCATTATTGGTTATACTGTCTAGACAAATCGTCTCAACAGGTCGCCCAATAATGAAGTAGAAGGGGTCGTCATCATGCCACGTCCACGCAGGGATTCGAACGTTCCACCCGCCAAGCAGCGCATGGAGGACGCCTTCTGGGAGCTGCTCGCGGATCGCGAGTACCGGCGCATCACCGTCACCGACGTCGTGCGCAAGGCACAGGTGAACCGCAACTCGTTCTACTACCACTTCTCCGGACTGCCCGAACTGGCCGACGCGGCGATCCTCTCGGAGATCAAGACCTCCCCGCTGATGCAGGAGGTGCCGCCCAGCCCGGAGGAGCAGGAGCACCTCAAGGAGCAGTGGCGCAAGCACGTCACCCAGCTCATCAGCACGCCGCGCGAGCGCGAACGCCTCAATCGCCTCGCCATGCTCGCCGGCCCCCACAGCTCCCCCGAACTGGTCGAATCACTGCGCGACTTCGAACGTCTGTCACTGATGGAGATGCTCGAGCTCGACCCGGAGCGCATCGATCTCAAAACCGATCTGATGCTCGACTTCACCGTCGGTGGCCTGCTCACGGTGCTTCGCCGCTGGCCCGAACTGCGACAGTCGGCCTCGATCAAGGACCTGCTCAACGAGGACGTCGCCGTGCTTGCCCTTGGCATCTACCTGTCGATGTCCAAGGAGAACATGCTCGACTACTGGAATCGCATCTTCAACAAGCAGCAGTAAGCTTTCTCACAGAGCCGAATCACACGATCATCATGGCGTTTCGCGCGGCCGCACGGGATGATGGGAAGTATGACGAACAACGATTCGAACATCGATCCCAAGGCCAAGGCACCCGCGGTATCTGCGACTTCCGTGCCCTACACCGCGCAGCTGGTCGACAAGGCGGCCGGCATCGTTCGCGGCAACGAACATCGCACGCGCATCGAACACGACTGCATCGGCGAGCTGCCGGTGCCGGACGACGTGTACTGGGGCATCCACACGCAGCGCGCGATCAGCAACTTCCCCGTCTCCGGCATCGCCGACTCGTCGCACCCGGAGCTGATCCGCGCGTTCGCGACGGTCAAGCGCGCCTGCGCGAGCGCCAACGAGGAGCTGGGCATCCTCGACAAGGACAAGGCGCGATTCATCCGCGAGGCGTGCCTCGAGATCGAATCCGGCAAACTCGCCGACCAGTTCCCGGTGGACGTCATGCAGGGCGGCGCCGGCACCTCGTCGAACATGAACATGAACGAGGTGATCGCCAACCGCGCGCTCGAACTCGCCGGTCACAGGCGCGGCGACTACGCGTACATCCACCCGAACGACGACGTCAACGAGTCGCAGTCGACCAACGACACGTACCCGGCAGCCTGCAAGCTCGCCCTGATCGACGCGATCCACCCGCTCGCCGAGTCAACGAAACGTCTCGCGCAGGCGTTCCACGACCTCGCCGACAAGCACATCAACGACGTGACGATCGGGCGCACGCAGCTGCAGGACGCCGTGCCGATGACCTTCGGTCAGGAGTTCCACGCGTTCGCCACGCTCCTCAAGTCCGATCTGGCCGGCTTCGAACGACTCGTGCCGCAGCTCGCGCAGCTGAACCTCGGCGCCACCGCCATCGGCACCGGCATCTGCGCGGATCTGCGATTCCGCAAGTCCGCCACCGAGCATCTGGCGCGCATCACCGGCCTGCCGATCACGGCTGCCCCCGATCCGGTGGCCGCGATGACCGACATGGGCGCGTACGTGGCCACCTCCGCCGCATTGAAGAACCTCGCCGTGCACTTGAAGAAGGCGGCCGACGATCTGCGACTGCTCAACTCCGGTCCGCGCGCCGGTTTCAATGACCTCGACGTGCCGGCCCGTCAGGCGGGCTCCAGCATCATGCCGGCGAAGGTCAACCCGGTGATTCCGGAGTGCGTCAACCAGTGCTGCTTCATGGTGTTCGGCATGGACGTGACCGTCAACTGGGCCGTCGCCGAAGGCCAGCTGCAGTTGAACGCCTTCGACCCGGTGATGGTGCATGAGATCCTCTCCGGCATGGCATTGCTCACCAACGCGATGGACACGTTCCGCGTCAACTGCGTCGAGGGCATCGTCGTGCACACCGAGATCGGACGCGCGCACGCGGAGACGTCACCGTCGATCGCGGCCGCGCTCAACCACTACATCGGCTACGAGAAGGGTTCGGCGATCGCGGCCGAAGCGGTGCGCACCGGCCGCACGGTGCGCGAGATCGTCGGCGAGCAGACCGATCTGCCCGCGGATCAGCTCGACGAGATCCTCGATCCGATCCGCCTCGCCCGCGGCCTCGGCCAGACCTGCCGCGAGCATCAGAAGTGACGTTTCACGGATCCGTTATGGTGGGCGTATGACTGATTTCAATGAGATGGTGGTGGCCTGGTTCCACGCGAACGCGAGCAAGCTGATCTGGCTGCTGATCGTGTTGATCGTCGCCGCGATCGCGGATCGCGTGCTGCGTCGACTGGTGCGCAAGGTGCTCGATAATTCGCAGGTACCGATCCCGAGCGCGTCGATCTTCATCAACCTGATGCGCGTGGTGCTGTGGTGCCTCGCGGCGGGTATGGTGCTCAAGCCGGTGTTCGGCATCGACCCGACGACACTGGTCACCGCACTCGGCGTCGGCGGCGTCGCGATCTCCTTCGGTTTGAAGGACACGATCGCGAACGTGATCGGCGGATTCGGTCTGATGGTCGGACGCGTGATCCAGCCGGGCGATCCGGTCACCATTCAAAGCGTGACCGGCACGGTCGTGGACATCACATGGCGCCACACGGTGATCGAGACCCGTTCGGGTGATCGCATGGTGATCCCCAACTCGGTGCTCAACACGGCGTCGCTGACCAAGCTCACGGCCGCGTCCGAAGGATCCGTCTCCGTGCCGTTCACAGTCAAGGGCGGCAGCGATCCGGAGGCCGTGAGCCGCGACATGCTCAAGCGCGTGACCGAGGCCACCGCGGACATGACCCAGCCGGACAATCCCCCGCTGGTCAAGTTCACCGGGTTCTCCCCCTACGGCACCGAAGGCCAGATCCTCCTGTTCGCTCGAGAAGGCGTGTTCCTCTCGACCGTCAAGGACCGTGCCGCACGCGCCCTCGCCTCCGCCGACTACCTCGTCACCGACGGCGGCATCTCCGAGTAATACGTGCGCTGAATCCAGAATCCACATGCAATGCCGGGACATCATCCCGGCATTTTTCACTGCCGCAACATATCGAAATACGATACACTTAGTATCAAGTTACGATATTCTTCCCTAGGAGGAACCGCCATGGAATCCGTAACTGTCCGCAAGATTCTCGTCGCCATCCTGCAGTCCTCCGCCGCTCTCATCACGCTGCTCGCCGTCGCCGTGATCCATGAGATGGTCGTCGAAGGATTCCGCAACTGGCCGGAGATCGCGTTCATCCAGCCGTTCATCACCGCCTCGATCATCATCGGAACTGTCCTGCTCCTCGTCGTCGAGGTCGAGACCGTCGCCATCTGCTGCGCATCCGTCACCCGCATGAGCGATAAGGCTCTGGCAACGCGCCTGCGCATCACCCGAGCCACCCTGCTCGCCCTGACCGCCTACATGCTGGTCGCGTTCGTCATCTTCTGGGCCACGACCGGACTCATGCACTTCACGATCCTCACCTCCACCATCCTCCTGAGTGCCCTCGGCCTGGCCGCATCCGGCCTCTTCACCGCCCGACTCCACAACTTGCGTCCGATCCCGTAGG